>JABMOS010000132.1 GCA_013203185.1 Fidelibacterota bacterium | reverse complement strand
GGTTGTGTTGTCCGCCGTGCTACTTTCAGTAGTGGCTGTAGGATCATACCAAATATATGACCATGTCAAATGGGAAGCAGATCAGGGAAAACGGGATCAGCTTGCCTGGACCAACATGGCCACTCGCATGGCAATCGCTGTTGATCTGGATTATTTTACCATTCAGGATAGTATGCCTGAGTATTCAGTTCCCATTATACTGGATGGCCTTCAAGGCTACCGTACTACCACAGTGAGAGGGATTGATGACCCTTTTGATGGTGTAGCTCCACTGGACACCTCGCTACCAGATTATCTCAAAGTAACTGTCATGTTCGCCTGGTTTGACCCGGAGAATATTAAAGACAGCCTGAGTGTGAGTGTTTCTGAAGAACGTGGTTGGGCTTATTAGGGGATCAGCTTTTTCCACTTCGGTCTATCCCCCCCCAAAAAAAATGTATAAAAAAAGGCGAGGAATATTCCTCGCCTTTTTGATATATGTCAGGGCGAAGCCCCTACAAAATGGATCTTATTTGATGTAAGCCATTTTGAAGGTTTTAGAATACCCAGCAGCCTGTAGGTGATAGATATATATACCAGTGGCAACGGGTTGTCCAGAATTGTCCAGACCATTCCACATGACTTCATAGCGTCCCACATCCTGGCTTCCATTGACCAGAGAGCGGACTTCCTGACCCAACATATTGTAAATCACAAGATGAGCATCGCCTCTTTCAGCGATGTCATAGCGGATTGCAGTAGTTGGGTTGAAGGGGTTGGGATAGTTCTGTTGTAGGCTGAACTCTGTTGGAGCAGCCAGGCCGATATTAATGATGCTCACGAGACACTCTGCCACGATCTGAACACCGCCAGGACCTGAAATGATCAAGTCTTCTACGGTGAAATCCATGGCTCCAGAGGCATTTTCATCAATAACCTGAACAGGAACATTCATGAGCAAGCCAGACGCCAGATCAATCATATTTCCAGACAGATCAATTCCCAGAACGCGCATGGTATTGCCGTTGACAGAAGAGAATACGCCTACAGATTCATTGCCTTCAGCGAGAACAGGAATTCCCAATTCTACAATGCTGGGATCAAAAACAAGATCTGCTTGAAATCCAGATACCATTTCGAAGCAATCCACAGTAACAGGGATATTCTGCCATTCACGTGTATTGGTCAGAGTTGTTGGAGCGATGCTGGCTCTGATTTCTTCAATGACAGGCACGTCTCTTGCCAGGCCACCCATATTGAGAACCTCTTCAATGAGCATAACCACATCAAGAACATTGTGATTGCCATCACCATTCATATCCATGAGTGCCATTTCATCAAATGTAGGATCTTCACCGGTCTCGGTCACGATTTCGATGAATCTAGTAACGTCCAGGATATTCAAGAAGCCATCACCATCGAGGTCACCCATAAGAATGGTTGATTCAACAACGAAAGGCGTGATCTCCTGGGTAGTAAAATTAGGACCAGGACCGGCAACCAGAATATTGCCATCGTGGCTTACCTGATAATATCCTGGTGCATAGATTCCATCACCATATGTGTCAAGCATTTCAAATAAATAGGTACCTGGTTCAATATCAAGAGCCCATTCATAGAGTGTACCAGCTTGAGTGAGGTCACCGGGTGCAATACTGGCAACAACCTGGCTACTGGAGTTGTAGATATTCCAGGAGGATTCTCCTGGATAGGCATCAGTTTGGACCTGAACAATTACCGGTTTGGGTCCAACCCACACATCACCAAAAACAGGCGCACCAACATTGGGTACTTCATCAAAACCTGAGATTTCATATACATAGTGGCCATCAGGAAGTGCGAAGTCTGTGAAGCTCCATTCCAGAGGATCAACGCTTGAAATCAAAGATCCATTCCGTCTCACTTCCAGACCTTCAAGATCAAAACAGGCAGATCCATCCATATTTAACAGAGGATCTCTCCAGGTCATGGTAACCGTATGGCCAGTGTCTTCGATACTTAATCTGGTGGGTGCAGCTGGAGCCATATTGGCCCTTGCTTCAACCATGTTGGTAGGTGCAGATTCATCACCATTTGCATATGTGGCAGTAACTTGATAGAGGTAAGACATATCTTCCTCTACTGCATCATTGTACAGCGTCTCGCTAGTTGTACCAATGCTACTGCCGTCACGATAGATGTTATAATGTGAGATTTCTGCAGTTTCACGAATGGTATTATCATAGGCAGCTGATTCAATAAATACAGGAGCAAAGTCAACCAGCTCTTCAGCTGCAAGAATGGCCTCAGCATCTGAGGCTGTCATCTCGTTGTTTAACACCATCTTTTTAAGCGATTCCTGAGTGGATGTTGGCACAAATGCTACCTGTGCGCCTGATTCAGTGATTGTGAGATCATAGTTGCCCTGGTTTGTACCAAAGCCATCCACAACAACGAAATAAACACCCTCTACCAGGAAGGCACCTAAAATTTCAGAGGGACCAATGAGGCCAGGAGCTGCCTCACAAGCAGGACCATCATCATCGTAGTATCCCGTAGAAACGATTAGTTCACAATCGCCATTGAAGATTTCAACTTTTGCATCATAATCAATGTTTGGTCCACATAGTGTAATATCGATACTGCCATCTGCAGACATGAAGAGCTGGTAGGCATAATCTTCATTGTCGCCACCACTGACATCAAAGTCATCACCCATACCAACATTGGTACCGTTAGTTATGAAGGGGAGTGATGGAATCAATTCATCAGCACAGTCCATAAGACCTGGAGCTGGATTTCCAGGAACTAGCCATGTTAATTCAATATGATCATCGAATTCGCCATCAGCGCTGAGATCCGTTGGAGGTACAGCTCCAACCAGAGCTTGCACACGGTCAGATACATCTGAAATCATATCTCCAGTGTCATAGGAGGCAACCGTATAGTAGAAGGCACCATCCTCTACAACATCATCATAAGTTGATGCAGTTGATGACCCAACCAATACTTCATCACGATAGACATGATAACCGGCAAGATCATAATCAGTATTATCATCCCAGTCCAGTGTCACTGTATTGATATCATTGTCTACAGAAACAGCCAGGTTCACAGGAACCATGGGTTGATGATTCTCAGGAACACCTGACACTTCTTGAGAAGGGCCAGCACCTGTATCATAAATGGCTGTGATGATATAGTAATAGGTGGTTCCATTCACCAAAGGATGATCAGTATAGTTTAACTGGTCCATACCTACAGTTTCAACATGGTGTGTTTCATCCACTACCACAGGAGAAGTTTCACTGCGATAAATTCCATAACTGAGTAAATCGCGTAAATCTCTCATGGATGAATTATCAAAGATGGTCTCGCTGACAATATTCAAGCTTTCAATATTGGTTGGCACTGTGCCTTTAGGACCTTCGGCTATACCATCATAGTGAGCACGAGTCAGAGTAATGACACCAAAAGCATCAAAGGTAACGCTTTCAGAAACACCATAATTACCGCCGCCAGTGTGTACCAAATCGCCATTCAAAGAGATGCTATAATAGGCAGGTGCGTAGATTCCATCTCCAAATGTATCATAAATCGTAAAGGTATAGGTTGAGGGAGTAAGCTCGACATCCCAAGTGTACAGTGTGTTGCCAAGGAGCTCACCAGGGGCGGTCCCCGCTACAACTTCACCAGTTTGATTCATGATCTCCCAGGAGATTTCGCCACCAAAAATATCCGTCATTATTTCCACAGTTACCGTAAACAACTCAGTACCAGGAGGCATCCAGCTCAACTCAATGGTGCCATCCAGTCCAGAAAGAGCGCTGGGATAACTTGGGGGTACATCACCCACCAATACCTGAACATGACCTGAAGGTGCTGACTCCATGCCGCCAGTGTCATAGGCACGAACAGTATATGAGTGTGCTCCGTCTGCTACGACTTCGCTAAAGGTGGGATCAGTAACTGTACCTACCAATGCTTCGGCACGATAAACATTATAACCAACCAGGTCATAATCGTCGTTCTCATTCCATGTCAGTGTCACGTTACTGGTTTCATCATCCACAGACCCAACCAGGTTGAGTGGTTGCATGGGTGGATGATTGGTTGGTATGGCTTCAACCTGCTCAGAAGCAGATTCACCATCATCATAAATAGCTAAAATTCTATAATAGTATGTCATCTCATTGGCAATTGGAAAATCTGAATAGGCCAGTGGATCCAGGCCAATTACTTCAACCAGATTTTCTGCTTCAATGAGCACAGGAGATGTGGTGTTACGATAGATACCGTAATTAAGCAATTCACGCAATTCGCGAGTATAATACTGTCTTGGGCTTGAACTCAATATGCCATCAGTAATTGCAATGCCATCGTCCCGAAGTTTATCCAATTCATAACGAAGATCGTTTACGATTGATGGTCCAGTTTGACTACGAGAAACTTGCTCGAAAATATCGAGGGTGTAGTTGCCTGTAGCTCCGCCGTAGCCATCAACAACGACGAGGTATGTACCTGGCTCCAGATAGACATCTGTTAATTCAGACTGAAGATTGCCAGAATCATCATTGTAGTATCCAGTAGAGGTTACACAATCATCTAAGAAGACTTCTAATTTAGAGTCATAATCGGTACCGTTCTGAAGCGTAATCATATATGTGCTTGGGACCATGACATTCAGCTGGTAAGCAACATCTTCTCCATCACCAAACTCCACATCAAAATCATCACCAAAACCCAAGTTGGTTCCAGTTGCATTAAAGGGTAATTCGGTAACAGCAAAATCAGCACACTCAACCAGGGGTGGTGCTTCGGTTCCAGGTACGAGCCAGGTCAGGTCAACCTGACCATCAAGACCAGAAATAGCTTCTACAAAAACAGGCGGCAAATGTGAAACCACGCTGAAAACATATAAAGCTTCAGGTGCGCCTTCTGGAGCAAAACCTTCATTCGCCGTATCATCAGAAGCTCTGATGTAATAAGCCACAGTTGTGCCTGCAGGAGTTCCAGGAATATCACCGGCATAGATGCCATCACCTGTGTCAGTCATGCCAACTTCTACAAACTCACCATTGTCAAAATTGTAGAACAGAGAAACACTTGCTACGCCAACATTATCTTCAACATATGCTTCAATAGTATAGGGTCCCAGAGTGTCCAGGGTAAAGGTGAACTGTGTGACACCACCCACGATAGGTGACCAAAGATCCGTATATTCCATGGCCATAAACTCGAGGTATTCAGCTAAGAGTGCACTCACGGTGCCAATACTGTCTACAAGGCCACCAAATTCAAAAGAAGTACCAATAGTATTGGCGCCAGGGGTCAAATTTCCAATGCCACATGGTTCGCCATCGGCTGGATTGGTATGGAAGACCATAGCATCATTAGAAAATGGTGCGAGGTGATCTACATAGTTATTGAACCCATAATAGGCTAGATCGATACCATCAACGAATGTCTCTCCATCAACGCTTGTAAGGTCTGCTGATCCATCTGCAACACCATCAATACCAAAGAAATCGTGGAGGGCTGTTGGCGGATCGAAAGCCCATGTATCGCCACCCTCCATATAAAGGGGATAGCCTGCGGCAGCATAGTTCACCAGGGCACTTACTTCACCTCCATTTGGATCAAGCTGGTAGTTGCCATTGCCGTACATGCCAAGACAAACAAAAATTCCAGAATAGCCCACATCAGCAGGAGGCCCAAACATAAAGAGGTCTGTGGTTAAAGCTGCGGTATGACCAAGGGTTGTAAGCTCATTGAGAAAGGCTTCACCACTTATGGAGGCAGAAGGATTCCAAATCAGATATTGTGGAAGCCCATCATACACCATGGCTGATGCGCTCACTATTATTTCAGTCACATTATCAGCATTAGATGTAATGGTATAGGTTCCAGATGCTGCACCCTCTGTTGTGGGAGTCAGGGTGACATCAAAAATCACGGAGCCGTCAACGGGAACAGTTACAGGTGTTACCAGTGATGTGGTAAAATCTGCACCCGCTATGGTTATTGCGGTGACATCAAAAGGATCGAGTCCAATATTGCCAATGGTTACATCTGTTGTGACAGCACCATCATCAAGCTGGAGTACACCAAAGTTGATGTTCCGTGTATCCACTGTCATGTATGAACCTTCGATTGCTTGAGGCAGATAGGTGGCAGTGATACCAAAATTTCCAACAAGTGTTGGGTCGCCACCAACGGCATCGTTGATCATTTCCCAACCGTTGGCAGAGTATGCCCAGTTGCGGTCTATATAATTCGGTTGCAAATCACTGGCAATTCCAAGGAATCCAGAGTTGTTTTCCCAGATAACGACATAATAATCCCCTGCTTCGAGAACCAGGTTATCCAGGACGATATCAAACTGTGATGTGGGATCACCAAGGGTAGTAAGATCCATGGGATCAGATTCCCAAAGGGCAGTCCCATCATTTGGACCAATGGGTGCAGTTGGTGGACCAGCAATTGCAGAGGCAGCATCGGTATAGATACTTACAACAGCTGCTGTGGTATTTCCACCTTGAGTATACAAAGTCAGACCAGTAAGGAAGATCGGTGTTTCTGCAGAAAAGCGCACACTGAAACCACAACCTCCTCCACAACCGATTTGACCTTCAAAGGAGCCGTCATGATAAGCAGCTTCTTCATCGCGTAGCGATGAACTGGCGATAGTCTCAGCATTCCAATTTACATCAAGCGTTCCGTCAGATGACGTCTTCAGACATACATCGCACTCTGCTGTAGGTACAGCCTTCTGGTCTGCAAAGGCACCAGCTGCCAGTAGCATGACGAGGACAAAAACCCATCCGTTTGAGAACAATCGTTTCATGGTATACTCCTTAGTATTCATTGATCATGGACCTTAATTAGGCTTACAACCGCTAAAAATTATTACAGAAAAAATGCAGCTTTAAAAAAACGCATCAATTTCTCTGGTAAACGCCAAATATATAGCTAGCTCAGAACCAATTCAAGCCTATTGCCTGAAGCAGTCTTGATGACATGAAAATGATATATATTAGTGATATAGATATATAAGGGTCTCAAATTTTGATTAATTGACCAAACCAGACCCTCATGGAAATCCCAGAGAGAAGGGCATATTTAGGTTCGAATCCAAGCTCCGAAACTGGCGTTCGGCCTGAAAAATCGTGGAAATATCCAAGCTCAAATCCCCAGGTCTTTCGAAAATTCCTTCCATAGAGCAGCCCGAAAAGATGAACATTGTCACCCCAAAAGCCTGAAGGAATATAATTGTATCGAAGACCAAGATAGCCGTAATTGAAAATGTCTACTTCAGTCTGCTTAAAGACTTTTCCATCACGCCTCACCGTCTTGGTTCGGTCTTTTCGGGACACATTGTAGTAGGTCACCCCAAAGGAACTCTGTTCAGCATAGGTGGCTGCAAAATTAATAGTATGCAACCTGGAGCCCTCATCCCGAAGCTTTACGGTAGCATCAACCCCACTCCCATGAATGGGCAGCATACCAATGCGGATACCGCCATCCAGGTTTTGGCCCAGCCCTTTTCTGTAAACGAATTGTGGGATCATATTTTCGGCTGAAAGGACAACACCCTTATAGCTTTCATCTGGCTTAAGGGGGTCTGGTGAAATGACAGCGTGGGAGGTACATGAAACCATAAACAGGATAAGAATTAAACACAAAACACTATATTTTTGATTTTTGAACATGTCCTCGAATTTCCCCGCAGGTGCCATTGATGACAAGGCTTTTGTTCTCAAATTATCAACTCTCAAGAGGGAGAATCTCTAAATTCTGCTTCTTATGGTACTTACTAACCAATCAACATCTACATGGAGCAGTGAGCAAAAGGAATGTCTTCCCAAAAACTAGCAAACTGTTTTGGACCATGGCAACACAGGTTAGATTATTGGCATGGATACAAAACAAGCGATAGTAAAAGATTGGATTTTCCGATATACTGGAGTTGAGCCAGAAGCCTTCGGCGATAGAATTTTACTCACAAACTTTAAAAACTATGTGGACAAATTTGCCCATCGGTTCGATGTTCCTATTTATGGTGAAGATCGCAGTATGACTGTGGCCACCAACAAAGATGGTGTGAGTATTATAAATTTTGGGATGGGCTCGGCAAATGCTGCCACCATTATGGATTTGCTTTCAGCTATAGATCCATATGGCGTTCTCTTTTTAGGGAAGTGCGGTGGCTTAAAGCAATCTACAGATCTCGGCCACTTCATCCTTCCCATAGCTGCTATCCGAGGTGAGGGTACCAGCAATGATTACCTCCTTCCAGAAGTGCCAGCTATGCCCAGCTTTAAAATACACAAATACATATCACAAATACTGGTAGAGAAGGACCTCGATTACCGAACTGGTGTGGTTTACACAACCAACCGCCGTGTCTGGGAACATGATGAAAAATTCAAGGAATACCTTCGAGAAACAAGATGCATAGGTATAGACATGGAGACCGCCACCATTTTTATAACAGGACTGGCGAATAACATTCCCCGTGGTGCCCTTCTGCTGGTGAGTGATCTTCCCATGATTCCTGATGGTGTTAAAACCGAAGCCCTGGACCAGAGTGTCACGAAAAAGTATGTGGATTTACATCTGGATATTGGCATTGAGGCCATGACCCATATTGCTGAACAAGGCGAGTCAATAAAACATTTCTCGTTTTAACTTATTATCTAAATTATTGAGGTTTTTTGAGGCCAGGACTAGCATCCTGGCTTGATGTATTTAAAAGTCGATGACCTTTGGTTTAGAACGATTACCATGGACATCGCAGCTCTGCGAGGGGACGGTTCCAGGTAAAAAGACTTCACGCTCCGGCGTGCAATATTGAGTAGCTAATTTGTGGGTTTCAGAACAAACGTTGGCAAAAACCACTGACTCTTCGGGAATTTCAAATTCCTCCCGTTCCCAATCCAGACTATCATAGACTGCTTTCATGTACTGAGCCCAAATAGGAACTCCCACTGCAGATCCAGACATACGTGGCCCCAGACTGATGGATGCATCATCCATACCTACCCAAACAGCGGTAGAGAGGCGAGTTGTAAATCCAACATACCAGGCATCAGTAAAACCCGTCGTAGTGCCAGTTTTTCCTCCAGCAGGTTCATGAAATCCAAACCTGGTTCTGGCTCCAACACCTGTTCCTCGATTAGCGACTGTTTCCAAGAGGGACAACATGACATAGGATGTGCCTCGCCCTAGAACCTCTTTGCGATCTGGAACGTAGGTTCGTAGAATGCCTCCAAAACGATCTTGAACAGATAGTATACCAAGGGGTTGGACCCAAATACCCATTCGTGGATATACTGCATAGGCTGCAGCCATCTCAATTGGGTAAACTCCTGAAGCACCCAGCGCCAGTGCATCTCCAGGATACAATCTTGTGGTAATACCCATGGCCCTGGCTTTTTCAACCACGGCAGCAGGTGCAATGAGCTCCTGGATGGTTCTTACGGCAATAAGGTTGAGTGAGCGTCGAATTCCTTCTCGCATGGTGGTTTCCCCACCCATACTCAAATCGTAGTTCTTGGGTCGCCAGTCCGTTGAATCATTGGCACCCAGCTTTATGACAACGGGTTGATTCAGAAGGGTAGTTGTGACTGGATAACCATTATCAATGGCCGCCGTATAAAGGAAAGCCTTGAACGAAGAGCCTGGCTGACGTTTCATCTGGGTAGAACGATTCCATTTGGACTTGCTGAAATCCTTTCCACCTACCATGGCCCTTATTTCACCCGTCTCCACATCGAGGGAAATCAATTGCGCCTGAACCGTCAACAAATTTTCAAGCTGATGGGTCATTTCAATAGAATCAGAAATCATCAAGCGAACAGTATCAACAGTTAGATCAATCTTGTGCCTTTCTAGAATATCTGCTAAAGCTTTAGAGTTTTTATCCAGCATGCGGGCATCAAAAAGTGCCTGGACTCGCTCCAGCTCTTGGGCTACAACCTTATTGGCGATGGTCTGCATGCGGGTATCAAGACTGGTGTAAATAGTCAGGCCATCTCGGTAAAGATCCACACCCAGCTCATCATCCTCTTTTTCAAGCGAGCGTCGCACAAATTCACCAAAGTGCGGTGCCACATTGCCAACATCTACACTGTCAGGAACATAAGTTTCGATGGGCAATGCCTTGAAGTAATTGCGCTCCACGGCATTAATGGCTTTTTCACGAAACATATTATTGATCACCACATTGCGAATATGTCTGGATCGATCTGGATGTGTAATGGGTGAATAGTAGGCTGGTGAACGCAGCATGCCGATGAGGATAGCGCCTTCATCCAGGGTAAGATTTTCGACCCGTTTGTTAAAATATTTACTGGCCGCTGCCTGCAAACCATAAGTACCATGACCAAAATAAACTGTATTGAGATACATGGTAAGGATCTCTTCCTTGGTAAACGTATGCTCGATTTGAACAGCGGTGATTAGTTCTCGAAGTTTGCGCAGATAGGTTTGCTTAAATCCGATTCGGGCGTATAAACTTCGAGCCAGTTGTTGAGTCAGGGAAGAAGAGCCACCGTGAATTTTTCCTGTTGCTACATTCAAGCCAAGGTTATAAACGGTGCGGAACAAATTCATACCCCAGTGGCTGTAGAATCTCTGATCCTCTGTCACGATAAGCGCTTTTTTAACGTGAGGCGGTATTTCATTGGATTTAACCAAGGTTCTCTGAGTGGTGAAAAGTTCTTGAATCACCTGATCATCAGCTGATACAATGCGGGTAATGAGGTCAGGATCATAACGTTCTAGCTCATCAAGGGATGGAAGGTCTTTTGAAAGAAAGAATAGCCAGGTAAAAATCCCAACAACAAATGCCAGAGACACAATTGTGGCAATATAAAACCTATGCTTAAGTTTTTGTCGACTACCCCTGGCTTGGAACTCTTTCATCATATCTTACAATTATAAACTTATATGTCTCTCTTGTTCATACGTTTTTGAATCAATTAAGT
>JABMOS010000131.1 GCA_013203185.1 Fidelibacterota bacterium | reverse complement strand
ATGGATCTCATCGTGATGGCCACCCATGGCTTGAGCGGATTTAGTCACGCCATTTACGGCTCAACGGCTGAAAAAGTTGTCCGGAAAGCTCATTGTCCCGTCCTGATCGTGCGTCATCCAGATGTAAAATTCGAGATGCCATAGATCACTTTGACATCTTATCCAGCGCCATTAGAATTCTGTTCACCTCAACAGTCACTTTAAGCGTGAAACATCGATAATTTTATCTCATTGCACTTTACTGCATAGTTCATAGCCACTGATACATAGCGAGTTATGGCGATGAGTGTCGGCTATAAATGCTTAAGTTGGACTTTTTCTTTGTTCCTGCTTAAAACTCAGAACCCTTTCTGCAACAGGCAATTCGCTTTAGTATTCACCTCCCTTTCTTCTATCTTCTCAGCTTATGAAGGATATTAAAAAAGACATGCAAACGCGTCATCTGATATCCAGCCTTGAACACATCTACGCACTCAAATCCATTCCCAGATCAGGGTGGTTACAATCTGGAATCGATGCACTTGGTGTGGAATCCATCGCAGCCCATAGTTATGGGATGTCCATTCTCATACTTCACCTGCGAGCACCCTTACAATCAAATGGTGTAAATGTTGAACGGGCTCTTAACATGGCACTTGTACATGACATTGCTGAATCAATTGTAGGCGATTTAACGCCACTTGATAATGTTCTCGAATCTACAAAATACGAAGCTGAAGCGGCTGCATTTAAGCAGATAGTTAGGGGTGTTCAAGAAGGTGATTACTTTAGAGGTCTCTGGGAAGAATTTGAGGCAAACAGTTCTCCTGAAGCACGAGCCGTAAAACGAATTGACAAATTGGATATGCTGATTCAGGCCTATCTTTATGAAAAGAAGTACGAGATGAGACTTGATCCTTTCTGGGAAAACATGGATGATCTGTTCAGGGAGAGCGAATCTGAGTCGATTTATAATTATATAAAATCAAATCGATTTGAATTTAAAGGGAATGAAGCATGAGGACGGTTGTTTTAGGGAAACTGATATTATTGGCAATATTAATGTTCAGTCCCGTATTGGCAGATGAGCATAGCAGCATCAGTGAGGAGGCATCTGCAAAGGAAATACTAAGTAGCGATGTGGAGGTTCATTCTGAATCCCAGGCAGAGCATCATGGGAGTTTACCACCTATATGGCTGGTAGCACCATTCGTTATTTTACTGGGCATGATTGCAACAGGTCCTCTCTTTTATCCACACATGTGGGAAAATCATTATCCTAAGATTGCCATGACACTGGGGGCATTTGTTGCCGTTTATTACGGGTTCCTCATGGATCATGGCGTGTTCAGTCTGTTGCACACCCTTGAGGAGTATATTGCCTTCATTGCCTTGCTGACAGCTCTCTTTGTGGCCTCAGGCGGTATTCTCATCAAGTTTAATGCTGCTGGAAAACCCTGGGTAAATGGGCTTATCCTGTTTGGAGGAGCTATTCTCTCAAACTTTATTGGAACTACTGGTGCATCCATGTTGTTGATTCGTCCATTCATGCGCATGAATGAAGGACGGTTGAAGCCTTTTCATGTGATATTCTTTATTTTTATTGTGAGCAATATTGGGGGAGGCTTAACACCCATCGGTGATCCACCTCTGTTTCTAGGTTTTTTAAAGGGCGTACCCTTTTTCTGGGTCATCGGCCATGTCTGGCATATCTGGTTAGTAACAATTCTGGCCGTTCTTGGTGTCTTCCTGGCCTTCGACATGCGCGTGCCTACCCCTGCCGCTCAGCCGATGCAGGGTAAAACAATTGAAATTAAGGGAAGCAAAAATTTCATCTATTTGGGAATCGTCATCATAGCAGTCTTTTTAGATCCGGCTGTGATCCATGGATTTCCGAGCCTCCAGAAAATGTTTCATGTGCCCTTCGGAATCAGAGAGATCATTATGTTCTCAGTGGCTTTTCTTGCCTACAAGACAGGGGATAGGGAAGCCTTGAGAGGGAATGAGTTCAATTTTGAACCCATCAAAGAAGTTGCCTTTTTATTTGTAGGGATTTTCGCTACTATGATCCCGGCATTACAATTAATTGGTGCTTTTGCCAAAGAGCATGGTGTTGATTTCATTGTCAGTCGTTTCTATTGGGAGACGGGTGCACTCTCAGGAGTACTGGATAATGCCCCGACGTATTTGAATTTTCTTGCAGGTGAATTGGGAAAATTTGGTCTAGATGTCAACTCAGTGCCTGATGTGCAGCAATTTGCTGCAGGTATGGCTTCACCTTACGCCAACGACTCCAATTCAGTCGTATACCTCATGGCCATTTCCGTTGCCGCAGTGTTTTTTGGCGCTATGACATATATTGGCAATGCACCTAACTTTATGGTAAAAAATATTGCTGAACAGGCAGGAGTTGATCTTCCCAGCTTTCTAGGATACATATTCAAGTATTCCCTGCCCATTCTGCTGCCCATCTTTTTTATCGTCTGGCTGCTCTTCTTTAACTTTTAATATCGAATCTCAGGAGAAAATAATGAGCAAATCTATTCATCAAGCGGTCGAACAAAAAGAAACAGGGTTTCTGATTAAGAACTCGATATTTCTTCCCTTTCACTTCGAATTATTGAGCGTCTGGATTGGGAAAGATATGTCCATGGTTTCCAAGCCTGATCTTCTCACTGATTTCTCGGAAAGGAATGGCGATGTCCATATCCGTGAATCAGAGAGCTTTACAAATCTGATATTTGTTTCCCATAAGGACTTGAAGCGTGAATATGGTCATTATAAAGGACACATCATCCTATTCTGCACCGAAAAAGATGCAGATATATTTGATACTCATAATCGTCACTATATCAAACTCTCCTTTCATGATGATACAGATTCAGTCTATATGGAAATAATAGACGACCCATTTTATCTATAAGTCGAATAATTATTATAATTTTGGAGCAGAGTGATTTGATCAGTGCAGGAGTAACAGGATATCTGCTATTAGCCGGAATTCTGATGCAATACTCAGGAAAGTTTATTTCAGCATCTCGGCAGCATCAGCTAGCTTTTGTATCAATTGTTGTGCTGGTTGTGGGGATTTTTCCACAATTCCGTTTACCCCTGGTTGCCCCAGGCATCATTTTCCATCTGGGAATGATGCTTTTCGTTTTGCACCTGAGTGCCTACTATTCAGGAACTTCCAAGAACTCAGCTCATATGTATTCGTTAGTCCTCTATCTCGCCGCAGTCGTACTTGCGCCACTCTCTCATCACCTTTTTATTGAATGGACTTTGAGCAGGTTTTTGATCATGGGTGGCGCCTGGTTGGTCTTACTGGAGCTGGAAAGAACGGTTTCTGAAAAATCTTATTCACTGAGTACTGTTGAGAAGAACCTTTTGTGGGTTTGGTTTATTTCAGCTGTAATGGGATTGTGGGAGCGTCAAGTTCAATTGCTCCCTGATCTGTTTTTTCTCGTTATCCTTGTGGTTCATCTGGAAAAGCGATGGCCCAAGCTACGTGTTCCAGCACCACTGATAGCCCTCTATGGTATGCTCATCGTATGGTATGGACATTACACCTTATCTGGCATCCCTGGCCACGTGTTGGAACTATCAAACGTCTATCCACCATCCAATACACAATTAATTCTCATCGGTTTAGCCATGATAGGATTATTGGTGTTTGGACTTCGGAGCAGGAGTATCACCAAACAGTTTCTGTATCTCTTTCTTGCCCAGGAAACCTTGCTCCTGGGAACAGGTATTGAGAATTTCTTCCAACCATCGCAAGAGCTCATCGGACTTCAAAGAGTTCTTCTTTTTGTTTCATTGATAGGTCTTTTTGTTATGATTGAATCCAATGAAGATGAGGGATTGGACAAAAAGGGATTAAGCGGTCTGGTTTTTGAGCGCCCAAGATTTACCAGTAGTGTTGTGTTGGTATCACTCTTTTTTGCAATTTATCCCCTGGTTTATATTGCTGGCGATTCACTCATTGTAACGACCATGCTCATTGCAATTGTGGGTATAAGCATTGGATGGACCGCGCGGCTGCTACAAATTCTTTTCACTCGAGTGGATCGTGATTATAGAATCCTGAGGCCATCTCTATCAATTTGGTCAACAGTGGTATTTACCATCCTGTGGGCGGCGGTTGTGTTGCTGGAGATTGTAAGTAGAAATATTTTGAGCTGACAGCTCGCAAAAGATGAAGGTATCATGAGATGAGACTCACAAAAATATATACTCGGACTGGAGATAAGGGCAATACACGCCTGGCAAATGGGGAGGAAGTATCCAAGGATTCCTCACGTGTTGCTGCTTATGGTGATGTTGATGAGCTGAATAGTGTTATTGGTCTGGTTCTAACTGAAAAACCCCATGAGAAACTAGAATCTGCTCTATCAAGTATCCAGCACACCCTATTCGATCTTGGAGGCGAGCTGGCATCTGATGGAATGATTGAAGGTCTTGTCACAGATCAGCATGTTTTATCCCTTGAGCAGCATATCGATGAGATGAACATGGAGCTGCCCCCTCTTGAGGAATTCATTCTGCCTGGTGGGACGAAATCAGCTTCAATGTTGCACCTGGCCCGAACAGTGTGTCGCAGAGCTGAACGCAGTATCATCACGTTGAATCAGAGTGAAACGGTTGCTCCTAAAATCATTGAATATATCAATCGGCTCTCTGATTTGTTGTTCGTCATGGCCCGCTTTGAGAATCAGCGAAGTGGTAATCAGGAAGTTTACTGGAAAAATCCTCGTAAACAGGTGTGAAGCATTTCAGTTTACTTACAGCCGATGCTTAAATAGACTAATCTCTTTGATCATGTGTGGGTGGATACTTGGGTTGGCTGCAATAATATGTCCTGTAGTTAAATCCAGGGTCTCACCTTGAGGACCGGAAACCAGACCACCAGCCTCCGTCACCAATAGCGCACCGGCAGCAATATCCCAGGGTTTTAAGCTAAATTCCCAGAGGCCGTCCAATCGACCACAGGCCAACCAGGCCAGATCAATAGCTGCCGCCCCGGCTCGTCTCAATCCTTGGGTTTTTCCATAGATGGATGCCCAAAGTTCCATATTCAACTTGAAATAATCATCATTAAAATATGAGAACCCCGTGGCCAGAAGAGATTTACCCAATTCCTGAGTACTACTCACAGAAATTGGTTCTCCATTAAGAAAAGCGCCACGTTGTTTACCTGCCGTAAAGAGCTCGTCTTGATTTGGATCATAAACAGCGGCTGCATAGAGCTTATTCTCAAACTCAATTCCTATGGAAACAGCAAATACTGGAAATCCATGGACAAAATTGGTGGTCCCATCCAGTGGATCAATAATCCATTTATAAGGTGAATCTATCGAACTAGATCCACCGCCTTCCTCTGCCAATATCATATGCTCTGGATAAAGTCGATGAATTTCGGATACAATATAGTTTTCTGAAGCTTGATCAACTTCAGTTACCATGTCTCGAGCGCTCTTGTAAGAAATTTGCCTTTCTCGAGAGCTTAGAGTGAGGATGAGTTCGCCAGCAGATCTGGCTATGGAGCCGGCATCCCTGATGAGCTGGTCATGAAAATCATGCATTATTCACCCTTAAGCATGAATTACTTATAAGGGATATGCTCTTGATTGAAATATTCCGTGGACATTGTCTTCAATTTTCTCGATAGCAGGAGAATGGCCAACAGATTTGGCAGTGTCATGAAACCCAGTGCTGCATCTCCAAATTTCCATACCGTATCAAGACTGGCGATGCCTCCCAGAAAAACAAAGAAAACATAAACGGCGCGGTAGGGAAGAATGGCTTTTGGTCCGAACAAATATTCAGTAGCCCGATCCCCATAAAAAGACCAACTGATGGCTGTGGATAGTGCAAAAAGGAGAATAGAAAGCGTAATGATTTTATCGCCCCAGCCTACCATCCAACTCAAGCCCTCTTTAAAAGCAAAAGAGGTAAGCAGACTGCTATTGAAAAGCTCACGTCCCTCAAACACCCCTGAGGCGATGATGGAATCAGCCAGAGTCGCATCCTGGACACTGATGCGCACAAAGAATTCGGTATGTTCCCAGGCGCCTGTGGAGATGATGGCCAGACCTGTTAGGGTACAGATAAGGATGGTATCAATGAATGGCCCTAGCATGGCAACAGAGCCCTCACGTACAGGTTGATCTGTCTTGGCCGTGGAATGGGCAATGGCTGCACTTCCCTGGCCGGCTTCATTGGAGTACAACCCTCTTTTAATTCCGTGGAGCATGACCAGAAGAACGCCACCTCCTACACCGCCAGCCATGGCTGGCGGGTTAATAGCCATCTTAAAAATCAGACCAAATGCTGCCCCCAATTGACCAAAATGTGAAAGGAGAATAAGCAGGGTGGCAAAAACATAAATTCCGGCCATGAAAGGGGCCAGAATTCCTGTTACGTTTCCGATACGCTTGATCCCTCCTAAAATAACCATACCCACCAGTGTAGCCATGAGCAACCCGTTGATGATCTGCTGAACTGAAACTTCAAAACCTTCAAAAACGAAATGTTTTAAGGTTAGCCAGTGAGTTGATCCAACCACTTGAGCTACTTCAGAGTATATCTGATCCGAGACGGTAAATGATTGAATGGCGTTGCCGGTAGCCATGGAACAGATGATGGTAAAGGCGGCAAAGGCCACTGCCAACCAGCGCCAATTTCGACCCAGACCATTTTCAATGGTATACATTGGTCCACCAGCGGTATTGCCATTTATATCCATCTCTCTGTATTTTAAGGAAAGTGTACTTTCAGCAAATTTAAGTGTAGTACCGAAAAAGGCAGTAATCCACATCCAGAGTAATGCCCCAGGTCCACCATAGTAAATGGCAATACCTACTCCCGCTATATTTCCAATACCAACGGTGGCGGAGAGTGCTGTGGTCAATGCCCGGAAATGATTCAGGTCGCCTGCATCCTTAGGGTTGTCAAATTTCCCGGTGGTGACCAGAACGCCATGCCAGAAACGTTTAATCTGAGGAAACCCCAGATAGATACTTATATAAATTCCGGAGCCAACCAGAGCAAGTACCATAAATGGAACCGCTCGCTGGGTGGGGAAAGACCAGACTGCATCGAAGAAATCAACCCCGAATGCATATAAAAGAAATGAGATAATGGCGAATGCAAGTATACCAGCTGTAGATCGTTTCATGAATAACCCTTCTATGAATATCAAGTAGTACTTAGTGTGTCCGTATTTTAAAGCGGATCACAGTGAGAGAAAGGGAAAAGTTGATCTATTATCTACTGCAAGGGGAATTCGGATGAAGGGTAATCCCTCCTCTGGGATGGAGGAGGGATTATGGGGTCATCTTATTTTATCAGGTTGAGTTTGATTGAGCTGGAGTGCGAATTTGATTTCAAGATCGCATGATAAATACCACTGCTTACACTCTTCCCCTGGGCATCTCTGCCATTCCATTTTGAGATATAATCACCTGCTGGGAGATGATCATCCACGAGAGTTGTTACCATCCCACCCCTGATATCATAAATATTTAGTCTGACACTGCCTGAGATTTCCATACTAAAAGGGATTGAGGTGGAAGGATTGAATGGATTGGGATAATTTTTCTTGAGAGAAAATGTAGCGGGATGCTCAACAAACTGATCTCTAGATACAAGATCAGGAGTGTAATAGACGATTTGGCCAGGTAATGCTCCCACGTTAAAACTGGCTAATTCCTCACCATCAAGGGCCAAAATGGTCACTAAATCTGGTGCAATAAAATCGCTTGAGCCAACCAGAATATGGTTGTTTGTCAGAGAATGAGAATAAATGTCTGCTAGATCTCCCAGGGCTCCTGATTGATTGAGACTCAGGTCTTGGTTAAGAGGAACGATGGACCTGCCATAGGTTCTATATGCAACTCCTTCATGCAAATTAATGTCAGCAGTATAATTTGTATAATAACCGTGATCCAGTGATACGACGCTATGGTCACTCAAGTTGATCCGTGATGTACCACTAAACGTTTCCCAGGCGTCATTATAATAGATAGATGTTACATAAAGTTGATTTTCGATTAAGGCCATCGCTCCAGGACCATTAATCACATCATAAGTGTGAGTAACCACGGGATTGTTGCTCCCTATGTCAATTCTGAGGACCTTGTTCTCTGGATCGTAACTATCACTCTTTACCGCCAGGGTCACAAACAATTCATCTCCAGAAATAAGCATTTCCTCAGGCCTGGCTCCCACTTCAAGGGTATCTATGACCGTATTGCTTTCCAGATCAACAATGAGTAATGCAGAGAGCCCCCAACTACTAATGTATGCTAAGCCAGATTCAGCATGAACCGCCATAAAACGAGGACTTGAATTAGGAATTTCAATATCTGCGATATGCGTTTCACCTGATTCAAGATCTACGACACGCACCTCGTGTGACCCATTCATGACGATATACAGGGTATGGTCATATAAGGTGAGAGATTGTCCAACATCACCCATAGGATTACTTGATGTGTTCCAGATGAGTGGACCCTCAATGTTTTGAAGGGATTCATCCATGGACCACAGCGATGCATTGGTCTGACCGATGTTACCTTCACATAAAACATAATATTTACCCGCTTGGAGTGATGAAAAGATGAGCAGAAGGAGGATAGGCAAAATTGATACAGATTTGAAGCGTTTCACTGGTATGGAGCCTTTCGATATTGATTACTGAGAAAATTTTGTAGCTATTCTAAAGGAACGGCCTGGTTCAGGATAGCCCTTAATGGTTTCATAAGATATGTCCTCCAGATTATCAGCAGAAATGACCAGGGTCAGGCGGCCCCGCCTGCCGTTCCAGGTATGGGCCATACTTCCAGACCAAAGCCCTGAGGCAGTGAGGGTTACATCCTCAGGATATCCGTACATACTGATACGATCTGATACATAATTATACTGCATATTGAGCTCAAACTGGCTGGGGGTCCATGTAAACCCCAGGGCAGAGGTTTTCTCAGGGGCATACCGCAGGGGTAGGTTGAGATCATGATCCATGGTTTTAATGAGACTGTAGTGAGCAAAAGCAGAAAACTGGTAGGCCGGTAAATCGATTTGCCACAAAGCTTTGCGGCTCTCTCTAGTGGCAGATTGTACGTTGCCTGGCTGCCAGTAGGAGAGGACCGGCATCCACTGGATTAAATTGTCACTGTCTTTCTTCTGCCACTGAAGACTCAAAGAACCCATGGTTCCAAATTCAAAACGCGATTGAAGGGTCGTCACAAGAGTTTCTTCTGGTTTCAGGGCAGGATTGCCACCTGGCTCCCAGTACAAATCATTAAATGTGGGATACTTGAAAACTTCTCCCTGGCTCCAGGCCAGCTGACTCAGGGGACCCCAATTGAGGGGAATACGAATTTGAAAATCGTTAAGGATTTCTTTATACAAATCAGGGCTGAAATGCAATTTTAGTGTTGGTGTGAATTTAAGATTTTTCAAAATGCGTACAGTAGGAGCTAATGCACCAATAAACGTTTTTCGGGATCGGTTGTCTGTATTAAGGCTGGTGATTTCATCCAGGTTGAGGCGAATATCTGAATTCAATTCCAGTCTATGACCAATTTGCCGCTCATCTGTCAGGGTGATGTGGTAACCCTGCAATCGATGATCACTCCCAATGTTTAAATATGGATTGGTGTACTTTTCTTTTGAATGTCGCACAGTCATATGAAGGTGGCTACTTCCATATCTCCGAATCCAGCCCAGACTATTTCCCAGTAGCGTTAATTGGTCATTTCGATGAGAGATGGGATCTGGAGACCAAAGCAACCCGGCGACACCCCTGGACTGCTGTGAGCTCATTGCAGTTAGCTGCCAATAAAGGTCATCTCTCAGCATTTTACGTAGGGTTAATGCTGCAAACCGCTGGTCAAGCTGGTTGTTTGCACGTCGACTCTCATCACCATCCCAAGAGACGGGATAATTCCCTTCCTCATGGCGTTGTCCTACCTGTAGCGAGGTCCAGAATCCTGAGATCTGATTGTTGAGATAAATATCAAAGGCCCTATGACCAAAACTTCCCTGACTCAAATTGAGATGAGTTGGTTGGTCCCCCATTTCAAGTTTGACCACGCCATCAATGCCACCATTGCCAGATTGGGTTATGTCGTAGGGGATGTAGCTCATGCTTTCAATGAGGGGCAGGGGCAGCTGGGAGAGATCAGCCTCACCATTCTGGGCCGAGCTAATATCGATTCCATTTACCAGGACAATGGTGTGAGAACTGGGACCACCATCCATACTCAACGTACTGATTCCTGCTGGTCCACCATAACTTTTGATCGATATTCCAGGTATTCTTGCCAGCATATTTTTATGATCTACCGTTGCTGATCCCTGTGTTTTTGTGTGATGACCCAGGACGGCCAAATTTTGACTGGACTTTCTGTCTGCTTCAACCTCAACTGTTTCCATCATAATGATGTCTGGTGTTAATCTGATAATTCGGCTATGGAACAGATCGTCTGCACCAATGATTCTATTTTTATACCCGATTCGTTGAATAAAAACGGAATCCTTTTCGATTAAGGATGAACCATAGCTAAAGTGACCATATTCATCTGAGAGGAGAAAGACCTCTGATTCCTGGAATATGAGGGACACATAGGGAATGATCTTGCCATTGAGGTCAAGGGTTTGACCTTGTAGAATTGAATTATTAGTGTTTGATTCGGTAGATAATACGATAGCTGGGAGCAGGACAAGAGCTGACAGGGCACAAAAAAAGCCCCGTCTCAAGTTGGGGCTTATGTTAGAATGTGTCCTGGTTCTCAGGCGCATCATGCCGGTCCCTTTTCTCGCGAAGGTTCATGGAAATTCTCTTAGGCAAGTATCCTGACTTCCAGATCATCCTCCGCTGATGCCTTCCCTCGATTAGAAGTGGCGGTTGCAATGAATCTTGCGATTCATGGCGATATCAGCATCGTCCCTGGTTACAGTAGCGCGACTGTGCCCGACTTTCACGGGCTTCCTTGAGCTATAAGATGTTTACAAAAATCAGGCTTATGTTATTCGGTGGCGTAGGGCTTGTCAATTGATATGTTTAATACATTACAAATTTAGCCAGACGACCATCTAAACCACCATTCCGGAGTGGTCGCTTCCATTCAGGGCGGAGGCCGATATTCTTCAGGTATTTCCGTTCACCAAAATAGATATAGGCTTCACTACCCGCACATTTCTGTTTCAACCAGTCGCCCATTTCCTTATACAGAGAAGATAAATCTTCTCCAGTTTGAAGACGAATACCGTAAGGAGGATTCATGACCAGCGTAGCTCCCTGGGGAATTGTAATTTCCTTATAATCTTTGCGGTGGGTATAGATTTCATCTCCACGGGGCAGATGAGAGAGATTGCGTTTGGCCACTCTCAGGGCACTGGGGTCAACATCCGATGCTTGAATGGGAATTTCTTGAGGTGCATCAAAGGCACCATCCATCTCTTTACGGACATGCGTCCAGAGACCCTTGTTGAAATCAGGCATTTTCATAAACCCAAATCTTTTTCGAAAATAACCTGAGGGAAGATTTGTCAGTTGCATATAAGCTTCAGCAGGGAGGGTCCCTGAGCCGCACATGGGATCGATAAAGGTGGTCTTGCCTTCCCATTTGGTCATTTGGACAATAGCTGCTGCCAGTGTTTCCTGCATGGGGGCTTCCACGGTATCTAAACGATAACCCCTGCGATGTAAAGAACCGCCACTGGTATCGAGACTGATAACTGCCCGGTTGTTTTCAATATGAAGATTGAACCAGATGTCAGGGTATTTTGATTCAACATTTGGTCTACGGTTCACCTTTTCACGAAACCGATCCACAATGGCATCCTTCAGCTTCAGGGAGGCATATTGGGAATGAGTGATAGCACTATTGCTAACCTGGGAAAAGATGGCAAAAGTCTGATCCGGTGAGAAGAGCTCTTCCCAGGGGATTTCCATGGCTGTTTTGTACAAATATTTTGTGGAGTGACAGTCGAAGGAGATCAGGGGTGCCAAAATTCTAGTAAGCAGCCTGGAGCCATAATTAACTCGGTACACGGTTTCAGCATCGCCTGTGAACTGCAACCCTCTGAAACGTTGATTGACATTGGAAGCCCCCAGGGTTTCAATCTCTGCAGCGGCCATTTCCTCAAGACCATTGGCAACCTGAGCAAAATAGCTATTCGTTTTTTGATATTGAAAGGTCATCAGTCGTCAGTCCGCTTTTCTTTCCTGGTCTGGGCGAGACGTTTGTTTGGATCAAGCTCCATTTTACGAATGCGGATATTCTCAGGCGTAATCTCAACCAGTTCATTCTCGGAGATAAACTCTATGGCCTCATCCAGAGTCAGCAGATGGGGTTTCCGCAGCGTCACCGTTTGATCAGCATTTGCGCTGCGCATATTGGTCAGCTTCTTTTCGCGAGTAATGTTTACATCAAGATCTCCTGGACGATTGCGCTCGCCGATAACCATGCCTGCATATACCTGGGTACCAACATCAAGCTGCAGTTCCCCGCGATCTTCCATGCTCAGGCTGGCGTAGGCTGTGATCTTTCCTGAACGATCAGACACCAGAGCTCCTGTATTTCTCTGAGGGATGGCACCAAACCAGGGAGAATACCCTTCCATGATGGTGTTCATCACGCCAGCACCCTTGGTTTCGGTCATAAAGGTGGTGCGGAAACCAATGAGCCCACGAGATGGGATTCTGAATTCCAGGTTTACACGTCCACTGCCATGGTTAATGATATTGACCATACGACCCTTCCGGATCGACAATTTTTCCGACATAACACCCACAAATTCCTCAGGGATATCCAGATATAGCATCTCAACCGGTTCAGAGAGCTTGCCATCAATTTCTTTGGTAATGACACGGGGCTTGGATACCATGAACTCATAGCCTTCACGACGCATGGTTTCAATGAGAACCGCCATCTGAAGTTCGCCGCGGCCTCTGACTTCAAAGGCATCAGCGCGGTTCTTGAGTTGTTCAATTTGCAGGGAAACATTGAATTTCATTTCCTTTTCCAGTCGGGCAAGGATATGTCTTGAAGTCAGGTATTTACCATCCTGACCAGCAAAGGGGCTGGTATTGACATAGAAAATCATTGAGACTGTGGGCTCATCCACATGAATACGTGGCAATAAATCTGGATTATCAATTGATGTAATCGTGTCACCTATGGTGATGTTATCAATACCTGCAAAGGCAATGATATCACCAGATACGACTTCCTCCACCTGTTGACGTCGAAGCCCATCAAATGTGTATAATGCGGAAAATTTTACATTGGGTGTTTGCTTATGTTCGCCTGCCAGCAAATAATTTGTGCCCATTTTGAGGACGCCGTTTCGCAGTCGACCAATAGCAATCTGACCGACGTAGGCATCATAGTCAAGATTGGCGATAAGAAATTGAGGGACATGATCATCCGATCCCTCAGGTCCTTGAATATAATTAATAATGGTCTCGAAAAGGGGACGCAGCGTCGTGGAATCATCACCCAGTTGCGTGTGGGCGATTCCATCCTTGGCGATGGTATATAGAATTGGAAAATCAATCTGTTCATCTGTGGCATCCAGATCAATAAAAAGGTCGAATACTTCGTCAACAACTTCCGCAATCCTGGAATCAGGACGATCGATTTTATTGATCACCAGAATGATCCGGAGATTTTTTTCCAGAGCTTTTTTCACGACGAATCGAGTCTGGGGGAGTGGACCCTCACTGGCGTCTACAAGAAGCATGGCACCATCAACAAGATTTAGGCCTCGCTCAACTTCACCACCAAAATCAGCATGTCCAGGGGTATCAATAATGTTAATTTTAACACCATTATATTCAATGGCTGTATTTTTTGCGCTAATGGTAATACCGCGCTCACGTTCCAGATCCATATTGTCCATAACTCTATCGGTGAGTTCCTGATTGTCACGGAATATGCCACTTTGTCTGAGCATGCCGTCAACCAGGGTTGTTTTTCCATGATCAACGTGGGCGATGATGGCGATATTTCTGAAATTTTCTTTGCGCATTTATGTCCTCTCAAGGTGGATTTCCCCATCGGAAACACCACAAAATTAAATAGTTACTTAAAGCGCGTGCAGGATGCGTGCTAAAGGACCTGATTACAATAAAAAAATGAGCCCCTCAACTCTTTTAAATCGAAGTAAAGCAAGCCGTTGGAATGTATGGTTTGCTTAATTAGTTTAGGGACGCTCAAAAAATGAAACGGGACACAATTTGTTGGAGGCTCATGATGACCGAAATGTATCTTGAAATGATAGAACTCTTTTTTATAATCGGTAGTCTATTTGCAATAGTAGTGGGTGGAATTTTATTCGTGAAGCCCACTGTGATTGCCAATTGGTCTCATCTTGGGAATAAGTGGTATTCAGCCTCAAAATGGACCAAACCTCTGGATGTAATCCGCGAGACAGATTCATTTTATTTCAAAAATCATCTTCCAACAGGTGTGGCTATGATGGTAGTTTCGGTGATTGGACTGTTTTTAATTATAAATCGAATGCCTGATACTAATCAAGTGATGGCCTCAACCAGCAATGTTGAACTTGGAATGAGTTTAGGAATCCTACTTGAATCCCTCAAGTGGTTTCTCATTGTCACGATCATACTGGGATTCCCCATGTGGGCTTTGCTGGCATATAGTCCTGAAAAATTGAAAAATGTCAACAAGAAGCTTAACACCTGGGTCAATGGAGGGCTTATCCTGCTTCCTCTAGAAAAAATGAATCACGGTTTTGATGAATTTGTGCTGCACTATCACAGGATTTTTGGCGCCATCTTCATCCTCGGGGCGGTATACATTCTTTTCAAATTTCTGGGGTGAGTAGCGCTTCCCAAATCAACTCCCTAAACCCTCATTCTCTCCACATATATGAGTAAGAAGGTCTATGCCGTCTTCCAGGGGCATAACCCAGGACTGTATAGTTCCTGGGATGAAGCTTCTCAGCAAGTGGAGGGTTTCAAGGGGGCAAAATACAAGAGTTTCCCCCGAGAAATAGAAGCCATAGAATGGCTCCGAGAATGTGTCCTCCATGGAAATGAAGCAGTGGCACCAGAGCTCATAGATCTAATCAAAAATCACATGGACCATAATGCGGATGGACCAGAATCATCTCTATCAGATCCAAATGGGGCTATCATTATTCATACTGATGGTGGCGCATCTCCCAATCCAGGGGTAGGGGGCTATGGCGTTGTGCTTCAAAAGGGTCAACGACGTAAAGAGCTATCAGGCGGTTATAAACTCACCACCAACAATCGTATGGAAATGATGGCAGTGATTGTTGCCTTACAAACACTCAAAGAAGCTTCCAAAGTTGTCTTGCATACTGATTCTAAATACATCGTAGATTCAGTTACCAAGCGATGGGTTTATGGTTGGAAAAAACGGGGATGGAAGAAATCGGATGGAAAGCGGCCAGAAAATGTAGATCTGTGGGAGGTGCTTATTGCATTACTCGAGAAACATAGGGTTGATTTTCGCTGGGTAAAAGGTCATGCAGGCAATACAGAAA
The DNA here is from genome assembly GCA_013203185.1 of Fidelibacterota bacterium. GTDB lineage: Bacteria > Fidelibacterota > UBA8477 > UBA8477 > JABMPR01 > JABMPR01. Next base: position 1,338 of record JABMOS010000131.1, on the reverse strand, counting down.
ATGAACGCTGCGATGCCTTAGTCGCAGAAGCCAGGATGAGCAAAAACCTGTTAATAGATACAGGGTATAAATCGTCCTGATACACTAATGCTTTTATTGGGGAAGGAAGAGTAGCTCATGAAACACTTTCTCTGGACCATAATCACCACAGGTTTGGTCATTTTCAATTGTACCAGCTCTAAAATATCTCCCAGGAATGATGATCATGAAATCCACCTTCCTGGATTACCTGCACAAGTTAGTAACAATGAATTTGTTGAGGCTGATGGCCTCATCGGGGTTGAACCAAAATCTCCCTATATAGAATTTTATCTCATGGATAGTATCAGGGTTGTCCTGGATGATCCCTACCCACCAGAAGGCATATTTGACTCACCACGAAACCTGATTTTATATGCTCTGCCCAATGGCAATAGCATTGAATGGAGCATGGGCAAGCAGAAGAATGAGACAGATGATTGGCATTTCAATATTCAGTACATTGATGCTCAGATCAAGTGGCTGAGGCAGAATACTCCTCAGCGATACACTGTGGCTTACCTGGAAGCCCCTCAGCTTAGTTGGCCTGCCTGGAAGCGCTCCCACACAGATCATGGTGAGATGATTGCCCATGTTGTTGATTCACTCCGATCAGTCTATCCACAGGCCAGAGTCATCCTGAATAGTCATAGTGGCGGGGGCAGTTTTATTAATGGGTTTATCGAATCTCAAGATGAAATACCTGCCTGGGTTCAGCGGATTGGATTCATCGATAGTAATTATGGCTATGATGAAGCAATAGGTGTAAAACTCGAATCCTGGCTCCAGTCAGATATAAAAAATGTCCTTACCGTTTTCGCCTATAATGACAGTATTGCCCTCTATGAAGGGAAGCCCTTCGTGAGTGCCACAGGGGGAACCTGGTACCGATCAAAAATGATGATAAAGGACTTGGGACAGAAGCATACCCTCATCAAAACAGATATCCACAAAAGGATTATTCAGTATCGCTCAGATGATGACCAGATCCTGGTACTATTAAAGGAGAATCCATCACGGGGAATCTTCCATACTGAACAGGTTGAACTAAATGGATTGATACATAGCCTGCTATTTGGATCTGCGGATGAAAATGTTGGGTATACATATTTTGGCGACAGATGTTACGACCAGTACATCCAATCTCATAGTCCAGCCTTTTAGTAGATCTTAACTAAATCGAAAAAAATAGATAAAAAAAAGCCGGTCTCCTGGGAGACCGGCTTTTTATAAATTCTTTTAATTAAAGAATTTATAAAAATCCGGTCTCCCAGGAGACCGGCTTTTTTTTATCTATTTTTTTCGATTTAGTTAAGATCT
>JABMOS010000130.1 GCA_013203185.1 Fidelibacterota bacterium | reverse complement strand
CGTCTCCCATATGCATTAAAACCTCTGCATTGTCAGGGTTGATGGTGAGGGACCGATCAATGAATTCGCGGGCAAGTTGAACGTGGCCCAGTTTAAAATAGATCCAGCCTGCTGTATCCAGGTAGGGAGCATTATCGGGTTGGAGCACGAGTGCCCGTTCGACAAATTCAGCAGCATGCCTCAAGGTGTCTTCACCGACCTCCCCCTCTGTTATCAAGTATGCATAATTGTTCAGGGCAAGATCATCCTCCGGATTGATTTCGATCAGTTGAAGATAGGTCTGGAGCACCTCTTCTCGGCGGCCGAAAAGCTCAAGTGTATTGGCAATTAAGTGGAGGGTTTGCTGATCGCCAGGTCTAAGCTTTAACGCAGCTCTCTGTGCATCGAGGGCAGCCTGGTAGTTTACAGAATCACCATAAGTTACTGCTATGTCATGCATGATGCTTCCCATAAGTCGGTGCAAAAAGAAATCTTCTGGAAAAGCCGGGAGGTAATTGGTCAAAACTTCACGAGCTTGTTGAACATCATCCACATCCAGATAGGTCCATACCAACATGGACACGGCATTTGCCAATTCAGGTTTGATTTCAATAATTTCGGAAAGCAGTGAACGAGCAGTTGTAGACTCCCCTGCGTCGATTAATAGTTGGCTCAGTTTCAATTTCAATTCCCAGGCGTCAGGATACTCATCTACGACATCGGTGAGATAATCAATGGCTGCCATTTCACCATGCATGACCTTAACCAAATCGGTTTTCATGCTTTGCAGGTCCATTGAATAGGGAGCGACGTCTATGAGCGAATCCATGAGGGCTTCTGCCTCAAAGAATTGATTCATACCCAGGAATAATCTGATCTGTCGACCCACCAGATCCGTTTTTGTCGGCATCCGTTTTATCAGTTTGCTGTATAACTCAGTGATTTTGCCATAGTCATTAGCCGCAAGGAAAATGGATTCGGCTCGTTGCAAGGCAGCAACACGATCCGTATCCAATTCCCAGAGGCGGATGAGAAATTCTGCCTCACGGATGGAATCACCTAGCACATGATAAATCTGAGCTGATTGAAGAATTGCATAATCATTGTTGTACTCAATGTCGAGGATACGTTCAAAGTATCCCAGTGCCAGATCATGCTCCTTGTTCAGCTGGGATATCTCCCCCAATAATTCCAGGGCTTCAAGATTTCGAGGATCATATTTAATTACGTTAAGTAGAGAGGCATGGGCTAATTCCTTCTGTTTGGTCTGGAGATAAAGCTTGGCCAGTGAAAAATGAATATCAACCGCTCTGGGATCATAGGTGATGGCTCTTTTATATGCCATGATAGCCTGATCATATTTTCCAGTAGCTTCCAGATCAATTCCGTCCATGAAGGCATCAATGGCACGAGTATCATAGGTCTTGGGAGAATCATCACCGAAGAGAGATGAAATCAGCATAAAGACGATTATCGTTACGATTCTGACCATGGTCCGTTTTCGCATAATTCTAAAGGCTTTCAACTCCTTTAAGTACAGATGGTTCTGTTGGAAGTTTTTTGCCATAAAATTTTAGGATGAGGAACAGTGCCGTTATACTGAATGCATAGAGGATAATGCCTGTCAAATAACCAGCACCTGGTATCAAACCAATTGGAAGAAAGCCGAATAAGATAGCTACGCCACCCACAACCAGGGCATATGGGAGTTGGGTTTGGACATGGTCAACATTATCTGCCCCACTTGCCAGAGACGAGAGGATGGTTGTATCCGAAATCGGTGAACAGTGATCCCCAAAGGTTGCCCCACTAATAATGGCAGAAAATGTGGCCCAAAACATCACATTGTGGGCATCTCCAGTCAATTGGACAGACAAGGGCACTATAAGAGGAATTAATATGGACATGGTCCCATAGGAAGTACCAGTTGCAAAACTTATGAGAGCTGCAATAATAAATGTGAGAGCCGGGAGTACTCCAGGAGAAATAAAATCGCGTGTATGGTGAACAATAAAATCAGCTGTGTGGATATCAGTACACACATTACCCAGACTCCAGGCCAGGATAAGGATTATAACTGCAAGAAACATCGTTCTTGCCCCCTCAAACCAGCTTTCCAAAGCAGCCCTTAAGGTGAGAAGCTTCTGTCCCATGGCCATAGTGATAGCAATGAAGGTGGCAATATAGCTGCCCCACAATAGGGCTTGACTTGAATTTGTGTTGTCCATGATCACCAGAATCTTTTGCAAGAAACTTTGGTTCTCCAGAAATGCATCCGGCATACCAGTAATTATCATGCCTACCATGGTCATCAGGATGACGATAAACACTGGGATTACTGCATTGTACCAACGATGCGGGATGCCTTCAGGCATTGCATTTCTTAGCAGTGAATCATCTGAGAGTGGATGTGCTCCTGGACGAAGAATCTCCCCCGTCGTGATGGCTCGTTTTTCAGCCTCATACATTGGGCCAAATTCGCGTTGGGAGAGCGCGTTCATGAATACAAAAATTATTGCTAAGATGGCATAATAACTAAAAGGAATAGATAGCAAAAAAATGAGATAAGCATTTGTTTGAATTCCAAGTATTTGCAGTTGACCATCCAACAGGGACATAGCGAAAACTATCCAGGTGCTAATTATTCCAACGCTTGCTACGGGTGCCGCTGTGGAATCAACGATGTAACTCAGTTTTTCCCGGCTGATACGCAGCTTATCAGTAAAGGGCCGCATCGTATTACCCACGAGAAGACTGTTGGCATAATCATCAAAAAAGATGAATAATCCCATTGAAGCAGTGGCTACTTGTCCCCGGACGCGGGTCTTGGCAAATTTTGCGGCTATGGCCACAATACCGGCCAGGCCTCCATTGCGCTGGACAATTCCTATGAGACCACCAAAACCGAAAGTGAAGAGCAATATTGTAGCATGACCGGGGTCGGCAAGATTATCAACGATGTATCCATCCAGAGAGCCTAGAAATCCCTTGATTGGATTATAGCTCATCATAATGGTCACACCTGCCCAGATACCGGCAAAAAGAGAAATTAGCATTTCTTTCGTCAACAAGGCCAGGACAATGGCCAGTAGTGGTGGTAAAAGACTTAACCATCCGGGGATAGATGATGCCTCACGTTTTTCAATGCTACCATCATTGAGGGTGTATTCCAAAATGGTAGAACCCTGAATTTTTACGTCTGCTGCACCCACTGGACTGGTGATTTTAAAAGAATCCCCTGATAGCCCTCTCACCAGTACAGGATTCTCATCATTTGCTTCGATAAAGCCCTCCCAGGTTATCTCAAAAGGTACATTTGATAAAATGATTGGAGGCAGATCAATGGTTTGGGAAAATGCAGGCTTGCCAGCACCAATTAGGATAGTGACAAAAACGAATACTAGCTTTATATGTTTCAAGCGCGTGATTTGGGCACCATTCCTTTCTCGTATTTAACGACTTGGTCTCCACCTCGACGTTTTGCCGTATACATAGCAGCGTCGGCTGACTGGATTAAATCCTGCATGGTTTCCCCATCGCGTGGGAATTCTGAGAGCCCAATGCTGACTCTATTTTCAATATTTGTTTCATTCATTTCGAATTTATGTTCACGAACGGCGGCACAAATTCTTTTTGCACTGGCCATACAGGCAGCTGCATCCGCATTCACCATAATAATTACAAACTCTTCTCCACCATATCGTCCAGGAATATCACTGGTACGAATTGAATCTCTTATGATTTGTGAAATTTCTTTGAGCACAAAGTCACCAACGAGGTGTCCAAAGGTATCATTAACCAGTTTGAATTTGTCGAGGTCCAGGAACAAAACAACCAAGGAATTTTGATAACGACCGGCACGAGCCAACTCTTCCTCAAATCGTTGCTTTAATGCACGAATATTATAGAGATGGGTAAGTGTATCAATGGTCGCATAATTATTGAGTCGCTCATATAGGCTAAAGCGAGTCAACGCGGCCCCAAGGCTTTGGCTGATCATCTCAAAGATGGCCATTTCGCTCTGCTTAACAGGATATTCCTTGGAGGACTCCAGGACCAGGGCTCCTGGTCCATTTTTTACTTTTATCAGGGGAAAGCCGATTACCTGGTGATAAGGATACTCTTGAAAATCTCCAGTTCTATATATTCCTTCAGGAGCAACTTTATTACTTTGCTTATAAATGAAGTGATGGCCAGTGAGAATGGTTTTACTCACCAGAGAATTGTAAACAGGGTAGCTCATCCCCTGCTGCAGGCCAGTCTCATCCCCTTCAATAGAATCAATCATAAAATATTCTGGGGTGTTTTCTGGATGAAGAACGAGGACAGCTCGATCAAAATGTAGAAAATATTTTCCAAATCTGGTTATCTCGTATAAAAAATCTGTCTTGGTAGCTGCCACATTTAGATGGGTATTCACCTCTAGCATGATTGAGAGGTGATCAGATCTTTCCTTGTAGCTCTTCAACAAATTTGAGGTAACAGAATTTGCGGTGATACTGGCGGCTACGTCGTCAAAGATATCCAGATTAATCATTCCTCGATCAATGGCTGCTGGAAAAATAGTTAGTAGAAATCCATCTATGCTGCCTGACTCACCCAAGGGAGAAAGGACTGAGTATTCTGCCAGGTCAGCAGGCTCAATCGAGAACATGGCTGCATTTTCCTGATTTAGAATGAACTTACTCTTTATCTCGTTTGCAGAAGTCATCTCCAAAATAGCTGGGATATCAGATGGTATCGAATCGAAGAGGTGGTCTTTGTTGGTAGGTAATTCTTGAAGTTCAAATTCGAGACCTTGGCGCTTCATATACAGATAGACATTTGCGTCTTCGTAGACTCGATAGAGGATGTGCAGCAGATGACCTATCTGGGAATTAAAAAAAGGTGTCGCATCTATATTCGCTAAATCAATATCAGTGAGCGCCATGATCGAACCTTTCCCTG
>JABMOS010000129.1 GCA_013203185.1 Fidelibacterota bacterium | reverse complement strand
GCGTAATAACATGAAATCGCAGCACAAAGAGGTGTTTGCTTAATATTTTGGATGCACGGAAAGTGTCTCTTATTTTTTAAGCGATCTTGTCCGAATTACTTTGACGAATTACATTGAACCCTATTTCAAAAGGGATCCCTACATAGACTCAGATGGTATCGATTATATTGGAAAAACAACCTATGACTCCAAGACCATGTATTGGTTTGTCTGGACCTTGTCTGACATTCTCATGGCCATTATTGACAATGGGATGAAAGTGAGGCATTTCTCAGAATACCCTGATGATATTTCAACCCAGCATGGCAAAAACCAGGTAATCGGGCTAGCAATTCCACTCAGCTACATCTTGATTGCCGAAAAGGAAGAAGAAGTCATACCTATGGGAAACCTGATAACAGCTATCCACAAAGCCACACACTATATGAGTCATGACCTGTTTGGCGGACCTCGAATATTGAGTTTTAGCTGGGTCATCAATTTTCAGAAAGGGATGACCCTTTTCTGGGTGCTGGGCTTAATGCTATACTTTGAGAATTTTTCTATGCAAGCATGGGTCTATTTGGCTTTACATGGCAGCTATGGGATCATCTGGCTGCTTAAGGATCTCATTTTCCCAGACAGCAGGTGGCAGAAAAAAATCACTTTTGGTGGTGCTCTCACAGCCATAGTTGCTGTACTGGGACCCTATTGGGTGGCACCCTACTTATTAATTTCCCCAGTGCTGGGTGAATCTCATGTAGGTGCGACCATGATCTGGATGGCTCTGGCGATTATTGCTTACGCCCTGGGATTAATGCTCATGCTGGTAGCAGATGCCCAGAAATTCTACACCCTCAAATACCACAAAGGCCTCATCACTACAGGCCTGTTTCGATTCATAAGACACCCCAACTATCTTGGGGAAATGTTGATTTACGGAGCATTTGCAATTGTCACATGGCACTGGATACCATGGGTGCTCCTGGCCTGGGTCTGGCTTGGTTACTTCTCCATCAATATCATCATGAAAGAACGGTCCATGTCGCGCCATGAAACCTGGGCGGAATACAAAAAACATTCGTGGTATTTGATACCGTTTATCTTTTAACCTCCAACGGTCAGCCTAAAACTCGTTATTAGACTCAATACGAGATAATATTTGGCCACTTACAATCCACCACATTAAATTCTTAACTGATTTAGTCATATTTCCTAAAAATATTAATTTCCAGCTTCGTTTTTGGTGGCAATATTGAATTTGTGAATTTATGTTTGCTCAATTTGGTTTCAGGTACATAGAGACGACCTGGAAATAACGAGAAATGTTCTTTAAAAAGGCCTACCATGAGCATCAGCCAACTTGCAAAATCGATCCCAACATCACCCACGCTGGCCCTGAATGATACAGCCCGTATCTTGAAGGAAAAGGGGGAAGCCGTCATCCATCTTGGAGGCGGTGAACCAAAAAGCAAAGCTCCCATTGACGCTATTTTATCCGCATCTGCAAAACTGAATTCAGCTGAGATTAAATACACACCAACAGAAGGTATCCTCCCTCTCCGTAAAGCGATTGTTCGTTATACAGAAGAGAATTACGATCATCTGATATCCACTAAAAATATCATCATTTCCAATGGCGCGAAGCAATCCTTGTCAGTTCTGTTGCAGTCTATTGTGGATCCTCAGGATGAAGTCATCGTTCTGGCCCCATATTGGGTCAGTTACCCTGAAATGATCAAAATGGCTTATGGAAAACCTGTAGTTGTCACACCTGAAGATGGGCGCTTGGAGCCCACTATGGAAGATATCATCCCATCAGTTGGTTCTTACACCAAAGCTATCATCGTGAATAGCCCCAGCAATCCCTCAGGAGCGATTTATTCGAAAGGTCTGATCGAAGCCCTGGTAAAATATTGCGAGAAAAAAGATATCTATCTCATCATGGATGACATCTATCATAAGTTGGTTTTTGACGGTGAAACCTGGACATCTCCATATCAATTTGCCAAAACCAATGATGCAAAATCGAAACTGGTGATAGTCAATGGTGTTTCTAAGGCTTATGCCATGACCGGATTCCGTGTGGGCTGGACCATCGCCAATCCCACCCTTATCGAAGCCATGGTAAATATCCAGGCCCAAACCACTTCTTGTGTCTCAGGACTAACTCAGGCTGGCGCTGTGGGAGCCTTGAACGGCATTCAGAGTGGTGTAGAAAGTTTAAGAATTACACTCCAGAACAACCGTGATATCATGCTCAATGAGTTGAGAACCATTGAGGGTGTGCGCGTAGAGAAACCAGGTGGGACCTTCTATTGTTTCCCTGACTTCAGCGCCTATGAAAAGAGTGCCGCCAAGCTGAGTAAGCTCCTCTTGGATAAAGTTCGAGTGGTTACAGTGCCTGGAAATGAATTTGGCATGGATGGACACCTCCGTTTGAGCTATTGTGGGAGCATCAAGGATATTAAGGAGGGGGTTGAGCGTATTAAGTGGGCATTGGACCCCAATGCCCCAAATGAGATCTTTGTTGGAGACAGGAAGCTTGTGAGGGATTGGTCATGAAGCTGCATTTAGGTCTGGCAAGTCCAGCATCTGCAGAGAAAAGCGCCACTGCTAGTGATTATGGGTTGGACAATCATGGTTTAAAAAACCTCAATAATGTCTATTGGAATCTGCACACAGCATCCCTCTATGAAGAAATCGTTTTTCGAAGTGAAGGCAAGGTCATGAGTGATGGACCCATCCTCATGAACACAGGGAAACATACTGCACGGGCTGCCAATGACAAGTTGGTGGTCAAGGAGGACTCAACCAGTGATGATATCTGGTGGGGTGAATACAATAGACCTTATCCCGAATCAAAATTTGCAGTGTTGTTCTCTCGGGTTCAGGCCTATCTCCAGGGAAAAGATGTCTTTGTTCAGGATTGTCATGTGGGTGCTGATGAAGGTTACAATCTGCCCATTCGTATTATCACAGAATACGCCTGGCATAGTCTTTTTGCCCGAAATATGTTTATCCCCATTGAAAAGAAAGATGACCATAAACGCCATGTGCCTGAATTTACGGTTATAACCGTGCCCAATTTTTTAGCCTCACCGGAAATGGATGCAACCAACAGTCCCACTTTTATTGCCTTGAACTTCGCCAAGCGAATTGCCATTATCGGTGGAACCCAATATGCTGGTGAAATCAAAAAATCCATTTTTACAGTCATGAACTATCTGCTGCCCAAACAGGGGGTGCTTTCCATGCATTGCTCAGCAAATATGGGTGATGATGGCGATACAGCCATATTCTTTGGTTTGTCGGGAACTGGTAAAACCACCTTGTCTGCAGATCCCAAACGTCAACTTATTGGGGATGACGAACACGGCTGGAGTGATGGGGGTGTCTTCAATTTTGAAGGGGGCTGTTATGCCAAGGTAATCCAGTTGAGTCCAGATGCTGAGCCCCAGATATACGCTTGCACCGAAAAGTTTGGGACCATTCTGGAAAATGTTGTTTATGATCCTATTACCAGAAAACTAGATCTGGATGACAATACTCACACGGAAAATACACGCGCATCCTACCCCTTACATTTTATTGAAAATGCAGTGGCAGAAGCCAAGGGAGGTCACGCCAAAAATATCTTTATGCTGACTTGCGATGCCAATGGCGTTCTCCCACCCATTGCCAAACTTTCACCAGATCAAGCCATGTACCACTTCGTCTCTGGATATACGTCCAAAGTGGCGGGTACAGAAGTTGGTCTTGGTTCTGAGCCACAGACAACCTTTAGTGCCTGTTTTGGTGGCCCCTTTATGGTTCATCATCCCTATTATTATGCCAAGCTCCTGAAAGAGCGCATCAAGAAGCATGATGTGGATTGTTGGTTGGTGAATACGGGTTGGACAGGAGGTCCCTTTGGAATTGGCAAACGTATGAGTATTCAACATACGCGAGCTTTGCTCAATGCTGCCCTGGAAGGCAACCTCAGGGAGGTGGAATATCGAGTAGATCCAGTATTTGGATTTGAGGTACCAAAGACCGGTAAGGGTGTTCCCGAGAAGGTTCTAGACCCGGCTCAGACCTGGCCCAGCAAGGAAGCTTATGCTGAGAAGTATGAACAGCTCGCAAGACTATTTATTGAGAACTTCAAAAAGTACATGGAAGGTATGCCTGCAGAGATTCTTGAGGCTGGTCCAAAACTAAAATAAGTAAGAAAAAAGCCCTTGGGGCAGTGTGGTAATTGCAAGGCGCGGATTTTTTTCCGCGTTTTGTGCTTTTAGGAAGTTTTGCGGGAAAAGGAAAAGACGCTTTGTTCCCAGAAGACCTTACTGCTAAGCAGCAATGCAGTCCCAATACTGATATCCAGTGTGGCGACGGCGACGAGAAAGGCGTGGTTGCCTGTAGAGACTCTAGAGAGAGTCGCCCCCAACAACATCATCATACCAAGCGAGAAAAAAAACCGAAGACGATAAAATTCCCAAAGTTTAGGACTTTCCAGAGCGTCAATGCGAGCCATATTTTTTCTGCAGCTTTTCAGAAAGATATATCGGGTTTTAATAAGCCCAACCGTTAAGCCGGCTATCCAGCTAAATTGACGACCCCATCCTTTGGGTTCCATATCAAAAGCCTGATTTGCCAGATCTGCACCTTTGGTAAACAGGATAATAGGACCAATATACCAGACAAGGGCAGCCAGCAGTTTCAGAGTATTGTGTGAGACGGTCATCTTATTTCAAAATAAACACAATATCTTTGGAGAAAAGACAATACGACTCATTCGCAATTAATATGTGGTCTCAGTGAAAAAATCAGATATTCGGTTCAGGGGATTAACCAGGAAGTAAAAATATAGATCAGTGGGATCATCGCTATATATTGATTTGGGGGCTTATACCAAACAAAGAGGGTAACACTCATGCAGGATGAAATAAAACTTATCGAACAACAGATATATGAATTAAACGAGAAATTAACACAGCTGCGAAAAGCAAAACCACCTGAAAAAGTGCCCAATTATACCTTCAAGACCCTTGAGGGTGAGACCACGTTACTGGAAATGTTTGGAGAAAACGATAAACTGCTCTTGATCCATAATATGGGTCAGGGGTGTCGATATTGTATGCTTTGGGCAGACGGCTTTAATGGCTTCTTGCCTCACCTTGAATCAGCCATGTCGGTGACATTGGTATCCAAAGATTCGCCTGAGCTCCAACGTCAATACGCCAATTCAAGAGGCTGGAGATTCAGGTTGGCATCACATGGTGGTGGAGATTACATCAAAGAACAGACCGTCACTCCAGGTGAGGTCAATTCCCCTGGGGCAGTGTTTTATGAACGTGTCGGAAATGATATCTTCCGCAAAAATTCCAGTGAGTTTGGCCCTGGGGACATTTACTGTTCCATGTGGGGATTATTGGGATTGGCTGGCATGGGTGAGGCAGATTGGACCCCACAGTACAATTACTGGAAACGACCCCTAAAGCTTGACGACGGTGGTTTGAACATATTGTAACTGATAGTTCGAAAATCAGTCCTTGTTTTTTAAAGCCCTCTTTCTGAGGTTTTTGCCCAGGTAGAAGCCCAAAAAATTAACGACAATATCCGCCAGCTTGTTGCCGATCCATTCTTCAGCAAATTCGAAAGGCAAAATCATTTCCAGTCCCTCCCAGCCAATGGAGAGGATCAAGAATAGCAGCCACCCCATTCTGATATATCGACCGGATATAAACCAGATAAAGAAATGGGTGAGCGAGTATAAATTTAGGAATGTCACAGGGCGCTACGATAGCTCGCCATTATCTCCTGGACCGACTGTATCTCCTTAATACCTGAAACACTTTTACCCGCCTGGAGAAAGTGATGATAGTCACCCGTTTTGGCACTATCATTTTTGAGTGTTCTGAATGAGCGAAGCGAGTAGAACATCCGCATATATTTTTTTGTTCTAGAGCCCTGGAGAAGCCAGCGAGCAAGAGGGCCTGCTTTAATGCCCATTCTTTTGATGTGGTCCGTTTCAATAACAGACACAGGCACACCTGAAAGTTTGTCAGTCAGGACAATCTGACTTTCTTCGGCTTCGATGATGGCTTTTTTATAATCGGGGTGTGCATTGCATTCCGAAGTAGCTATAAATCGTGTTCCCATTTGGATGCCTGAATAGCCCAATTCCAGCATATGGGTCATATCTTGAGGCGTACTAATTCCTCCAGCACAGATGAGTGGTTTGCCACAATCAGCAAGATCATTGAAAAGCTTGGCAGCCGATTCGGTACCAGCATGGCCACCAGCACGGTCATTGACGCAAATGAGGCCATCTACGTCTCCTAGTATCGCTTTCTCAGCCCACTTGCGATTGGTCGTGTTGTGATAGATTAACCCGCCGTGTCCATGAATCTTCTTAGCGTATTCCTTGGGATTCCCAAGCGCTGTGACAAAAAAGAGGACCCCCTCTTCAAGAGCAATATCCAGCCAGTCGTTAATCCTGTCCAGATAACGCTGAGAGCTTTTTTCTATGAGGAGATTTAGGCCAATTGGTTTTGAAGTGAGACGGCGGATGTAGCGCAAACCCTCCCGAAAATCATAGCCATGGACATAGGTCAGGCTCAATGGCTGGACAATACCAATGCCACCAGCTTCTGAAATAGCTGCCACCAATTCTGGATTGGAGCATGGATACATAGCGCCCCCAATAATGGGCAGATCTATATTCAGATCATTGCAGAAGTTTTTAAATGGCTTCTCAGATTCCCCGGGAGACTTCATTTGCTCAGCCCATAGACATCTTTGATTTTTTGAGACCGCAGAAATAAGCCAACCCAGGCTGTGTAGATAGCGACACCTCCCATGATGACTAAAAGCCTGATCCAGTCATCACCAGTGGCGATTCGAATCTGGATATACTGATACGCCCCATACAGCCAGACTAATGCAGCAAGATAAGCTATGATTTCTAGACTCATGATGACCCACTTTTGTTTAATAATGAAAAGGAAGGGGATGAGCAGAATGAACCCGGCTAGAATGTCGTTTCCCCCACGTGAAAAATGGGCTGCCAGCAGAATGATCATTAAAACATAGGGAATAATTCTCGAAATCAAGTTCAGTTCCTTTTAATAAATCACGGTATGTATTTACCGGTAATGATACGGGGGTCGCCGTTATAGTCCTGGATGATTTCCAGGTCATGGAATCCACCCTCCATAAAAATATTTAGCACTGATTTTTCCTGAGGACTGCCTCCAAACTCAAACAGGAAATGTCCACCGGGGATGAGAAGGTCAGGCAAAATATCAGCGAAGCGACGATAAAATGTGAGGCCATCATTTTCATCAAACAATGCCAGTGCAGGATCAAACTGTGCAACCTCAGTTTGGAGTTGGTCCTTTTCATCTGGAGAGATATAGGGTGGGTTTGAGACAACGATATCAAAGCGCTGTTCAATACGAGGAATAGTTTTAAGAATATCAATTTCCTGAAAAGCGACCTGCGTTTGGTTCAAACCTGCATTTTCTTTGGCCAGAGCCAGGGCTTCTTTTGAAACATCTATGCCCAGAACTTTTGCCTTCTCAAGAGACTGGGCTAAAGCAATGGCAATGCATCCAGATCCAGTGCCAATATCAAGAATGCGAGCTTCAGGTTTGACATTTAACCCAAGCGTTTTCTCAACTAAAATCTCTGTCTCTGGACGAGGGATTAATGCTGCTGGTGTGGTTTTGAGGATGAGATTCATAAAGCCCGTTTCACCAACAATATGCTGTAGAGGTTCTCGGCTTCCCCTGCGCCTGATGTGTTCACGGTAGAGATCCATCTCCTCCCGTCCCATAGGGCGATCAAAAAAGAGATACAGCTCTAACCGATTCTTTTTCAAGACATTTCCCAGAAGGATTTCAGCATCAAGACGGGCATCAGGGACACCCTTCTTTTCCAGAAACTCAGTACTTGTTTTAATAATATCTAATACACGCCAATTGGTCATAATATGAAAATAGTTTTGGGGGGTTAATTGTTAACCATAAAATAATCGGAACAACCAGTTTTTATCAAGAATAATTTTCTAGTTGTAAAGAATGAGATTAATGAGTGAAACCAGGTCTTGAACATTGATATAAGCATCACCATTCACATTGGCGGTTTCGTATTGGGCCTCACTGGGCGTGATTTCACCAATGATGATATTTACCAGGATCACAATATCACTAATTGAATTTTGACCATCAAAATTTAGATCTCCCGGAAGATACTGAGAAAATATCCGCATAAGAGCCTGCTGTGTTTCAATTTGAAGCGCTCCGCTGTAATCCTTAATTGATAGGCTCACGTCATATGTTCCAGGCTCAGTATAGATATGTGTGGGGTGCTGTTCCATGCTTTGATTCCCATCGCCAAAATCCCACTCCCACCAACCCACAGACCCAGTTGAAAGGTCAGTAAAGTTGACTTCTGTGTCAATGAGTCCGATAGTTATATCCGTTTCAAAGGCTGGGATAACGGGTTCAGGATCGGTATAGACAGTTTCGATAAACTCAACCGAGAGATTATTGGCAATAATGCCATTCTTGAATTGAACAAAGTAATAATCATTGGGTGATTTGATGTCCGCATCAGGAGCGTCTCGCCAATCCGTCCATTCAATAAAGTGCACATCATCAAACCAGCCATAACCATCACCTGAAGATGGTGTGTCGGTGTTTAGTCGAAGATCAAAGTAGGTGGCATTAGCTGGTGGCGTGGTTTCCTGGTGGAAATATGTCCATTCCGTTGTGCCGTTTACACCCGAATTCATATCATGGGTAGCCAGGATAGTGGATGTGGTGCGACCAGCATAATATCTCACCTGTATTTTAACATTTCCGGCATTTTGTGTCTTGAGATAGGCCGCGATATGATGCTCTTTTGTGGCATCGAGACGTATGCGGTTTTCAAGATTTGTGATAACATTATCCCCGGAACTTGCTGTACGATGTTGTCCTATGGAACGTTCCCCAGAGTGTGCTTCTGTAAGGTCAAACCATTCGTCACTGCTGTTTATGTTCCACTCACTGGCGCCCTCATCTTCCATGTTCCCATACCACAGAAGCTCACGCCCCAGTCGATATTCCCAGCCTGCTCCTGGTGGTGAGTCTAGAGAGGAAAGATTTCCCATCTGGTGAATTTCCAGGGGATTTGACATCCAGGAAGTTCCAATAAGATGCAGATCAAAAGGACGACGGTTATAAATTGATGTGCGGGGCATGGAGAGTGTGTCCAGCCAGATTGAGGCGCTCACGTTTTCCTTGTCCACATGGAGATACGTATCCAGGTCTTTGGATTTGCTTGCCAGATAGTCCAATAAATGAGTTCCCAGGGCACCTGTGGCTGGAACCGGAATATAGTCATCCAAATAAACTGGCGTGACTGAATAGGCGGCAAACCCACTGGCATCTACCTCAGCATTGAGAATCACCGAGGGAAAGGTTTCGTGGTAGTTTAGATCGAAGACAAAATTTCCCAGTGAGTGGGCAATCAGCTTTCCATTATAGACCTCAAAACCCTGTATGATGTGGGGATGATGAACAACTACCAGATCGGCACCGCCATCGATGGCTAAATGTCGAATTTCACGATCCCACATATGTGGGACATCCATATATGGTGCATAATTTTCATCCTCAGCACTATCTTCTTCCAAGTCCATATTGGTGCTTATTTCTCGGGGGGCGATCCAGTCTTCAGCAGCGATATTCGAGCCGAAATACCCATCATAACCAGATCCTGGAGAGGTGGAATACTCACTGCCGGCGTGCATCTCCATGACAACCAGGTCAGCTACCTGTCGAACAGTATTGATCTGTTGCAACAGGTAGTAAGGCGATAAATATGCGAACCCTGGTTTGTTGTATCCGGCATTCAAATAAGGTTGATAGTTATTGTACTGGCCTGTACGATCACAATTGGCCAACCAGGCAATAGATACGCCAATGTTGTTTGTGAAAATAGGCTCATAGGCTTCATCACTATCTTCACCTGACCCCGAGTAGAGAATGTTGTTCGTAACCAGAGCTTGCTGAGTGGTCTGAAGCCCAACCAATCCATAGTCCAGTGTGTGGTTATTGGCGAGAGAAACAAGATCAATACCAGCATCGGCCAGGCCGGAGACATATTCTGGATGCCCTTTGTAAGTTACGGATTTGGTGGGATGCTCCTCACCTTCGATGGTCATGACACATTCAAGGTTGGCGATGGTTAGATCGGCTGCATCGCCTAAAAGTCCGGATGTAGGCTGGAAAATGCCCTCAATTCCCTGAGTTTCCAGAATACCGCCACTATCTTCATATCGCCTGGCGATCATGATATCACCCACAAAATTTAACTTCAGTGGAAAACTACTCTCATCCCCCTGATCCACGACAATCTCAGCCCTGGCTTGACCCATGGTACCGGATTCGTCAGTGACCTGCAACAGGACGGTGTAATCGTGATCGTCTTCAACCAGGTAGGTGTGGGAGGGACTTGCGTCATGACTGATTTCCCCATCGCCAAAATTCCATAAATAGCTATGGTTTTCGCTATCTGGATCATTGATCAGGGCCATAAATGTGACATCCACGCTTCGCTGATTTGTAATGCTTCTGTATTGTGGACCCTGTGAGTGTTGAATCTGAACATTTGGTGCAAAGGCTATTGAATTGGTGATGTCAAAAAGTTCATCAAAATAGATGCGACCTGAATCATCTGTGTCACGGTCATTGATGTAGATAATGTTTGTCAGGATGGGATAGTAATCAAAACGGGCGAACCAATCGTCCCCTATGGGTAAACGAACCAGATTCCAGGTATCATCTGGAAAATACCCCTGATACACAGTGACCCATTCCTCGATGTCTAATTGTTCGCTGCCATCAAAAGCATAAAAAAGTGTATTAAGAGAGTCCTGGAAACCAATTCCCTGGATTTCCCCCCTTGACGCCACATATGCAGCCACCTGGAAAACAGAGCCATAAAAAACGGGATGAGACTCAATACTTTGAGATTTCCAGGTATTGCCCCAGATTTCCAGGGAGTAATCTGAATTCATAAAGGTTCTTTCATCATCCAGAGCCCAGGATAGGGGATGTTCATCTTCTCCTGGATAGGGCTGAAGGTCAATGACCCCGGAGTTGAAATTTTCAAGGATGGTGATGGGGTCGTGTCCTGGAATGTTGTCATTTATGGTGTTGCTGGTTGGAGAGAAGTTCCCAAAATGATCCTCGGCTTCAATTCTAAATACATAGTCTCCAAAGGGGTCAAGATTTTCCACCATGATATGACTTAAATTTGGATCTGCAAACTGGCTAGAAGTGGAAGCATCCATGAAATAAGATTCAGAAGTAAGACTGTCTACATCGTAAATAATACGATAGGTTTTGTGGTTGGTGTCATAAACAGGCTCCCATCTTAGGCTGACATAGGTTTGACCATCAAAGTCGGTTCGCCAGTTTGGAATGGCTGGTGGGGGTGTTTCATCAGCCACATCCATCCAATTTGTGAGATAGGCTTCTATAGCATCAATAAAGGGCTGGTAGTACTCGAGGAGAATTAAGTAATTCCGGTATGAACTGGGGTATTCTCCAGCATAAAGGTCTGTAAGGGGCATATCCATGTTTTGGAAAAGCATGGGTTTTTCGAAATATTCAATTTGTACCCAGGGTTCATATACCTCATCATTGTTGAAGAACTGTCTAAGATAATTCATTTGAACACCAGTGTTGGGACCCAATAATGTGGAGGTGTGTGGCATCTCGATATCTTCTGTAGCTCCATGGTAGAGGAAAGAACCATTATAATGGACTCTATAGAAATCATCCACCCGTTCAGCACCATGATTGCCAAACTGCATTGCCTCAATGGGGTATTCTGCTGTAAAGTTTATCAGATCTAGATTGTCATCAGAAATATCCCTGATGGGCTTGTTGGCATTGCCGGCATCCCAACCGCCAGAAAGAACAATACTTTGGAAATCAGCATGGGCGGCATTGTCATCGAAGCTGTGGGTGTGGAGTACCAGAGGAGCGTGTGGACCTAGCTGCATGAGTGAATCAGAGAGCACTTCATGGAAAACCTGAAAAACAGTGTTGCTATTCCGAGAAGGATCAGAGAGTGACTTATTGTTGGTATAGGCTCCATATTCTGTCCATTTTACTTCCCGTCCTGCACCTGAAATCATCATGGCGAAGGCATCGGTCTGGAGAAACATTTCCGTTCCCAGATAAGGAGAAATGAAATCATCGCAGGGGTGGGGCACTTCGACGATGACATGGTGTCTTTCAGCATCAGGATTTATGATATACAAGCCCCAGCCATTGGCGAAACTACCAGTGACGTCATCCCCGGGATGATCCACCTGGTTTACATCAACAAAGGACATATCAAGACGTTCACGGATGAAATAAAAAGTGCGGTCATATACCACATCTTCAAATTGAACCAAATCATAATTGAAGGAGTCCAGGGAATCGCTAAGCATCTCATCTGCCAAAGCGAGGTCATTGTGAAGTAGAGCTGTAAAAATATTGCGCCAGTGTGCTAAGGTATAGGTAAAGTCTGGAATAATGCGATAGTCACCAAAACCATTGGTTTGAACATCAACCCAATCAGGGCCATAGTCATTGTATCCCTCATCTGCGATACCCTCTGAAACATGACTCACATAATTGTCGTAAGCCGTACTTGGAGAAATTCCGCCAATAAAATCCCGAAGACTGCCTGATTCATATACAACTTCAGCTTTCCCACTTAAAGACAGGACAAGCGAAATCATAATCAGAAACAGAGGATGTCGATTGATGTTGTTCACAAGGCTGAAAAATAAGCAATTACAATCAAGATAGATACTGACAATATCTAACAAATTTAATCGGCTCAGGAATAGTAGGGCTTGCTGAATCCCCTGCAATTTCCCTTCTAGTGATGGGGTTTGTTGGCTAAGTTAGGGCGACTTTTTCTAAGAAGTTGTCGCTTTACAAGGGGGTTTC
>JABMOS010000128.1 GCA_013203185.1 Fidelibacterota bacterium | reverse complement strand
TCAAGATCAGAATGCCCGGATAACCGTGTGAACACCCCGCCAGGTCGGGTCATACAACCTCCGTTTCCGGTAAGCCCTGCTCTCCTGGGAGTAGGGCTTTTCCCACGGCCTCACAATGCCCCATAAATAGTCTCCCTAATGATCAGGATTGATACATCACTGGATTGAATATCTTGTGACCAAAGCCTGGACTGTCTAGCTTGAGGGCCAAAAGGAGAATACGATTCATGATAAAAGTACTTCACATCCTCGGGGTAGTCCTCTTTCTCGGAAATATTATCGTCAGTGCTGTCTGGCGGCTTTATGCTCAAACCCTAGACGATAAGGCAGTCCATAAATTTTCAATAAAATTGATCCAGCGAACTGATATCATATTCTCGGTACCTGGCGTAATCCTCATTGCTGTCACTGGGCATATGTTGGCTGCAGGATTTGGTGGCATAGGTGCTCATAGCTGGATTTATCATAGTTATGCCTTGCTCACAGTCTCAGCACTAATCTGGGCAGCGGTGATGATCCCCATTCAAAGAAAACAAATGCGCCTCATTGAAGCGTCCCACACAATTAAGGAAGCAGGCATCCGTTACAAGACCTTGAATAGGTGGTGGCTCATTCTGGGAAGCGTTGCGACTCTTTTACCCCTTATCGCACTATATCTTATGGTAGTTCACCCTACCACATGAGTTCAAAATGAAATTTACCGTGTTTATGGCCATCAGTCTGGATGGATTTATAGCCGATGAAAATGGCGGCGTAGATTGGCTCAATGAGCTACCGCCCCCAGAAGACCCCAAAGAGGATATGGGATATGGCGCTTTAATGGGATCAATCGATAGATTGGTCATGGGACGCAAAACCTTTAATCAAGTTCTTGGTTTTGGAAGCTGGCCATATGGTGACAAACCTGTGACTGTGTTATCCCATCAAGCTGCTCCATCAACATTCCCTGAAGGTGCTATAGTAAATTTTGCCCAAGGATCACCAGAGGAATTGGCCCAACAATTTATAACCGCAGGGGATTCGCACATTTATCTGGATGGGGGAAATGTAATTCAGCAATTTCTCTCAGCTGGGCTCCTCGATGAAATTATCCTCACCCAGGTACCAGTCTTGCTAGGCAGT
Organism: Fidelibacterota bacterium; assembly: GCA_013203185.1. GTDB lineage: Bacteria > Fidelibacterota > UBA8477 > UBA8477 > JABMPR01 > JABMPR01. Next base: position 1,715 of record JABMOS010000128.1, on the reverse strand, counting down.
GGCATCAGTCTGTTTAAAGAACCTCTGGATAAAAAGGTGTGGATTGTGGAAGGTGTCACCAATTACGCCAATGGTTTTATTCAAACCCACTTTAAAAAAAAGGAGTCAGATAAATAATCTGACTCCTTTTTGCAAGGCTACGAGCCTGCCCTTGGTTTATCGAAGGGGAAGCCCACTGCCTAGAGCACAATTAGCTCTCTTTATAAATCTCTAATCACCTTGCGGATTGAATCCCCAATATGGTCGATACCTTCTGCAGTGATGGTCAATGCAGGAGCTAGTCTAACTGTAGTTTTATGGGTTTCCTTGGCATAGATACCATTCTCCAGCAATTTCAAAGAGACTTTATGACCATCCAGACCGGGTTTATCAAACATTTCAAACGCAGTTAAGAGTCCAGCGCCTCTGCCCTCTTTGATCTTATCTGGAAATTCAACTCGAATACTTTCAAAATGTGCCAGAAGTCTAGCCCCCATTAATTTTGCATTTTCGGCTAGATTTTCATCAATCATGGCTTTTATGGAAAAGACAGCTGTTACTGAGGCCAGGGGAAAACCGCCAAACGTAGACCCTTCAGATCCAGGTGTGAGTACATCAATGACATCTCTTCTTCCAGCCACAAAGGAAACTGGCATAATCCCGCCACCAGCTGCTTTACCACATGCCATGAGATCAGGGTGTACATCATAGAGCATATGGGCAAAATTAGCACCGGTTCTGGCAAATCCAGTTTGGACTTCGTCGACACAAAAAAGAATATTGTATTGTTTACAAAGTGCAGCAACACGTGGTAGATAATCTGGTAGGGGTAAAATTACGCCAGCTTCACCCTGAATAGGTTCTACGATGTAGGAGGCAATTCTGTGGCCCTTTTCTTTGAATAAAGCTTCCAGTGCATCAGCGTCATTAAAGGGAACCACTTCAATACCTGGTAAAAAGGGTCCAAAATCTTCCTTGGCTGAAGGATCTGTAGAAGCTGAGACTGCAAATAATGAACGTCCGTGAAAATTATCCGCGGCAACGACAATAATAGCCTCATTAGCAGGGATACCTTTAACGCGATAACCCCACCGGCGAGACAGCTTGGCCATAAGCTCAGGGGCCTCAACTCCGGCGACCTTGGGAACGACCTTGTCCATTTTGGTGACTGCTGTAACCGCCATGAGAAAGGCTGCCATGTATTTATGTCTGATAGAGCGTGGAACTGTGGGAATCTTCTCATCCTGGAGGTGGGCAACAACTGCATCCACAATTGTCTTGTTTAGTTGCCCCTGATTTACAGCTGAATAACAACATAAACCGTCGAGTAACTCTTCTTCCACATAAGCCTTAACTCCATGGGGATCAGGTTTGCGACAAATTAAAGTGGAACTATCCTGAACATGGCTCACCACAACACCTTCCAGGGGTGCATAATTCTGACCGCCCTTTTCCATTTCGATCGCTTCATGTTCAGCAGGACCGAGATCACCGATCCGGACGCCATTTATGGTAAGATCGTCGCCGTAACCTGAAATTTTGATGTCACTCATCTATATTACTCCTATTATTGTGTATAAAGATTGGACCAGATGGACCCTGTCCCTGCCAGTTTCACTCGCTGAAGATATTTTAAAATCTGAGGGTAAGCAAATGAGTTACAAACTGGGTGTACAATACGCGGCCAATTCAAAAGATCATTGTTGACAAGGCAACAAATGGGCCAAAGGGAACCC
>JABMOS010000127.1 GCA_013203185.1 Fidelibacterota bacterium | reverse complement strand
TGGCAATATAACCAGGTGCAACGGCATTCACAGTGATTCCTCTTGACCCAACTTCCTTTGCCAGAGACTTGGTAAACCCAATAATACCAGCCTTCGAGGCTGCATAATTGGCTTGTCCAGCATTACCCATTTGCCCTACAACAGAAGTAATATTAATAATGCGACCCCCTCGCAATTTCAGAAAATTTCTTAACAAAGCCTGAGACATGTTGAAGACACTTTTAAGATTGATATTCATGATATCATCCCATTGCTCTTCTTTCATACGCATCATGAGATTGTCCCTGGTGATTCCGGCATTATTAACCAAAACATCTACCTGGCCATAAGCTTCAAGGGCGGCAGCGCTTAGCGCTTTACAATCATCCATGGATGAAACATCAGCTGCAACACCGAGGCAGGGCAAGCCCTGCGCTTCAAATTCTTGTTGAACCCGTTGACAATCTTCAGCTTTTCGGCTACTAATAACTATCTTTGCCCCTAGTTCTGCGAGAGTGAGGGCTATCTGGTGGCCAATTCCTCGGGTCGATCCAGTAACAAGTACAACTTTTCCTTGATAATCTATCATGATAGTGCCTCCAGTTGTTCCAGGTTTTCGATACCGCCAGTTGTCATCTCACGGTTGATTCGTTTAACCAATCCCTGAAGAACCTTCCCAGGACCGATTTCTACAATTTCATCCACCCCATCATTCACCATGAATTGAACTGTGTCTTCCCAGAGGACCGGACTTTGGAGTTGGTCAATCAGATTGGCTTTGATCTGCTTAGGATCAGATGTTGGAGTAGCATCCACGTTGGCAACGACTGGGACACGAGCTTTCTTAAAAGTTGTACTCTCTATGATGGCGCTTAGGTCCTTTTTGGCAGGAGCCATGAGGGGCGAATGAAAGGCACCACTTACATTCAACGCCAGCACTTTGCGGGCGCCTAAATTTTTTGCAATCTCCATGGCATAGTGCACAGCCACGGTCTCACCGGAAATAACAATCTGTCCTGGAGAATTAAAATTAGCCGGCTGGACGATACCGCGTAACGCAGCATGTTTGCAGACTTTAGTGACATCCTCGCGGGACATATTCAGAATTGCTGCCATGGTTCCCGTTTGACTTTCTCCAGCTGACTGCATTCCCTGGGAACGAACCTTTACAATAGCGAGAGCATCTTCAAAACTGAGGACACCAGCTGCGTAGAGCGCGGAAAACTCACCAAGACTATGACCCGCAGTCAGAGAAAATTCATAGGATTTTGGTAAGAGGGAAAATACGCTGGCCGATGCAACAAACAAGGCTGGCTGGGTTACTTTGGTTTCTGTTAAAGCTTCCAGGGGACCATTAAAACTCACCTCAGCTACGTCAAAGCCAAGAATCTCAGTAGCAGTGCTGTACATATCTTTTATAGATTGATGTTTGTCAAATAGATCCTGACCCATTCCAACATACTGGGAAGCTTGTCCTGGGAATACGAGAGCACGTTTCATAAATTACCCTTTCTTGCTAGGTCCATACCGCAGTAAGATGCTGCCCCAGGTATACCCTGCACCAAATGCAGCAAAAAGAACCAGATCTCCATCTTTTATCCGCTTTTCGCGGACCACTTCATCCAGTCCAAGGGGAAGGGTGCCTGCTGTAGTATTGCCATACTTGTCAATGTTAAGCAAGACCTGGTCATCTTTGAAGCCGGCTTTCCGTGCAGCAACATCGATGATTCGTTTATTCGCCTGATGTGGAATAAATATGCCAACATCTTCGGCTTTGAAATTGTTTTTTTCTAGAATTTCGGCACTGACATTGGCCATATCATTTGAGGCCCGTTTAAAAACGCTGCGACCATCCTGCCAGATATAATGTTCTCTGGCGTCTACAGTAGCATGGGTAGCTGGTTTGCGACTACCACCCGCTTTCATGTGTAGCGCATCAGCGCCACTGCCGTCAATATGAAGAATATCATCTATAATTCCAAAATTTTCATCTTCGGTTGGTTCAAGCAGAACAGCCCCAGCCCCATCGCCAAAAAGTATACAGGTATTTCGATCGGTATAGTCCAGGATAGAACTCATGGTGTCAACACCAACCACAATGACTTTTTTTGAACCGGTCTGGATCAGAGAAGCCCCTGATTTTAATGCAAACAGGAAGCCTGAACAGGCGCCTGACAGATCATAACCCCAGGCATTGCTGGCTCCGATTTTTTCCTGAATCAATGCTGCAGTGGAGGGGAAGAGCATATCAGGAGTAACAGTTGCTACGATGATGACATCAATCTCATCAGCATTGGTTCCGGTTTCTGCCAGAAGTTTGGTCACCGCACTTACACTCATATCAGAACTTGCTTCACCTTCAGCAGCTACATGTCGCTCACGGATACCTGTCCGACTCACAATCCATTCATCATTGGTGTCCACCATTTTTTCCAAATCAAAATTTGTAAGTACTTTTTTGGGTACATAGGAGGCGACTCCAGTTATTGCAGCTCTGATCATTTTGTGGTTCCTGATTGGTTAGTAGTGAATGATTTGTTCAGCCATATCCGTATAGGTGATGTTGGATAGGGATTTTGTAATTTCCTGTTCAATGACATCAATCAAATTCGATTTTATAAGGCTTTGGGCTTCAAAAAGAGCCGCCTTAATGGCTTTCTCGTTTGAAGATCCATGGGCAATAATGGCAATACCCTTGATACCGAGCAAAGGTGATCCGCCATAATTGTTAGGATCAAAAATACCAGCCAGCTCCGTAAACACTGGTTTAATAAGCCAGGCACCTAGAAGTCTACCGGGACGATCAATTCTTTTCTTGATCATGCTAAACAAGGTTTTAAATGTACTCTCAGCCAATTTCAGTGATACGTTACCAGTAAAGCCATCCGTAACAATAACGTCAAATTTATCAAAAAAGATGTCGCGGCCTTCAGCATACCCCTTAAAGTTCAAGCTGGATTCCTCCAGAAGACGCTTGGCTTCTCTCACCAGCGGCGTGCCCTTTTCAGATTCCTCCCCAATACTCATGAGTGCGACTCTGGGCTCCAGTGTTTTCGTGACATTACGATGAACGATGCTGCCCATGATTCCATATTGGAGTAAATTTTTTGGTTTAGCTTCAGCTGTTGCACCCACATCCAGCAAAAGGGTTGCACCTTCTTCATGGGGCATAAACGCGCCAACCGCTGGACGATCTACGCCAGGGATGCGACCCAATGAGAGGAGGGAATAGGTCATTAGCGCACCAGTATTTCCGGCGGAAATAAATGCATCCCCTTTTTTTGACTTAACCAACCCTATACCTACACGCATTGATGAATCTTTTTTTTCTTTATAAGAGCGGGTGGGTGATTCATCCATGCCAACCACCTGGGAGGCATGCTGAATATGCAATCGAGGCGACTTAAAAGATCGCTTTTCAAGTTCTTTGCGAATAAGGTCTTCCTTACCCACCAGTATGACATCACCAATACTTTTAGGATCATTCAAATACTGAATAGCACCCTCTATATTGATAAAAGGGGCATTATCGCCCCCCATACTATCAACCACGATTTTCATTTTTGGAATCAAACTTCTTTAGGAATGGTAACCTGTTTTCCCTTGTAGTATCCACAATGGGGACACACACGGTGTGGTAATTTTGGTTCGCTGCAGTTTGAGCAGGTGATAAGACCGGCAAGAGTTGCCTTCCAGTGTGTACGGCGTTTATCTCTTTTGGCCCGTGAGGTTTTTCTTTTTGGTACAGCCACGAGTTAAATTCTCCTATTCGTTGAACAAATCTTTAAGCTTAGCCCAGCGATCATCCGGTTCTTCATCTGGCTCAATGCTTTTTTGCAGGTCTTGACCTGCTTTGCAATCAGGACCACATCGATGTGAAATTGGGATGGCCAACAAAACAGCATCATGGACAATGGGGTAGAGATCATATTCTGCCTGGTGAGCAGGAACATGGAATATCTCATCTCCTTCGTAAGACTCCATAAACTTGGAATCAAAGGTGAGCATCATGTCAATTTCACTGTCCAGGGTGTCTTCAAACTCCTCCATGCCGGACTCACATATAAAGAGACCCGTGCAAGAAATCTTTCCGTGTAGATAAAAATTTTGACCCTGTCGGTCGATGCCTAACTTCAATTCAAACTGGAGTGGTTTCCACTCCATGCTTT
>JABMOS010000015.1 GCA_013203185.1 Fidelibacterota bacterium | reverse complement strand
TATACCCGCATTGAGGGTTTAGTTTCGACAGAGTATTCGAGGATGACTCGTGAGTAAAGATGTTTTCGCCAATCACAGAACCAATTCAATAATAATCATTGTTCTGATTATGCTGTTTATCAGTGTGATTTATCTTCCAAAGACTATCTGGGATTACGAGGCCAAATTGCGGGACGAGTCCCGATTTCGGATGAATGCGGTAAGCCTTGCTGAAAAACTACATTATCAATTGGCTAAAGAGTACACTACTGATACGGATCAACTTTTACTCGTTGTAAATAGCGTCAAGGACAGTCTTCTGGCAGCTGCTATGGATTCAAATTATAGTTATTTTGGAGATCAAAGAATCCCTCTGCCACCTAAGACTTATTCTGTAAACTATTCTGATGAATACAAAAAGCTTTATAATAAACTACATCTTGATTTATTCAAGACACTGGAACCCAACCACAATACGGATGCAGCTACTATTAACCTCGTTTTGGATAGCATTAAGACGCTCTTCGATGGTGGCAACTATGTCGGTGATCAAAGCATGGTAATTGATAGCATTGGTCTGAGCTTCACCGTTTCTGAGAAATTTGATATCTTGTACCAAAATATCAAAACATCAATGTTTAATGCCCTTACCACTAGCTACACAAAATATCCGTCATTTTCAAACCCACTGGTTGATGCAGTGATGGATAGTCTCGCTAAAAACCCAAATCTCACAGGTCGCACTAAGTTCATCGGCATTTACGATGGTGATGTCCGAATAGATTTCATTATCCCTGCGACTTTTGAAGAAACCATGGAAAAGACCCTCGAGACCCTTAAAAAACAATTTATTCTTGATTCTTACGATTCTGTCACCTACGGGGATACACTGTATGACATGGCTCTGGCTGAGTTTCTTATCCTCAACGATACCCTTGACATCATGCCTGATTATATGACTCTGATGTATCTTGATACGGGTGGTGTCGAAATTGAAATCCCAGTTAAAATTAAAGTTGCAGATATGGAAGGTGCGCTTTCTAAAAGAAGGAATAACCTCTACAAGCGCTTGACAGGATATTCTGAACCAAGTCCATACATAGCTGACCAAGTAATAGCTGTGGCATTGGATTCAATGAACAGCCCTAATGCTGGGCTGGATTCAATCCACCTGGATATAGATTTAACCAATGCGATCTTTAACATTAATGTTCACAATAATATTTCTGAATATTTCAATAAGGTGAGTCTGGAACAGGCCTATTATAAATCTGCAGTAAATTTGAGTGATCTTGATTGGGAAAAAGCCGCTGTGGAGGTGGTTGAATTTGTAGGGGATAGACTCATAAAGAAATCTGATTTCCTGAAATGGCAGGTAGTAGAAGTCGAGTCTGATACTTTTAATGTAAATATTTACGATGCGTTCTTACGTAAATATGATGATATGAATATCAAACTGGCTGAAGTACTCACTGGTGAATTTATCAATATCCATGATCAGGCACGTGAAATTGTCGCAACTGCAGAGCATTTAGCTGGTGTTGATACACTAAATTGGAGTGGAGAACAAGTAATGGAGTTTCCTGCTGACACGCTCCTAATCGATGTTTTTCCAACCTATCTGTCAGAGTATGATACCACATTTATCATCGCCCGTGATACAGTTGTTCAAATTGAGGATAGTACATTTAATGGTGTGTGGTTTAGAGGTAAAGTCGGTGTTACCCAGGAATTTTCCCTTGATTCACTGCCCTTCCTGTCACAGCTGGGTAATTCAAATTATCGCTATGATTTCAATGGGACTGATAGTGTGCTATCCATAAATATTCTTGAAAAAAGCGATACAGCCTATGTTGAAAAAGTCTTCTATGGCATGAATAAATTCATTTTGGTCTTTGCAGGAGATAGCCTCCTTGAAAATTTATTTCTATTGGCAGAAAATTATGGGGAACTTGACTCCGTTCAATTGGACAGTATCAGTATCGTTTCTGACGAATTTGTTGCAGGTGACAAGGAAAAGAATCTATTTATGCAGAAAGATTCCTTTGGTGGCTGGGTTGATACAACCTTCAATAAAAAATATGTTAAGAAGCAACTCTTCTCACATTATCAATTTGACCCCATGCTGACAAAATGTACGGTGACTGATTTACCATACCGGGTTACTGTGAGAAATAATGTGAATCTTGGCATTGAATCACCCATTACACATCCAATTGAAACCAGACGATATCTTTTCTTTACCCAGATAGATTCGACACATGGAAGTCTCATCGATGGTGAGGAGAGCTGGGCCAAATAACAGGCTAATACGTCATGCTGGCTATTCACATATCTCGTCACAATATAAAATTTGCCCAATTGGTGAATTTTAAAGGCACTCCTTTTATCGAGAGTTTAGGGAAGGTCAACTTAAGCGAGAGTATTCATAGCCCTGACATGACCAACTCCCAGGTTATCATGTCCCTGGCTGAGCAGATATCAGCAATACGCAATTCTGCTGAGTTTCCAGACACAGCGACCCATCTGGTCATTGATAGTGATTGGTTCCCAATGGGTATTCATCCCGTTGACGCAGCCTTGACTGGAAATGATTTAAATAAATATCTCAATTGGTACATGAAAGAGATGTTGGAAGGGTCCATGTCTCAATATTCTGTGGTCCATCAGGAATTGAATCGATCTTCGGCAAAGGCAGTTCAATACCTTTCCATTGCAATACCACAATCTTTTGACTCATGGCTGGAGAGAATCGTCAGCCCCTCTGAGTTAGAATTGAAGAATGTTATCACAGAAATGGAAGCTGTGGGTAATGTTTTGACTGCAACCAAGCTCCTTGATTTCGAAGGGGGCATTCAGGTTGTTCTTGAAAATAAAGAAAACACGATTACCTGCCACATGTTCCAGAATCAGGAATTCTCTGGCTTATTCCATGGCTCTCTAAATTGGGATTACAGAATTACCCTGGATCATGTCCGGGGAGATGCAAACCTCATTCATCTGGTAAAAGAAGCCATTGAGCGGGCCATAAAAGGCAGACGGGATCCTGATAACGTGATTACCAACCTTTTTTACTTCTCCTCTACTGGTGATCCATCTCTTATGAATAACCTGGAGCAGTATGAGGTTAGTTGTCAACCCCTTAATCTGGGAAATCATTTCAATTTTAGAGATCCCGATGCTGAGAATATCGATGAATACGCTGTAGTCCTTGGTGCTTTGAATGTAGAGATTCAGGAGCGCTTCAGTGAAAATTGATCTTAGAAAAGATAGAGGACTTCTTGACTCAAAGAAATTCCTGGCAGATGAATCTGCCAGTCATCAGCTATCTGAAGACGAACTCATTGCTGAGACCATGCGTCGGAGACGTACCAGCTTAAAAACTGAAGCTCCAGAGACTGAAAAGATTGCCCCTGCTGTAGAAGCTCCAAAACCTGAATCTGAGGCACCGAAAAAGAAAAAAGAGAGCAACAGAAATCCACTGCGTGAGCTTATTCTTCTTATCCTTATGCTTGCTGTCACGGTTTATTATTTAAATGACAAAGGGATGCTCTATTCAAGCATATATATGGTTGAGGAGATGGTTTATGATCTCCTGGGTATAGATCCAGTACTGCCAGTGGATGATGATTTTGATCTAGACCAATATGATCAGTATTTTTCTGGAGATTCCCTGGTCCTGGATGACGTGCTCCCAGATGAAGTATTCAATGAACTCATGCCAATGACAGAGGATATTGCTGCGCTGGCAGATTCTATTGCATCAGCCAAACCTGAGTCACTATATGTGAAGTTACCTGGTGGTAGAGACACAGTAATTGTCTATGAAGAGTTCACACAAGTCTCTGAGGAATTAGTTACACTTTCTGATGATGATATAGCTATTATCAATAATCGATCATTACTGCTAATGGTGACCGATATGATAAATAATTTTCCCACTGAATATGGCTCTGGACATCTTTATTTGAAGCGAGATTCCTTCTCAATGGATGCGCCAAGGGGTGGTCAATGGGTTGAGGAAATGAGATCAACCCTTGACAAGTTCGTATTGGGATCCTTTGATGAGGATTATAGCACCGGCACAGCAAAGATATCCAGCAAATTTGAGATTATCATGAATGCCGAAACGGATTTTCAAGGTCAGGCCTTTGATGCCATGCGATTGCTTGATATTCTGGCAAATCCATTCTTCGATTATTTAGATGAAGTAGTGGTTGATCCTGCTAGAGGAATCGATGACAATCCAGCTCAACTTATATTCTCAGGCTCTGCTCGGGAAATTCAATATATCTTATCTTCGTGGTCTGAATCCCGGAGCAACTACCTCATTCAATCAATTGATATACAAGACCTGGGTGAACAGCTCAAACTTACCATCGGCGTCCTCTTTTTTAATTATCAACCATGACACGAATTATAGCTGGAGAGTGGAGGGGACATCCTCTACCCAAGCTCAAGACAGGATCAGTTAGACCAACTACTGACCGTGCTCGGACCATTTTATTTGACACCCTTCGAGATGTAATGGATATGCATGTTTTAGACCTCTATAGCGGTACTGGCGCACTAGGGTTCGAAGCCTTGAGTCGTGGTGCGGTTTCCCTCACCTCAATTGACAGAGACAGCAAGTATATCCATGAGCAGAAACTGTGGATGACAAATCGGGACAGACTTTTCAAAGCTTATGTTGGAGATGTTCAGGGAATTTTACGAAAATTGGATCACAAGTTTGATCTCATATTAGCTGACCCCCCATATGCTGAGCAACTTTCTGAAAAATTAATCCATCTTATAGAGACACATGCCGCGGAAAATGCTTATTTTGTCTATGAATCTGCGAGAAATAATGAAAGCACTCTGGACTCAGATGTATTTAAATTGCTAAAAGAAAAAGTGGTTGCAGAAACAAAAATTAGAATATATAAGGCGAACTGAAATGAAGAAGCGATTAGCCATATACCCAGGTACTTTTGATCCAATCACGTTAGGTCACCTGGACATTATCGAGAGAGCTGTATCAGTTTTTGATGAAGTAGTGGTATCTGTTGGCAGAAACATTGGTAAAAAGCCCTTGTTCTCTGTTGAAGAGCGCATGGAAATGATTGAAAAAACCACTGCCCATCTAAAAAATGTGAGAGTCACCTATTTTGATGGTCTCATTGTGGATTATGCTCGAAAATTGGATGCTATTGCCATGATTAGAGGACTTCGAGCCATGTCTGATTTTGAATTCGAGTTCCAGATGGCACTGGTAAACAGAACGCTTTATCCTGATCTTGTTCAAGTCTTCCTCATGCCCCATGAAGCCTATACACATTTGAATTCAACCATCGTGCGGGAAGTATCAAGCTTTGGTGGTGACATCACATCATTTGTGACGCCCTACGTGGCAGAAGTACTCCACAAGAAATTTCATAAACAATAAGGTTCCAGAAAATGCCTACATATGAATATGAATGCCTGAGCTGCGGTACTCATTTCGACGCTTTTCAAAAGATGTCAGAGTCTCCTCTTGACAAATGCGTACAGTGCAAAGGAAGTGTGAGAAGAATTGTGAGTGGAGGGAGCGGCCTCATTTTTAAAGGATCGGGATTTTATATCACCGACTATGCCAAGGGCAAAGGGAAGAAGCCTGAGTCAACAACTGCTCCTAAAAGTAAATCTAAATCGACTGGAACAACAGCAACCAAAGCATCCAAGAACAAGGATAAATAGCACAAACTAATAGCTATTTATTTTTAACGATACTCCTGACACTCTAGAATTTTAGTCATGACCGCTTAGATCTCAAAATCATCGGGAATAGTTGCGTTTTTTGGAATGATAATTATACCATCTTTGATGGTGATAGTATCACTTCTGAATTCCTTAAGATCATCCTTATTAGTCAACTTTACATTTTTGCCAATGCGAACATTTTTATCTGCTATAACATTTAATAGAATTGAGTTTTCACCAACCCCAGTGGGGATATGGGATTTTGAATTTGGATCATCATAGAAATCAGCACCCATAAAATACGTACGCTCCAGCTGCACACCATCTCCTATAATACTTCTGATACCGATAATTGAATCCGTAAGCTGGGCATTGCCAATCTTGCACCCTTCAGAAATGATAGAATGGTCAATTTTAGCTCCACGGATTTCACTGCCAGGTAAGAAGCGTTGGCGTGTATAGATTGGATTTTCTTCATTGTAAAAGGTAAAATCAGGATTCTCTTTTGTCAGGGCAATACTTGACTCAAAAAATGTTCTGATGGTTCCAATATCTTCCCAATATCCCTGGAATCTGAAGGCAGTAGTTTTTAATGTTTCAATAGCATGAGGAATAATATTTTTTCCGAAATCATCTCCCTGAATTTTCAGCACTTCCTTGAGGACTTTTTTATTGAATATATAAATACCCATGGACGCCAGAACTTTATCCTCACCATCAATCACTTCAGTTAGTTCTTGAATGAGGGCTTCAGTTTGAGGTTTTTCCTCAAACCGGGTAATCTCGTCATTACTATTAGCTTTTAGAACTCCAAGTTCTGGGGCAGTTGAAGTGGGCATGGGCCTAACTCCTACAGATACATCTGCTCCAGTTGCCAGGTGATGATCGAAAAACTCAGAATAATCCATTTTATAGAGGTGATCACCTGCAAGAATGATATAATGAGTGGCATTCATCTGTTCAAATCTATCCCAATAAGATCTTACAGCATCTGCAGTTCCCTGAAACCAGTCTTTATTTTTTGCAGTTTGCTGAGCGGCCAATATTTCAATATCACCACCTGAATAGATATCAAATTTATAGGTTCGTGAGATGTGTCGATGTAATGAGGTTGTGTTGAATTGGGTAAGTATATGAATGAGGTTTATACCTGAGTTGATGCAATTGCTAATGGGCACATCTATCAAGCGATACTTGCCACCAATATGCACAGCAGGTTTTGCCCGATAGGAAGTCAGAGGGGACAATCTTTCTCCACGTCCACCCCCAAGGATAATTGCTCCTAACCGTACTTCAGACTTTTTCACTGGAACCTCGCTTTCAACTATTATATAAACGTAAATACTGTTTGGCAGATTGATCCCAGGAAAAATCCTTTGCCATGGCACGCTTCATGAGCGTTTTCCAGTCATCCCTGGAGTGGTATACCTTGAGTGCCAATTGCATTGCGGCTCTCAGCTCTTTTGTTTCGTATGGCTCAAAGAGAAATCCTGTCCCAGAAGTTGAACTCCAGGCTTCCACAGTATCTCCCAGACCTCCAGTATGATGAACAATGGGTATGGTCCCATATCGCAGACTATAAAGCTGATTTAGGCCACATGGCTCAAATCTGCTGGGCATGAGAAACATATCACATCCTGCTTCAATGAGATGTGCCAGTGGTTCATTAAACCCATCCTCAAAAGCAATGTGTCGGGGATGCTTATTGGCAGCATCTTTTAACTGTTTAGATATCTCTGGACTTCCAGAACCCAGGAAAATGAATCTGGCTCCCAGAGCCACGAATTCATCCAGCAACTCAACAATCATTGGGAAACCCTTGTTCTCAACCAATCGTGAAATGGATCCAATAACCGGAGCCTCAGCATCTTTTGGGAGGCCAGTTTTAAGCAATAGTTCCTCTTTGTCTTTTCGTTTTCCCTCAAATTCATCAGCAGAAAAGGAAAAGGGGATATAGTGATCTAACGCTGGTGACCAATACTCCGTATCAATGCCATTTACGATACCACTGAATTTGCTCTCGGCGGCCTGGATACGTACGTGGCTGGACGTATCTACATTAATGCCTGCGAGGAGCTCCAGAGCGTATCCTGGGCTCACAGTGGTGACCACATCACTGTGATCGATTCCCTCAAGCAACGCGGAATAATTGTCCCATTGGGTTTTTGTCAGGAGTGAACCTAAGGGCTCAGGTAGCAAAGCGACTTCCTGAAGAGAGAAATGACCATGATAGAGAAAATTGTGGATGGTAAATATGGTTTTAATATTCAGTTTCATAGCCTTCACCATGGCAGGCAAAAGCCCTGTATGATGATCATTGCAGTGCAGGATGTCCGTCTTCATATTACCATTTGAAATAAGGTCGAGTACTACCAGCTGAAAAAAGAAGTAGCGCAGGTTATTATCTGCAAATCCTTCACCATCTGATTCCGTATAGATGCCATCCCGCGCAAAAAATTGGTCACACCTCACAAAACCTATGCGTGTAATCCCATCAGCGTCCAGGGTTTGATATAGTGAGTAGGGAATGAGTTCCTTGCCTAAAGAGATCTTACCCTGTATTGAAGTTTTCTGGATGTTGTGTTTCACTAGATCAATTTGTCCATACAGAGGTGTAAGCACTTGAATGGCGTTTACGTAGGGAGCCAGAGCCTGGGGAAGACTTCCTGCAACATCAGCGAGTCCCCCAGCCTTGGAATAAGGGGCAACTTCTGCTGAGACAAATAATACATTCATTTAATTATGACTTACTGAAATGTTACACACAATTGGCAAATGATCGGAATATCCACCTTGATATTTGCCACTCCGATGCATCCTGTACGGCCAGCCCTCATACTTACCATCTTTTTCAATGAGATAGTCTGGTCGAAATGGTTGCGTGGATTCGAATGTCCAATCAAAATTCTTTTTATCACGCATTCCTGATGAAATGATAATTTGATCTAAAACTGTCCATTTGCCCTTATACATACAAGTGCCAGCATCAGGGTTCTTATCCAGGGCCCATGTTGTATTGATGAGATCTCCAGGGTATTTTTGTGGACCAGCTTCATGTGCCCTCAGTACGTCATACAATGAGGGATCATCTGGATAGTCGTTAAAATCACCCATCACCAATATATCAGCCTGAGAATTCTTGGAGAGGATGTTATCGATGCGTGTCCTTAGCGTCAGGGCAGCAGCTCTACGGAGGGGGTCTGTTTCTTTTTGCCCACCCCAGCGTGATGGCCAGTGATTTACAAAAACATGGATTGATCCATTGCCTTTAGCATTGTTGAAAGTGAATTCTACTTGAACAATATCTCTGGTTTTTTCATTGCCGGCCAGAAAAACAGTCAAGAAAGTTCTGGTTTTAATTGTGAGTTGAGTCGGGTCGTAAAGTAAGGCACAATCGATGCCACGTTCATCAGGAGATTCTTTGTGAACTATTTCAAACCCACGATTTATATAATTATCATTCAGTCGTGTGAGCACGTCTTTGTTCTCAATCTCTGACAGACCGAGAATTGCCAGATCATTGTCGCTGTCAATATCATGGATAACTCGGGAGAGGTCCTGAAACTTTTTTACCAGCCGCTCTTCAGTCCATTCGTATTTGCCTGTAGGAGTGAAGTCGTCATCCAGGATTAGTGCTGCATTTGTCGTATCGAAAAGATTCTCAACATTCCAAAATGCAGCTTTGAATTGACTTTGTGCAGACAGCCCACTCGACCCTATAACGACGATTAATGAGAGGAGGAGAAGGCGCATGTTATGGTCTACATCTCCTTTTCAGCGCGAACAGCCTTACCTTCGACCAATAGACCGGAATCTATAAGATCGGGTGTCATATAGACGATACCATCTTCATCGTGTGGTTCAGCATACACGGAGTGAACAGATTTGAGCCCACCGAGCCAGCGTCGTTTATCACTGATATAAACAAGATCGCCAACGTTTGCTGCCATCTCTTTCATTTGGTTGTGAGAGAAACGCACATATGACTCAGTTGATTCTTCGATTTTCCAATGGACGATTGGTTCCTCACCTGGAACATCATTGGGTTTTGATCCCTTGAACATTTCTCGGGCCTTATCCAGAGTCCAAACCGTAATTCCATCAAGTTTTTCATCATCTGCGGCATTGAGGACGAAGGAGTTGATCATATTTGTGAAACC
The DNA here is from genome assembly GCA_013203185.1 of Fidelibacterota bacterium. Lineage (GTDB taxonomy): Bacteria > Fidelibacterota > UBA8477 > UBA8477 > JABMPR01 > JABMPR01. The sequence goes on along the minus strand of JABMOS010000015.1, from coordinate 4,818 downwards.
CCAGACCACTGTGTAATAAACCCTGCCAACAATAGAAATGGGTTGTTCGGTGTTGTTGAGATGGGCTTTGGCATTTACGACGATGTTTGCAGTAAACTTTTCAATTCTCACTTCAACCTTGCGGGTAAATATAAAGGAGAATACAACACCAGATGCAAGGCAGACCCCTGTATTGTACAGCGCCCTGATATATGAGTAAGGATGATCAGGATCCATGGCGATACCATGATCGAAGGGGCCTATTAAGCCAGCAGGATACTTGTTGCCCAAATACATAAGGAAAGCACCAACCAGGAAGGTGGATACTGCTGCCAGGGTGGTGTAGCGTTTCCAGAAAATACCAAGAAAAATGGCAATCACCAGGGGTGGCGTCATCGTGCTATGGAAGAAACCATGGGCTTCATATAAGGTCGGAAAATTGTCAAAGAATGTTACTGCGACGACTCCCAGGAGTGTTGCTCCGGCAGAGATGTACATGGCAGCCTTTAGATAATGTTTATCATCCTTATCTTTAACAATAGGTCTGTATATATCATTGATAACAACAGCAGCAACAGCATTGATGAGGGTATCAACTGTAGACATGAGGGCAGCTACAACGGCTGCAATAATGAATGCAAACACCACTTCCGAAGTGGTTACCAGTGCAGCGACTTGTGTAAACACATGGTCTAGCTTAATAGATGCATCCCATTTTTCAGGAGTCACAATACTAATTGCCTTACCAATCCAACCTGCATTGCTCACAACTACTGTTGAAATTGGCAGGAGGAAGAGAATGTTAAATGCAGCAGCTTTGCGACCTTCATTCACAGATTTCGTGGCCATGAAACGCATAATCAAGCCCTGATTCATAAAGAGAAAGCCTACAGAGCCTGCAACACCATCTTGCCAGAATATGCCCACAAAATTGAAATTACTGGGTTTGTTGAAGTGGGCCAGAGGAAGCTTAAAATCCGGGGGCAGGGCGTTCCAGAAAATATCAAAACCACCGAGAAAGTTGATTCCTAAAATGAATACCAATAGACCAGCAAAGATGAGAACAAATCCCTGTGCCAGATCGGTAAAAATGACAGCAGTTTGACCACCAAAGGTGATATATATACCGGCTATGATGGCAACTACCCAAATAATGGTGTATAGATCCCAGCCCAGGAGGGGTTCAAGGGTTTTACCCATGGTGAGAAAACCGATGGCGATATAGCCTATCATGTACCCCAGAATAGCAATGGTTGCCAGGATACGAACATTTCGATTGAAACGTCTCTCAAAATAATCTGGAATGGAGCGAATTCGTGTATAGTAAACAATTGGCAGCCAGCCGAAGAGGAAGAATGGCAAAAAGAACCAATCATTCATGTAGGTCATGGTAGAGGAGAACCCATGTTCAAATGCTTTGGCAGAATATTTAAGAAATGAATGCGATCCTACACCGGTTGCAACGATAGACATGGTGATGAGCCACCATGAAAAACGACGGCCGCTAAAAAAGAAATCGTTTGTATTTTTATTGTATCTGGCGAAATAAGATCCAAATCCCAGGATCAGGGCAAAATAGCCAGCAATGATAATCCAGAAAATCGGTGTCGTTTGTATTGCTTGTTCCATGATTCTCCCCTAGAAATTCAATGCTGCGTATGTTAGAAATGTATGAATTCCCAGATAGTAGAAATATCCGAAAAAGAGTACATAGAACCAGCGCTTATGCATGGGGCGAGAAAGTTTTATCGATTTTGATTTATAAATAATCAACATTCCCGCTGAAAAGATGATTCCACCTGCTACATAGAGGTAGATGACGGGCAACCAAGTTCTAAAAAAAGTGAGCTCATGCATGAATTGTTAATCTCCTAAGTCCGTTGAGATTCCAAAATAATTTTATCCCAATTAAATCAAACTGAATTCGAGGCTGTTCTTTCTTTAAATCACCAAAATATGAGAATAATTCGCCTGGAGAATTCAAAGAGATTGCAAAACTAATTTGAACTTTCCCATGGCGGTTCAGTGGCTATAATATGGCGATGGTTAACACAACAAGAAAGGTCGCATTTCATACCCTTGGCTGTAAGCTGAATTATGCTGAGACTTCAACCATATCTCGACAATTTGAATCAGCTGGGTATGAAAAAATAGATTTTGGCAAGGCTGCAGATCTCTATGTCATAAATACCTGTTCTGTTACAGAAAATGCCGATCGTGAATTTCGCAAAATAGTGAACAAAGTAAAAAGGCAAGCTCCTGATTCAAAAGTGGCTGTCATTGGCTGTTATGCACAACTTAGGCCGGAAAATATTGTTGCCACCTCGAAGGTTGATGTGGTGCTGGGGACAAAAGAAAAATTTAACCTGCTTCAACACCTGGATTTCAACTCTGCATCGGAAATCCCACTCATCATACAAGACAGTGAAGTAGATGAACTCCATGGATGTACGCCATCCTATTCTGTGGGTGATAGAACAAGGTCATTTCTGAAAATTCAAGATGGCTGTGATTACCCGTGCACCTATTGTACCATTCCATTGGCCAGAGGTAAAAGTCGTAGTATCGATCCAGATATATTGGTGATGCAGGCCCATGAAATTGCTGCTAAGGGAGTGAAAGAGATCGTTCTCACTGGCGTGAATGTTGGTGACTACCGTTTTGGACCTGATTATACACTTATAGATCTTTTGAAAAAACTAGACGACGTGCCAGGCATTGACCGGGTTCGTATCTCATCAATAGAACCGAACCTTCTCACCAATGAGATTATTGAATTTGTGGCACAATCAAAAAGTATCCTGCCACATTTTCATATACCCTTACAGGCTGGCTCGGATAAAGTATTATCACTGATGAAGCGCAGGTATGGAGTAGATCTCTACAAAGATCGGATTAGAGCCGTGAGAGAAGCAATGCCTCATGCCGGTATTGGCGTGGATGTCATTGTTGGATTCCCAGGTGAGGGAGAGGCTGAATTCCAGGAGACCTATGATCTCATCGATTCATTAGACATTTCCTATCTCCATGTATTTACTTATTCCGAGCGACCCAATACTGAAGCTATCAAATTGCCGGGCAAAGTGGGTATGAGGTCTCGGAAAGCTAGAAACAAGCGATTGACGGAACTCTCAGGAAGAAAGAACCAGGCTTTTGCCCTTCGCCAACTCAATGAGAAAAAACTGGTCTTACTAGAAAGCTGGAATGATGGCATCCTGACAGGTATGACAGAAAATTACCTGAAGGTCCATATTAAGAGTGATTCAGAAGTATTGCTGAATACCATTATTGGTGTTGAACTCACCGGCGTTCATCAATCGAAGGTTTTAGCTTCAATAAACTCCTGATAAACCAGTCCAATATTCACATATACAAAAAAAGGAGACAGATAAAACTGTCTCCTTTTTTTGTATAACTTAAAACTAAAAGTCTAAGTGGATTTTATAGCTGGTTTTATTTGCGACATTATTACTGCAGCTATCAAGCAAAGTATTCCACATATGGTGAAGGCGAGAGGGAAGTTTCCCATATCTCCCAGCCAGCCACCCATGATAGGACCAAGAATTCCACCAAACCCATATGCCAGGAATATCCAGCCATAATTTTGACCGATAAATTTGGTGCCAAAGGTATCGGCGGTGATGGTTGGAAAGAGAGAGAAATTACCTCCAAAGTTAAAACCAATAAGGGTGGCTCCCAGATACAAGAGCCCTGGGGTGCCAGCCATCCATTGAAACAGAATAACAAAGACACCCTGTGTAGCCATCATAATCACAATTGATTGCTTACGTCCAAGTCTATCACTAATGGCGCCCCAGGCGATACGACCCAGTCCATTTGCCAATGAGAAAAATACAGCCATAGCAGTTCCAGCGATAGCACTGGCAGCAACCTTGTCGATGCCATTCCCAGTTAGGGCAACCATGGGCCATAATTTCATGAGGCCAATACTCATAAGACCTGCACTGGCACCAAAGGCGAACGTCATTGAGATAAAGTGAAACTGAGGTGTTTTCAACATTTCTGTACTATTGAAGTGATCATCATCGCTAATGGTAGCGCCGTCAGATGATACTGGAAGGGTGTACCCAGCAGGTAGCCAGCCTTCTGGTGGAAAGATCATCCAGATACCGCCTATGAGAATCATGAGCATGAAAATAGCACCCAGGGCTGTGAAGGTTGTACTTAGTCCATAGAGTGCAATAAGTGAACCCCATGAACCGGCTAATTTCACCCATAATGTTGCGCCAAACCCAAATCCTGATACAGCCAGGCCAGTAATCAGCCCTTTTTTATCTGGGAACCAGCGCATACCAACAGCTATGGGTACTACATATGCCAATCCAATACCTGCGCCACCTATCATTCCAATAAAGATGAGAAGGGCGATGAAATTTGTACCCCCGAATAACCCTGCCAACAAGTAACCTGAACCCAGGACAAAGCCACCTGCCATAGATACCTTTTGTGGTCCCAGTTTTGGCATAATTCTACCTGCAATGACCATTACCACTGCAAAAAAGAACAGCCCCGTTGCGAAAACACCTTGTGTCATTGCTTTTGTCCATCCAGCATCCACCAATGAAGGTGTAAATACTGACCATGCGTAAATAGCCCCTAAAGCCAATTGAATGAGAACTGCCCCCAACACAACAAACCATCGATTTTTAATTTTCATTTTCCCTCCGCTATTTAATCGAGTAGTGATTAATAAATCTTTAATCGGTGAATATTATTTGCATGAATAGTGCCAAGCTTGCATTATTTTTGCATAATTATGTCAGTATGAAAGATGAATACCAGCAAAGGGTTCACTTCGGCACAATGTGTGCCTTAATG
>JABMOS010000126.1 GCA_013203185.1 Fidelibacterota bacterium | reverse complement strand
GTCTGGTCGTATTCCACCGCTTCCGGATTTTAGTTGTCCCTGTTTCTTTTTAAAAAATGAAACCAAAAAAAAGCGACCTAGGTCGCTTTTTTTTTATCAAGAAACGTGTAAGTTTATTTTTTTAGCGCCGTCTCTTCGTCATCAACAATGGTGAATACATCATCCAGTTTTGATATTTTGATGAGAGAGGCAATTTTTGCCTGTGGTTTGACGAGAAAACACTCACCACCCTTAATTGTGGCCTGGCGTTTGGCAAAAAGTAATCCACCTAAACCAGTAGAATCAACCATTCTGACATTTTCCATGTTGATAATTATATTTTTAAAATCCGATTCAGCGATGGCCATAAAAATGTCTCGTTTAAAGGCCTTCACACCGCGGATATCAAAGGTCGTATTCTGAACTCTCACGATGAGAGTATCATTTTTAAATTCTGTCTCAAACTTCATTTGATGGGATTCCCACTTGCACAAATATATTTAGTGCTTTTCACTTAGACGTCTTAAATCCAACAAGACTAGTTCCGAGTTCAATAACGCAAGCACGAATATATTCGATGTCATTAATGAGGGCAAGGTCATAACCACTTCACTTAGAAATAAATTCCTGAGCTTTATTCTATAACAAGGTCATAGAATTTCTATTAAAATACTGGCATGAAAAATGTGTTCGGGATATTGCGCAACTTCTTGGGATTGGTCATTAAATTGTCAGCGATCCCCATTGTTCTCTATACCTCAACTGGATTGATCCCTACTCTAAATTCAGAACCTCTACGTTTTGGACTGGGCACATTTTTTATTTTGTTCGGATTGCTTGGAATGATGCTTTCCGATCTTTTAATTCTAAGATTTGGTAATGGGAATCTACACTTCTCTACAAGAATATCCCGCCTGGTAGATGTTGGGTTATACGCTAAAACCAGACATCCATTTACCTGGTTTTTCTCTTTCTATCAATCTGGGGTTTTTCTCATATTCATGGGATTTAGCTGGCACACCTTGCTCCTAACACTCAGTTGTTCTCTAATTTGTTTTTTGTGGCTCCTAGTGATTCAAGAGCCCCTTCTCCTCCGGTCCCTGGGCAAACCATATGAGGAGTACAAAAAGCGTACACCGTTCTGGTATTGGAAGGTGGGGATTGCAGATAATCTTCAAGTAGGGTTTCGGCAACAATTTGTCTGGCTTATTGGCATGCTTTTCCTCCGCTTCTGGTACAGAATTAAAGTAGAGGGTACTGAAAATATCCCCTATGGCAGACCATTTCTCATCGTTTCAAATCATGAATCCTATCTGGACCCCTTTCTATTTGCCATTTTCATACCTTACGAAACAAAATTTGTGACCACAGCTGACATCTTCACTACGCCTCTGATGCGATTTCTACTTAAGGGGACTGGTAGTTTCCCGATGCACAGACATAAGCAGGATCTCAAATCTATTCGCACCATGATTAGAATGATAAACACGGGACAAGTTGTATGTATTTTTCCAGAAGGTGGCAGATCCATTGATGGGTCCCCTCTCCCCATCTTAAAAGAAACGCTCAAACTCATTCAACACTGTAAAGTCCCCATTTTACCTGTTCATCTTGATGGTGCATATGAAATTTGGCCTAGATGGGCTCAAAACCGTAGGCGGGGAAAAGTTAGAGTTTCCTTTAAACCAATCATTCCACTGGAGTCTCAATCTGATTTGAAGAATTTGGAGACTCAAGTCAAAGCTGACATCTTTGCAGAAAAAAAAATCTTCAGAAGCGTGAAGAGCAGGGCCATCACTGGAGGGATGGAACATTTGCTGTGGGCTTGTTATAAGTGTCATGCACGAAATTCAATTGAAGTAACATCTGGCCAGAGCCTCAGGTGCAGTGACTGTGATACGGTCTGGCAGGTGGCTGAGGACTATTCACTATCCACATCCTCTGATCCACAGTCACTCTCCAGTATCCAGTGGATAGAAAAGATTGAAAGGGATATCTTAGAATATCCGCTTCATCTTGGCCTTCCCTTTACGCTGGAAACGGATGAAATAGTTCATCTTCATTCTCCAATTGTGGATTATACCAATGAGGGGGCTGTACTCGAGGAAAAGGAACTGAGCTTGAGTCTCTCAAATCAAAGAATAGTATTATCTAATCAGCTGTCACAAATCGAGACCTGGTCGCTGACAAATATTACCATATTCACCATGGATTACTTCAATGCCGTTTCAATTGGTGTAGGTGGTGTCAGGCACACCTTTAAACTTCCGCCGCAAGAAGTCACCCTCAAGTGGCAAACTTATTTTGACACCCTTAAAGCTGAATTTTCCAAAAAATGACGCTAATTCAGCCTGATATTCCTCTAATCATTGAAATTAAATAGCACTTTCCCCCTTTTTAATCTCCCTTATCTTTGGGCTCACATCAAGTTAAGAAAGGGATATCGTGAGTAAGCCACTACCTGAAATTACAGTCAAAGCAGTTTTCCTCGGCATAATACTATCCATGGTCCTGGCTGGCGCCAACGCCTACCTGGGTCTTTTCGCTGGTATGACAGCATCCGCCTCTATTCCGGCTGCTGTTATCAGTATGGGTGTTTTGAGCTTATTCAAGAAACACAATATCCTTGAAGACAATATTGTCCAAACAGCTGCCTCTGCAGGTGAATCGCTTGCAGCTGGTGTCATTTTTACCATACCTGCCTTACTACTCATGGGTTACTGGGATACTTTCAATTATCTGGAGATTGCAAAAATTGCCAGTGTAGGTGGATTAATCGGTGTTTTATTCACAATCCCTCTGCGTCGAGCCCTTATCGTAGAAGCCAAGCTGACGTATCCTGAAGGAGTTGCCACGGCTGCCGTGCTTCAGGCTGGGAATGCTAAAAGTGGTAGTGCTGAAGATGAGGTACAGGGGGGGCTACGCTTACTCACCATGGCCAGCATAACTGCAGCGCTTATGAAATTGGGTCAACAAGGTTTTGCCTTATGGCATTCTGCCCTGGAGGGTGCCACTCATTTAGGAAGATCTGTTTTTGGTTTTGGGATGGATTTGTCACCAGCCTTGATTTCAGTGGGATACATCGTTGGTAGAAATATTAGTATTCTTGTTTTTACAGGGGGGCTTATTTCATGGTTCATAGCCATCCCTATTTATACTGCTATGTATGGATTCGAGGGCGACGCTTTGCAAGCAGCAAATACCATATGGGACACAAAAATCAGGTATCTCGGTGTGGGTGCCATGGTCATCGGTGGGATATGGTCATTGATCAAGCTTTTCAAGCCACTCATGATTGGAATACAGGCAAGCTTAAGAGCTTACAGTAAAGTTCAGAGTGGTGAAGTTGTCCCTCGGGAAGAACAAGACATCCCTATCAAATATGTTGGGATCGCACTACTCGTGCTCATGATTCCAGTTTTTATGATTTATAATGATATTCTTCCTACCCCTCAACTGGCCATTTTAATTACCATTATCATGATGGTCTTTGGCTTTTTCTTCTCAGCGGTAGCTGCATATATGGCTGGCGTTGTAGGCTCATCGAACAATCCCATCTCCGGTGTCACTGTCGCTACCGTCCTTTTTGCATCACTCTTGCTCCTGGCTATTCTAGGTGCAGGATCTTTGCAAGGAGCTGCAGCAGCCATTATGGTCGGTGCCGTAGTATGTAATGCAGCCGCCATAGGAGGTGACAATCTTCAAGATTTAAAAACTGGTCATATAGTCGGAGCAACGCCCTGGAAGCAACAGGTTATGCAGGTCATTGGGGTTCTTAGTGCAGCTATAGTACTTGGACTCGTCTTGGATATTCTGCATACAGCATATACCATTGGCTCGCCCACACTATCAGCTCCTCAAGCAACTTTGATGAAGGCTGTGGCTGAGGGGGTCTTTCAGGGGAATTTACCATGGGACATGGTGATCATGGGTGCCATCATTGGCGTTATAATAATTGCCCTTGATATTCGACAAGAACGCCGGGGATCAGAGTTTAGAATCCCAATCCTGGCAGTGGCCGTAGGTATATATCTGCCCATTTCTCTGACTACACCTATTTTCATTGGTGGAATGTTGGCTCATTTTGGTGATAAAATGGGTGCAACCGAAACGACGAGGAAAAAGGGACTGCTTCTGGCAGCTGGAATGATTACGGGAGAGGCCCTTATGGGGATCCTGGTGGCCTTGCCAATCTTCCTCACTGCCGATAGAGACTGGTGGCCAACCTTTGGTGGTTTTGGATGGCTTGGACCTATCCTGGTCATTGCTATTGCTATCTGGTTTCTGATCACACTTAAAACAGATAGAACTCCAGTGGGAGAAAATTGATGAAACCGGTAAGAAGAGATTTTTTGATTGAACTTCCCAAGCCTGAACTTCACTGTCATCTTGATGGATCCCTGCGATTGGAAACTATGCTGGACCTGGCCCAGAAAGATAAGGTTGACCTACCTGCCAAAGATATTGAAGGCCTTAAAAAGGCAGTGGTTGTCCAAAAGCGTGTCAAAAGTCTGGAAGAGTATATTGAAAAATTCCAGTTTACGCTGGCAGTACTACAAACACCTGGAGCACTTGAGCGCGCTGCTTTTGAATTAGCCCAAGATGCAGCTGCTGAGAATGTTCGTCATCTGGAAGTGAGATACTCCCCCATTCTACACAAAGAGAAGGGTATGACCCCCATGGAGTCCCTTGATGCAGTCATCAAGGGTCTCAGGGACGCTGAACACGAATTCAATATCAGCACTGGGGTTATCATTTGTGGCATCAGGAATTTTTCCATTGACTCATCTATTGAACTCGCTGAACTCGCCATAGCCTATAAATACAGGGGTGTGATAGGTTATGATCTAGCAGGTGCAGAAGAAAATTTCCCTGCCAAGGATCATCTTGAAGCTTTTTATCTCATTCGGAATAACAATGTCAATGTAACGCTCCATGCAGGAGAAGCTTACGGCCCCCAGTCAATCCATCAGGCCATCCATTACTGTGGAGCAAATCGTATTGGACATGGTACTCGTTTGAGAGAAGATGGTGATCTTATGAATTATATAAATGATCACCGTATTTGTCTCGAAGTATGTCTTACATCAAATTATCAAACGGGCACCATTGGCAAAGTGAGTAATCATCCCCTTAAATTTTACCATGATTACGGCTTGCGGTTGAGTTTGAATACGGACAATAGACTGATTAGTGGTGTTACTTTGGTTGATGAGTATATGCTTGCTCACAAAACCTTTAATTTCAACATGCTTGATTATAAAGATTTTATTATCAGCGGCTTTAAAAGTGCTTTTCTTGAGCATCGAGAACGTACAAAGTTAATCAAGGAAGTTGCCCACCAGATAGATGACTATTTGGGACTGGGGGCACATAAATACTAGGGCGGCTAGCCTTATTTAATTTTTTTAAGTAATCCCAAGGATGGGTTGTCAGGGATATCATCATGACAGCCAGAGTTACAACCTGAGCAACTGACGGACTCACCCTTAGGAGCTTTTCCCAGGTTATAGAAATACTTTACGGTAAACCAGAAGGCAGCGGCAACAGCCAGTGCCACCATTGCCAAATCAATTAGCTGAGCCAATTAAACATCCCTCCGAAGTAGGTGACACCAAATGCCAGCAAGTATGCCAGCCCAAGTGAATATGCAATTGAGAATATTGTGTAAGCCCAGGTGCCTGTTTCTCTCTTAATGGCGGCTACTGTAGCCAGACAGGGTGTATAGAGCAGTGTAAAGACCAGGAAGCTTAAAGCGACGAGAGGTGTCATTCCAGAAGATCTGAGACCACTAATCACTCCTTGACTTCCTTCATCGATATCTTCACCTACACCAAATAGAACCCCATAGGTTGACACAACAATTTCTTTGGCAACAAAACCTGTAATTAGAGCGACACTCTCGCGCCAGGTGAATCCCAGTGGTCGTACAATGGGTTCGAAAATTTTCCCAACTCGTCCTATCCATTTTTGCTCAGTTATGTCTCCAATTTCCTGTTGTCGAAGCCGATACAATTCCAGAGCTTCCTTATTTTGTAAATCGTCTTGTAGCTGCTGAAACTGATGATGGAGCTCTTGATAGCTGGAGCTGGATTCATATGCAATCATCTCAGAATGGTATTCCTGGCGGTCTTTTTGAACAGATTTATTAAATTTCGTTCCCAAATTAATCATTTGGTAATCATAATCTTCAACCAGCTCCATTCGCTCTTTCTGATAATCTCTCTCCACTTGCACATCTCTTGGGAAATAGCCTAGGACCCAGATAATGACAGACCCTACTAGAATGACAGTACCCATTTTCTGGATAAACAGATACCCTCTTTCCCAGGTATGCAGGATAAGTGAGCGAAGTGTAGGACGCTGATAGGGAGGCAATTCCAGAACAAAAGGTTTCGACATACCCTTTAGAATAGTGCGGCTGAAAAGTTTGCCACTTGCGATGGCTGCTACAATCCCCAATACATACATGGAAAAAATTACGGTGGCAGCATTGTCAGGGAAAAAGGCGCCGGCTACGAGGACGTAAACTGGTAGTCTTGCAGAACAACTCATAAAGGGATTGATAAGTACGGTAAGAATTCTATCTCGCCGCGACTCCAGGATGCGCGTCCCCATGATAGCGGGGACATTGCAGCCAAATCCCATAATCATGGGGATGAAGGCTTTTCCGTGAAGCCCAATATTATGCATGACCCTATCCATGATAAATGCAACCCTGGCCATGTATCCTGAATCTTCTAAAACGGCGATAATGAAAAAGAGTATAAAAATATTTGGCAAGAATACGGCGATGGCACCCACCCCGCCTATGACACCATCCACCAATAAACTGGCAAACATACTTTCTGGCATGAGGGCAGAAATAAAATTCATGAGCGAAATCAGACCTGCATCGATCCAATCCATAGGAATAGACCCCAGATCATAGGTCAATTTGAACATTAGCCACATGAAAAGACCGAAAATAGGTAGCCCTAACCACCTGTTTGTAATAAGCCTATCTATTTTTCTGCTATAATCCACTGAATCTACTAGACTTTCAACAACACACTCTCGCAGTGCGCCTTGAATAAACCCATATCTGGCATGAGAAATTATGGCTCGACCAGTATCTTTGAAGATTAGCTCAATTCGTTCAATGGAGTTTTTTGCCTGCTTAAGAATATCCGCTCCATCTGGGTGGATCCGAACTTCATCACGGGTCTGCTTATCTGACTCCAAAAGTTTGATACTGGTCCATCTACTTTGTTTATGAGACTCATCATCCCTTTTTATGAGGTGGGTGAGCTTTTCAATTTCTATTTCAATATCTCTAGGATAACTAATGTCGATAAAGCGAGATTTCATGGAAATCTCAGTACTTACACGCAAAATTTTCTCTTTGAGAAGGTCCATGCCTTCACCTGTCCGCCCAACCACAGGTACCACGGGGGCCCCTAATAAGGTTGCCAGCGTGTCAGCATCGATTTGGAGCCCTTTTTCATGGGCCATATCCATCATATTGAGAACAATGACCAGGGGTTTTCCCAATTCGATAAGCTGAGTAGTGAGAAAGAGATTCCGCTCCAGGTTAGAAGCATCAATGATATTTACTACAACTTGAGCTTCATCTTGTTCAAGGTAATGGCGGACGACGGTTTCCTCGGCAGAGAAAGCTGCCAGGGAGTAGGTACCTGGGAGATCAATCACATCAAATCTGATGTCTGAATAATTATACTGTCCTGATTTCTTCTCCACTGTGACGCCGGGCCAGTTCCCCACTCGTTGTCTTGCGCCAGTCAGTGCGTTAAAAATGGTAGTTTTTCCACAGTTGGGATTGCCTGCAATTGCAATGTTAAAATTCATCCTAGGCTATCCGCTCCACGCATATTTTTTGTGCATCCATCCCTCGCAGAGAAAGATGATATCCTTTTACTATCAGTTCCATTGGATCACGGAGGGGTGCATATTTATCTACACATATTTCTGCGTCCCGGGTAATACCCATTTCAATCAGACGATGTCGAAAATTTTCACTGCCGCCGATTTCCACAATTCGACCTTTTTCACCGGGTTTTAAATCGCTGAGACGTAAATCATTTTCATCTGCTATATGCAGCTTATGGCGAGGTTTTTTAAAATTGAACATTTCACACTTTCAGCAAGCTAATGATCAATTGCTTGAAGGGAAAACTGCATCTATTTGACAGACTTACAATCTGAACAAGTGCCAAATATGTGCATGGTATGGGTGGAAGGAGTAAAATCGTTTTCTTCACATACAGCTAGTTGCTGAGCTTCCATTTCTGGATTAAAAAATTCTATAACCTTGCCACAATCCTCACAAATAAGGTGGTCATGGTGCTCATCTTCGCCCTTGCTTCGCTCAAAACGCATGCGTCCGTCTCCAAAATCCAACCTGGCGACAAGGCTTTGCTCAACCAGAGCTTCAAGAGAACGATACACAGTTGCTCGACTTACATTTTTTTGTTTCTTGATTAGCTCAAGATAAATCTCTTCAGCATCAAAGTGCTCGTTTGTGGCATCTAAAAGTTTTAGCAAGGCAATGCGTTGAGTTGTCGCCTTGAGTTCATGCTCTCGGAGCACTTGCTTTAATTTTTGATTTTCTGCAGCAGACATGATCTATTCTCCTCTCATATGGAAAATAAGAATGATTCTCATCTACACAAGTGCAAATAAGTCTCATTTAGATTTGGGATGCTAGCAGTAAAATCTCGTGGAGGGCTTGTAACTAAAGGATTGAAAAAGGGGGGTGAGTATTAATTATTGCAGGATGATATGGGCATTAAATCAATCAGTAACATCAAGATTCGCAAATTTGGCAATCAACTTCTTTTTGACATTACCCTGGAACATCACTGTGACTTTGGCCTCTGGACCTGTCCCATCAACAATAACAATCTTTCCTTTTCCAAAGATCTTGTGACCAACCTGCATTCCCGCCACATAGACACCAGGCTCGTGTTGATTCAAAGTACCCATAGCCCGGCGCATACCAGTTGTCTGTTTAGGCGCAGGTTTGGTGGGTTTGGTTCGAGTCACTTTTACTCCAGGTTTTCTGCGATAATCCTCTCGGGTGAAATCGCTGATACTTCTTGTTGAATAGTCTAATAAATGAGATGGTATTTCTTCTAGAAAACGCGAGGGACGGCTATACATCGTCTCTCCATATCGCTGTCTCATTTGAGCACCACTTAAATATGCACGTTCCATGGCTCGTGTCAAGCCTACATAAAAAAGTCTTCG
>JABMOS010000125.1 GCA_013203185.1 Fidelibacterota bacterium | reverse complement strand
GTGTTGGTGTTATAGTAATGTAGAACCCCAAAAGAGGTGAAAGAAAATGAACTTTGATCAAAACACACCGATCTACCAACAACTGGCTGAGTCTATTCGCCAGGACATCCTCTCTGGGGCGCTGCCAGCTGAAACGGCAATACCTTCTGTCAGACAGATTTCTGTAGAGTATGGCCTGAATCCTCAGACCGTTTTAAACGCAACACAATTACTGATTCAGGAGGGTCTTTTGGAAAAAAGAAGAGGACTGGGCATGTTTGTCCAGAAAAGCGCTCGTAAGCAACTCAATCAAAGCGCCAGTGACCGCTTTAAGAATGAGACCATATTGGCTGTGGTCCAAGAAGCTCAACTACTTTCCATATCCCAATCCGATCTCATTGAACTCATTCAAAATAACTACAGGGAGGGAATCTAATGTCGGCCCTAATAGAATTAAAAAATGTAAGCAAGTCTTACGGCGATCTAAAAGCACTGGATGCTGTCAATCTGGAAATTCCAGCAGGCAAAATCGTCGGTCTGGTCGGCCCTAACGGTGCCGGCAAAACGACACTGCTCCGCGCCCTCACTGGAGAGTTAGACTATCAAGGTGAAGCACGGGTTCTGGACTTCGAGCCACGCACTCAACGTGCAGAGCTCATGGGCCAAACCGGCGTCATCCATGATATTGCTGTATTGCCCTCCTGGATGAAGGTTAAAGAACTCCTCAATTTTCTAGAAGGCATCCATCCCGGATTTCATCGCGACAAAGCTGAAAGCTTTCTTAAATCAACGACCATCCCCATGGATAAAAAAATAAAATCCCTGAGCAAGGGGATGAAAACCCAATTGCATATCGCTGTTACCCTGGCAGCTGATACCAAATTACTCATTCTGGATGAACCCACCCATGGATTGGATATCCTATTCAGGAAACAACTCTACAGCAGTGTGCTGGAAGACTACTTCGATGATCAAAAATCCATTCTCATCTCTACCCATCAAATTGAAGAAGTTGAGCACATCCTTTCAGATGTCATTTTCATCAACAAGGGGAAAATTCTGCTCTATGCCAGTATCGAAGAATTGGCTGCACGATTTACCCAATTAACCGTACCTGCGGACCAGGCAGATGAACTGAGAGACCAACTTAAGCCCATGAGTGAATATGGTATTCTCGGGCGCAAAGTCTTTTTACTCGAAAACACGGATAACAAGGCCCTGGTTGGTCTGGGTGATACACAGACGCCATCCGTAGCTGATATATTTGTAGCGCTTATGGGAGGTGAATCATGAAACCCTTAATAGTTCTGTTAAAACGCGAATGGCTGGAATGGCAGAGAGTCATTATTGGAACCATCCTGGTCATCACTTTTTTAAACCTGCTTATGCTGCTGTCTGTATCTCGTGGTTCAGACCTTATGCATGAAAAATTGGATCAAGAAGGTCACATCGTTATAGATGATTTTCAGTTCAACGATGAAGAAGAAGTTGATCTAGATATAGTCCTGAATGGAAAAGATGTTGAGATTACCATCGATGGGAAAGATACCCCCCGCAGTGTTGAAAAAATGCTCCGCAAGGTAGCAGTTCCCATTGCCTTCGGGATGCGCTTTGGAATGATGGGCACCTTTGCCTTCATCCTCTTTCTCAGCATGTTCTACTTTTCCGATGCCATATATAAAGAACGGGCTGACAATAGCACCCTTTTCTATCGAAGCCTACCCGTTAACGACCATATGCTTCTCGGCTCAAAAATAGCTGCTGGACTAATAGGCGTTATTGGTTTGACCTTATTCCTCTCCTTTGAGTATTTGATCTTCATTCGGATAGCCATTTGGATCCTGGGAGAACCTTTCACCTCCCTTGCAAGCTTGATCTTGAGCCAAATATCCTATCTGAGACTCATTTGGGACTGGTTCGGTTATCTGGTCTTTGCAGCCATCCATATGGCACCCCTGGCCCTATTTCTCATGCTGGTTGGGACGTATGTAAAGGGACGTCCCCTCCTGGTTGGGATTGGAGCGCCTATTCTACTGTCAATCAGTTGGGCAATCGTATTCCAGAGTGCTGCCCTGTTAAGGTCCATCGGAAAATTCTTCTGGGGCTTTAACCAGGTCCTTATCGACCAATGGGAATTGATGGAAAAAGGACTTGATACAGACATGGCAATATACGGGAATTTCTGGGCCTATATCTTCAATACGGACACTGCTATATCTATTCTGGTATCAGCCTTGCTTTACTATGGCATATGGCACGTTTATCGAAAAAATATTCCTACGGGATAAAACCCGGAAACTTTGGAGAAAGTGAGTTATCTATGAAAACAAGAGCAGCTTTAATTATAGCAGTTATTCTAGGGCTTTTCACCTATACCCTGCCCCTTTATGCTGGCGACAAAGAATATCATATAGAAGAAAAGACGGTTATTGAGATTCCCATTGTGGGCAAGATATCTACCACAACCTCAAGCTATCTCTCAGGGTGCAGACTAAAAGAAGGCACCACTGTGAAGCTGCATAATGCTCTTGTGAAACTCATGAGTGAATCAGATGGCAAAAGTACTGAGGTTGTCCTTTCCAACTTATGTGATGAAGTTCAATGGCAATACAATGAAGAATCGGCTGCCTATGAACCCCAGTCTTTCAAAGCTCTCAAGGAAATGAAAGCCGAAGAACAAGGCAACAGTGAAACTCATATTGATATGGGGTCAGATCAAAATGATATGGATGGTCCACAAAAAATGGTGCGAGAAATATTGGGCTATGAAAAAAATATAAATGGTCATAAAGCCAGAAAAGTTGTCACTACTGTATATCCAAAAGATTCTGACAGCCGAGTGGTTGTAGAGGAATATTATACTACAAAGTCAACAGCTCTCTCCAAGATCTCCCGAGCCAGGGAAGATCTGAGTATGAAACTGGGCAATGATGAAGACCATATAGAAGGCATACCATCCCTCGTGAACGTGATCTATAACGACATGAAGAGAGATAGAGAATGGTCACGCCCTGAAGGTGATATCGTAAGATTTGTCATCAGGCTCCTGGATGAAGATGAGGATGAACTCTTCAGCATGAAGTATGATGTCCTTGAGGCAGAGACCACTCGCTACCAAGAGGATCATTTTGCACTGAAGTGAGTTAATGCATGGAGAGTTATTGGTACAGAAAGTAATACCCTTGAGTTAATCAAGTGGCATATTGATTGCCGCTTAAAAGAAAGTTCGAAGTGGATTAGATCGGTTCACTTCAACTGGATAAAATGACACCTATACCGATCCACAATTGCAAGAGGTTCAATCTCATGGAAAGCATATCATTTCTTCAACGGATTATTAATCTGTTCTTTACGCCAAGCAAGGCCTTTGACGGCTTCGCTGATGGGGTTTCATACAAGGATTGGCTCTATCCCTTACTTATCGTTACTGCTGGACTGGTAATTTTGCCTCTGTTTTATAGAGATATCAGCCTCGATGAAGGTGAATACCGACTCAAGCAGGCCATACGTTCAATTGAAAACAATGCAGACATCCCAGAGGAAAGAAGAACCGCTATCCTTGAGAAAATGTATGATGGTGAGGATAAAATTGCAGACTCCAGAGAGAATCCCCTGGCATTTCGAAACATGTGGGGCTATGTATTTATTCCACTTATGATTTTCGTAATGGCGGCTTTCTTTGCGGCCATATTGCTCCTGGTTGGAAATTTTGGAATGGGTGGGAAAGTTAAATTCTTCCAAATGTTTACCATGGTGATGATGACATATCTCATTGGGGGAAATGGATTTTTTATGAATATGCTTCCTGGAGTTGGAACTCTAGAACTCCTGGCCAAGACCCCATTGATCATCATGAAGGAGTCAACAAGTCTCGTCTTAAGCCCAGGCCTAATATTTGATGAGATTGACACCTTCCTGAAGCATTTTCTAAATCAACTCGACATATTCCGGATCTGGGCCATGGTGGTTATGGGATTTGGTTTTGCCAAGCTCTATAACAAACCAACGGCTACAGGCATCATGGCTGTAGGGTTCCCCTGGCTTATACTTGTCTCAATCGGAGCAGCCCTCATAAAAGCCAATTCCGTGGCCATGGGCTAATTGCCAATACATTTAAAACGTAATCAAACAATATTTATGATAGGATATTCCATGCGCTCAAAAACAATAGGCACTTTATTAATCCTCCTGTTCTGCCTACCAGGATTTAGTCAATCACTCGCCCCCATCACTCTTGATGATTGCATCAGAATAGGATTGGAAAACAATCAATCTTTAAAAATAAACCGCTACGAAACGGACCGAAGTGTTTCTCAGGCTAAAAGTAATATTGGTATGGTTTTGCCCATTGTTAATTTTTCAGTTTCAGGTGGCACTTCTGATATTGCAGGAACTGGCTGGAATAATGGCTACTCCTCCTCCCTATCACTCTCTCAGAATATCTGGGACGGTGGTGCCTGGTGGAATACCCTCAAATCTGCCAAAATTGCCCAAGATGCAGCCTCCATACAATATGAGAGTTATGAGGTAAACACCGTATATCAGATCAAAGCCGCATATTACAACTACCTGTCAACCCAGCAATTGCTCGATGTCTACCGGGAGAATCTCACAACCAGTGAATACCAGCATCAGCTCACACTTGAGAGATTCAAACTGGGCGCCGCCTCTCAAAATGATACCCTGAGAACCAGAGTGAACATTGAACGGGCTCGTCTCCAGATCGTGAATGGAGAGGTTGATTTACAATCAAGATCTCGCAATCTTAATATCATCCTGGGGCGTGAATCAAATGAGCCTCTGGCCCTTGCTGAACCAGTATGGCAAGCTGTTGTTGTGCCAAAAGTCGAGCAAGTTATGGATGAGGTAATTGGGTCAAATCAATCTCTAAAACTATTGGAACAGAATAAAGAGATTATGGCCTATAATGTTAAAATTGCCAGGTCAGGGTACATGCCTTCCCTGGGGATGTCTGCTTCATATGGAAATACTGGCGCCACAGCAATAGGTGATGTATTTGGCGCGAGTACAGCTTCTAAGTCAGCAGGGGTCTCCCTCAGTTGGAATCTGTTCAATGGAACCCGTACCAGTCGAGGGGTGGAACAAGGTAAGATTAACGCCAAACTGGCCACGGAAAACTATGATTTGTCTGAGAGAAATCTTCGCAAAGAGTTGACGCAAACCCTTGAGCAAATGGATGCTCTAAACGAATCAGTTACCATCTCTCAGCTTATACTCACCGCTTCCGAGCAGGATCTTCTCTTGGCACAAGAGCAATATAAAATTGGCTCACTCTCCATTCTCGACGTATTGAGAATCACGGCAAGCTACGAAGATGCGAAATCAAATTTAATCCGCACCCAACACAATCTGAAGGTTGCCGAAGCAGGACTGCTTCAGTTGATGGGCAAGCGGTAAGGGGTTGATATGTCCAAAAAGAAAATAATCATCATTGTCCTGGTTGTCGTTGTTGTAGGAATCGGTGGATTTTTCGCTGTAAAGAAGGATCAGGGTAAAACCAAGGAGGTTCAATCCGCAAAGGTTGAGCGTGGACAAGTCGTCCATAAAGTAGCTGCCTCTGGAAGAATCCAACCCGTCGTGGAAGTCGATGTGAGTGCAGATGTTGCTGGTAGGGTCATCCGTATGGCTGTCAAAGAGGGTGACTGGGTCAAGAAGGGGCAGTTTCTGGCCCAACTTGATGCTACCCGCTACAAAGCAGATGTTGACCGGGCTGAACAGGTCCTGGCTTCCTCAGAAGCTTCACTATCCCTGGCCGAATTGGAAAAAAACCAGCAATACGAACTATTTCAAAAGAAATTGGTGAGTGAGCTGATCTACCAGGGAGCCTTGGTTCGCTATCAGCAGAGTCTTTCAGCCAAAAAACAGGCTGAAGCCGCATTGGCCCAATCACAAGACAACTATAAGAAAACCATGATGTTTGCACCCATGTCTGGGACCGTGACCCTGGTAAATAAGGAAGTCGGGGAAATGGCTCTGGGTTCTGCCTTCAGTCAGGATATCATCATGATTATTGCTGACCTGAATGCCATGGAAGTTCTGGTTGATGTGAATGAGAACGATGTCGTTGAAGTCTCTCTAGGTGATACGACTGAAATTGAAATCGATGCCCTTCAGGATACCATGTTTCAGGGAATCGTTACAGAGATAGCCCACAGTGCCCAGAATACTGGCGGTGGCAGTCTTGACCAGGTGACCAATTTTAAAGTCCAAATTCGCCTTTTAGATCCACCTCCGGAAATTCGACCTGGAATGTCTGCAGCAGTTGATATTCGTTCAGATGTTCAAAATAATGTCCTGTTTGTTCCTATCCAAAGCATCACCATGAGGAAACCACAGCAACTCAAGGAAAAACAGGATAAAGAACTCTCACGTGCAGACAGTAGCATGAATACGGAAGATGAAGACCTTGAACCAGTTGAAGTCGTCTTTGTCCTGGTTGAAAGTGATAATGGTAAGGGCAAAGAAGTGATTCAGCGAGAAGTAGTCACCGGGATTATTGGAGAGCGTGATTTTGAGATCTTATCTGGATTGGAACTGGACGATGAAATTGTCACTGGTCCCTATAAAGAAATCAGCCGTGGTCTGAATGATGGGGACAAAGTAAAAGTCACGAAGCGCAAAAAATTTAATGCTGACGATAAAAAATAGACAACGTGAAGTCAGATTATAGTAGAATCAGAATACGGAAAACATAATGTCATTGATCCAGGTAAAAGACCTTTATAAAATATACCAGATGGGAAATTCTGAGGTGCGTGCCCTCGATGGTGTATCCCTTTCCATCGAGCAAAACGAATACGTCTCCATCATGGGTCCCTCAGGTTCGGGGAAATCCACCCTGATGAATCTTCTGGGATGTCTGGACACCCCTACTTCAGGTGAGTTCTTTATGGATGGTATTGATGTGGCCACCATGGACGATGATGCATTGGCGCATATTCGGAACAAGAAAATTGGGTTTGTATTTCAAACCTTTAATCTGCTCCCTAAATCCACCAGCTTACGTAATGTGGAATTACCCCTCATATATAATGGGGAGATCAAAGCAGCTGATCGCAGAGAAATGGCCATTGGTGCCCTAACACGGGTGAATCTAGCTGATCGAGTGAGTCATAAGCCCAACGAGCTATCTGGTGGTCAAAGGCAACGTGTGGCGGTGGCTAGAGCCCTGGTAAACAATCCAGCAATTATTTTGGCCGATGAACCCACAGGTAACCTTGACTCAAAAACGGGTGAAGAGATCATGGCTCTTTTTGATGAACTTCACAAACAGGGCAACACCATTATTCTAGTTACACATGAGGAACATATTGCTGCTCATGCTTCTCGAGTGGTCAGGCTCCTAGATGGAAAGATCGCTGTAGATGAGCCCACTCAGAGGGGGGAAAAGTAACCGGATGAAAAGTTTTTTCTGGGAAAACTTACGCATTGCACTTACAGAATTATGGAGTCACAAAACACGGTCGATTCTTACCGGAACCGGTATCGTCATTGGTATCATCGCTGTATCCCTTATGTCCACACTGATCAATGGGGTTGATGGGCTGTTTGAAGATAGTATGAAATTTTTGGGGCGCGGAAATCTTTATGTTGAGAAATGGCCATGGTTTGGTGATGATGATTGGTGGACATTACGAAATCGTCCACAAATAGAGCTTGATATGGCTGATGAGATAAAGGAACGCTCCGAATATGCCCTGGCTGTTGCTGCTGACCGGATGCGCACGGCTAACCTGAGCTACAAGGAGCTTTCAGCTGAAAACATATATATCCATGGCGTGACTACAAACTACCCTGAAGTATCTACTGTGGATGTGGAGTTCGGCCGCTTTTTTACTGAATCTGAAGACCGGACTGGTTCACAAGTTGTGCTCCTGGGCTCTGAAGTCGCAAAAACCTTATTCCCTCAAGGAAACCCCGTGGACAAAATGATCTTTGCTGGGTCAAAGCGTTTCAGGGTCATTGGCGTTCTAGCCGAAATGGGAAGTTTCATGGGAGCATTTTCAAATGATACCCAGGTTATCATTCCCCTTGCCACATTTAACAAAATCTTTCATGGTCCCTGGGGGCGCAGGAGTATCATAGTTAAAGTCCCAGAGCATCTTATTGAAGATGCTAAAGAAGAGCTACGAGGTGTCCTCCGAGTATTACGTGGCCTTAAGCCAGGGGAAGAAGATAATTTTGCCATTAATCAGCAAAATGCTTTCCGACAATCATACCAGGGAATAAAATTAGCTATCGGTGGAACGGGGATGATTATTACTGCCCTCTCACTCCTGGTGGGAGGCATTGGGATAGCCAACATCATGTTTGTCTCAGTTAAAGAACGTACCCGAGAGATTGGTGTACGAAAAGCGCTGGGGGCGACCCGCAGTCAAATTCAAGGACAGTTTCTTATTGAGGCCATGCTCATTACTGCTTCAGGTGGTTTGGTAGGATTAATAATCTCAACGCTGATAAGTATGGCCATTAGTAAATTTATATTTCCTGCATCCATGTCCTTTGGCGTGGCCTTTATGGCCATTGCCCTTAGTGCTGGCGTGGGTTTATTTGCAGGTCTGGCACCTGCCCGAAAAGGGGCAAAACTGGATCCCATCGACGCTTTGAGATACGAGTAGAATTATGTATATAAGAACTACTTTTAAAACGCTTAATGATGCCTTCTTCATGGCATTGGAAGCTATTCGTGATAACCTGCTTCGCTCCATCCTTACCCTACTGGGAATCGTTATTGGCGTCTTCGCCATTATCGCTGTGATGACAGCCATCCGCACCCTGGAATCGTCTATCAATACGGGCTTGAATGTTTTTGGTTCTGATGTGATCTTTGTCCAAAAGTCACCTGTGATGCAGATGGGTGACCACAACAGCCGTCGAAAATATTGGAGTCGTCCCAACATCACATATAAAATGGCTCTTGAACTGAGAGATCGAATTGTAGGCGCTGAGTTTGTTAGTGCCCAAGACGGGACTGGCGGTAAAACGATTCGTTTCAAAAAGGAAAAAACCAACCCTAATGTTGGTGTCCAGGGAGTCGATGAGTTCGGGCTGGAAGCCTTGAATCATAAACTTGACTATGGTAGGAACTTTATACCCGAGGATATAGAATACGGTCGCAGGGTTGTCATACTGGCCACAGATGTTATTCAGAAGCTATTCCCATTTCAAGATCCCGTTGAGCAAGTTGTTAGTATTAATGGAATTGGGTTTGACGTTATTGGCACCTTAGAACGTAAGGGTGAAATGTTTGGTCAAAGCCAGGACAATTTTGTCATTATTCCTATGACCACATACCTTCAATATTTTGGCAGTCGCTGGACATCCCTGGGTATCTCTATAAAAGCTCCTGATGCTGAGAGTTTTAATTTAACGAAAGAGGAAGTCATTGATCAAATGCGGATAGTACGGGGGTTGGGACCTATGGACGAAAATGATTTTGAGGTTACTTCAAATGATGCCCTCATCGATACATTTGGATCCTTTACTGCAGGTATAAAAATGTTTGCTGGAGCAGTAAGTGTCATCGCTCTGGTGGTAGCTGGCATTGGTATCATGAATATTATGCTGGTATCAGTGAGTGAACGTATCAAGGAAATCGGTGTGCGCAAAGCTATTGGTGCGACACGAAATAACATCCTTTTCCAATTTTTGCTGGAAGCGGTTTTCCTTTCATTGATCGGTGGTGTTATTGGTGTGCTTCTGGGTGTCGGAGTGGGAAATATGGTAACCCTGGTCATGAAAAATGTGGCACCGGTTATTCCCATCGATTGGGTGTTTATTGGACTGGGAGTGTGTTCATTTATCGGGATCGTATTTGGAATATATCCTGCCTACAAAGCTGCCGGGCTGGATCCAATCGAATCCCTGCGCCACGAGTAGCACAGCCAATATTCTAAATTCACAGACGAATAGAAATTTAGTGGAGAAATATGAGTAAACTTGTAAAATTTGGTGAGGATGTTGAAGGATTTAGCATCCCTGTTTTAAATGAACGCGAAATCAGGGCAACTGCTGGAATTCTCTTTCTGGTCATGTTGTTTTCAATTCAAGCTGCTGGAGGTGCTGGGAATTTCACGCCCTTAAAATATGCTGTCACATTTTTTCTGACTGACATGTTGATTCGTGTTTTTATAAATCCTAAATACTCCCCTACCCTCATTTTAGGTCGATGGATTGTCAGAAATCAGACTCCGGAATATGTGGGTGCTGAGCAGAAGAAATTTGCATGGTACATCGGGATTGGCATGGCAATGACCATGTTTGTTTTAATCGTCCTGGTTAACTCCTACAGCCCCATAACAGGACTCATCTGTTTTTTCTGTCTCATCTTCCTGTTTTTTGAATCGGCATTCGGTATTTGTCTGGGATGCAAAGTCTACCCCTGGATCTATAAGGAGAAAGCACAATACTGTCCTGGAGAAGTATGCGAGCTAAAAGACAGGCAAGAAATCCAAAAGATTTCAAAAAATCAATGGTTGATTCTATTGGGGTTTGTAGCTTTCATCATATTGACAATTGTGTTGTTCAATGATTTCTATAGCAGACAGCCCTTTGATCTATTTGGTATTGAAGGAAAAATGCATCAATAATAATTATTGTTTAGAGTGTACAAAAAGCCCCACTTACTGGTGAGGCTTTTTTTTTAATTGCTACGCCCAGGTTGGGATTCGAATCCCAACCTGGAATTTTTAACATTGCTTAATATGCTTTTGCGAAAATCACCTGTTGCTTACTTGCTTCTCCTGTATAAACACACTTGCCACCCTTGGAAGGTTGATCAAAGGGAATACACCGAATGGTTGCCTTGGTTTCGTTCTTGATTTTTTCTTCAACTTCTGCAGATCCATTCCAATAGGCTTTGATGAAACCACCCTTGTTTTCCAGGGTGTCTTTGAAATCAGCCCAATTGTCAACCGTGTGAGTATTGGCTTCACGAAAATCCAAAGCACGTTGGAATAATTCGGCCTGAACAATGTCCTGCTGATCCGCAAGAAATTGCACAAGCTCAGGCAACTGAATGAAGTGCTTCTCCCCAGAATGTCTGATCACCACGACTGCATGTCCCTTTTCAATATCCTTGGGACCAATCTCAACTCGCATGGGGACACCGCGCATCTCCCATTCATTGAACTTGAATCCAGGCGAGGCTTTTTCATCATCATCGACATGGACACGGACTTCAACCTGCTTCAAATCAGCTACAATCTCATCAACCTTATCCATGACAAGGTCCCTGGTGTCTTTCCTAAAGATAGGAATGATCACAACCTGATAGGGAGCGACCTTGGGAGGCAATATCAAGCCTTTGTCATCACCATGGGCCATTATCAATCCACCAACCAATCGTGTGCTCACGCCCCAGCTTGTGGCATAAACGAGCTCTTCCTTATTGTCTTTATTCTGGAAAGTGACTTCAAAAGCCTTGGCAAAATTCTGACCCAGATTGTGGCTGGTGCCGGCCTGTAAAGCTTTGGTGTCCCGCATCATGGCTTCAATAGAATAGGTACTTACTGCTCCAGCAAATTTCTCAGCTTCGGATTTTTTACCTGTAATCACTGGCATAGCCATGTAGTCTTCAGCAAAACTTCTATATACATTCAGCATCTTCAAGGTTTCATCTTGGGCTTCTTCTGCAGTTGCATGGGCTGTATGTCCCTCCTGCCACAGGAATTCTGTGGTTCGAAGAAATAAGCGCGTGCGCATTTCCCAACGAACGACATTAGCCCATTGGTTTATCAGTAGGGGTAGATCCCGATAGGACGAAATCCATTTTTTATACATGTGCCATATGATGGTTTCTGAAGTAGGGCGGACGACCAAGGCCTCTTCCAGTTTTTTACCGCCTGCGTGTGTCACCACAGCAACTTCAGGTGCAAAGCCTTCCACATGTTCAGCTTCCTTCTGGAGGAAGTGTTCAGGTATAAACATGGGAAAGTATGCATTTACATGACCCGTGTCCTTAAACATTTGATTCAGGATGCCTTGGAAATTTTCCCAGATCGCATATCCATACGGTCGAATAACCATGGTTCCTTTAACAGGACCATAATCCGCCAGCTTGGCTTGTCTCACCACATCGGTATACCATTTTGAGAAATCTTCGCTCTGTTTTGTTACCCCTTTTGACACAACGGGCATCCTTTCTGATTGGACCTGAACCGTTTATTCGGAACAGCGATGCAATCATAACATAAGTACCCCCATGACACAATGAAGAATAGATCAAGAAATGGTTAATATTGTAGTGGCTGATCTCAGATCTTACCTCGAAGTGACCGAGCGCAAAATGGTTGGCTTCTTCCCCTTAGATCAGAATCAAACCTTGTCTTGAAGACTGGCAAATACTAGAATATATGCTATACAGCGGAGGCCGTTTATCATAAAACGCTTTACCATAATTCTTCTCCTAGGCGCATTCATAATTGCCTGGGGTAATCCCAAACCTGATACGACAAAATATGATAGGTCCGTGCAGGGACGACCCTTTGATCTAGAGGAAATCATCGGCACATCAGTCATTGATGATATCCTGTCTCCCCCCACTGGCGCTCCTCCCTGGGTAAAAACTGGCGAACTCACTTCCGACACCCTTTATTACGGAATTGGCATATCGACTGAATCCCAGGAAGCTGCAGACAATGACGCCCTGCTTAGTTTTGCCCAACATGTTGAAGTCAGTGTCCAGAGTATTGCCATTCAGCAAATTGAGGAAAACAAAGATAGATTGAAGGAGAACTATAGCTACGAATCCCTGGTTTCCACCAACATGAATCTTCGTAGCGTCAAGATCACTACCCGATACCTTTCTACCGACTCCACCTTTTATAGCCTTATTCGTTATGGGAAATCCACCTACCATCGATTGGTGACACAGGAGATTCAAATATCCCTGGAAGCAAATATTAGGAAACAAGAATTGAAGCATCAGGCACAAGAAGCCCTGAGGGCAGATTCACTGCGTCACAAAATCGCCATGGACAGCCTGGCCCTTGGCAGAAAACAAGCCTTTATTGATTCACTGGATCACATTCTGAAAATGGATGAAGCCAGACTTCGACAGGAGCAAGGCAGGATCGAGCTGATAAAAAGTCAACATGCAGCTTTCCTTAAAATCAAACCACGCTATCAATTGATTGATGTACCCACAGCATCCACACCAAAAACCTGGATTTATGTATCTGGGAGATGGAATCCAGATACTGAAGATATTCGGCAACTCAAAACAGGTGTTTCCATCTGGCTCATCAGTGCAGAGGCCAATGTCTGGGCTACAGAATCGGTCATCAATCAGGCAGATCTAATGCTTAAACTTCAGCTACTTCCTGAGCAGGGTGAAATTTATAAAGTTAGCCTCGCCTTTGGATGGGTTGACTATCTGGCAGCCTTCTCCCAGGCAAATCGTTTAAGACTGGGTGAGGAAGGTGGACACAAACACTTAATCAGCATTGTAGAGGATGAGCTGAAGGATCCCTATGCCCATAATTCTTCGTTTTTTGTGACAGGTACTGTCGGGCTTCCCCAGTTCAACAATCATTTATCAGTGTATCTAGACAAACGTCGAATCTCCCTGGCAAATATCTGGTATCCATTCCCCAGAAACATGGGCGACGCCATTAGCATTATTAATCAGTTTGAGTTTATCAGATCGGAGTACTATCGAAATAGATTCGATGATGCACTGCAGTGGCAGATTGGACTTCGCTTCATTGCCATCCCCGACCGCTTTGCCACCATGATCAGCTATGAGGACCACGAGGTCTGGATGCTGAATTTTGAGTTTCAATATTGAGCCCTGCTCTCGCAAAGCATTTACAGGGCTAATCTCCATCCATCAGCAACTTGTCTGATGGTATGCTTTGGTAAAAGCCGAGCCTTCTCCAACTATCTCGGAAAGCTGCTTCATCTCTGGGAACACTCACACTCTCATATTCAATCCCATCATAAAACAGGACAAAATCAAGTCCGATTGAATCGTGTTCCTGGTCAAACTGTTTTACCATAAGGTTTACTGGCGTCATAACCCTACCCGCAACGAATGTGGTCTTGAAGGGTACGCCTCCAAATTCATTGCCCGGTTCCAGTGACTTGTATATCAATTCTGAACAGACCAGACTCGAGTCCGTGAGAAAATCAAAATTGAAGTCGTAGCCCCGACCATAATACTGAAAGGCGTGGTAAATTGATTCTGCCTTATCTGCTATTGATAGTCTGGGTCTCACAACGCCTAATCCATCACAGCTCAAAGAAGCTGGTAATGATTGGAATACTACCCCCCTACCGATGGCCTCTATCACAGTTTGGTTTTGAAGTGAATCATCCTGGAGCATGTTGTTTGCATAGGCCGCAGGATATGTCTTTTCTAACAATTCCTCGAAAGATCCGCTTTCTACGCCCTCTGCTTGAACCCAGCTTCTCACAGAATCGGAATCGAAATATTGTGCTCTTCCTAAAGAATCCCCTACATAGAATGCAGCGTGGGTCCAATAACCGGGAATACCAGCATTGGTCATATACCATTCACGTCTCTGGAAGAGAACATCTCCAGGTTGTAGTTGAGATTGAATATCTTCAATATTCTGTGAGGATATGAGATTGTCACCCTCTCTGAAAACCCGAACATGGCCTACCCACTCTGCGAAATTCTTCTGTATGGGGAACCACCAGGCAAAGGATTGATCCTCAATAATGGTTTGGGCATTCTTGAGAGTCAGCCTGACCCCATAATCGATACCCAGACTTGTGGTGTAGCCTTCCAACATGGCTATCCTGGAATAATATGGGTTGATATCAGGACGCTGATCTCTGTAAATAATTTGCAGAGCTGCAAACTCCGCAGCCTGTTTTACGTTTAAAAAATGGGTCTTGAATTGGGAGTAGGTGTTCGCCTCCAAACCATACTCGGGATATCCTTCATTTAAAATAGTTTGGAGTGCTTCATTTCGATCAACTATATGGATGAAGTGCACGGCTCGAGAGTTTTGAACCAGGAAAGCCCAATAGTAATTGATAAAGCTATCGAAATTGAAATCAGTCGTGATGTTGGTATAGAAATCATTATGGGTATAACGAATAAGATCAAGATGAGCCATATAATCCAGGACGCTTGCCCAGACCAGGATGATATCTGCTTTGGCCTTTCGATCAAGCATTTGAAATTGATCCAGTTTGTCAATTCCAAACTGCTCACTATTACGTTCCAGGTATGTGAGATTAGAATCTAACATATTCTGGTAGCGCTCTATTTCTACCTGGAAATCTGGTCCAACAAACTGCACATCCCTATGTGGAGCCGAGGCACACGTAATGGCAAAGACTATGATTGCCATGGATCCAAGCAGCCTAAAAAGGACTGATGAGCGTTTCATAGAACTCTCCTTGATCTCGATTCTCTATCAAAAAAACCAGAAAGCCTAGATTTTGACAAATATTTTTTTCGAGTACAGATACCAGAGTATGGCCAACCAAAAGGCAATGTTAGTCAAAGCATAAAGTAGGGACCCATTGAGGTCTCCCGCCAGAGGAACAAAGACCCCCGTGTACAGAGCATGTTTGATGGAAACTATGTCTCCCTCAGCATTGGTGGTTTTCAGCATATACATCAAACGGCCAATAATTCCAGAACCTACAAATACTACAAGTGCATTGCTGCCAAATACAATGGCTGGTTTAATCCAGGCGTCCATCTTCTTCACATCAATGAGATAGGATGATACCACAATCATCATGATGGCCAAACCATCCATTGTGATAACATATGAAACTGTCCAGAGCTGCTTGTTGATGGGTTCAATCAGGCTGAGGAGTGAACCGGCAAAGAATAGTATCAACCCGATAACACTCAAATTGCTAAGCTTTTCCTGATGATCCATGGGCTTGCGTAAATATTCACCTAGCCAGAAGCCACTCATAAGTGTGGCAACCGCAGGGAGGGTTGACAAGAAACCTTCTGGATCAAAGGGGACACCTGTGCCACCATACAGGTGGGCTTCACCAAAAAGGAACATATCCATATATCGAATAAAATTATCGGCCAGCTCAAAACTACCCGCTCCCCACCCATCTATTAGAGGGACTCGCATAAAAAACTCATACACAAAAATCAAAACACCCACAGCAAAAACTCTTGTCATGGTTTTTGGGAAGTAGAGAATGATTAATCCACCAATGAGATAGCTGAGACCAATCCTCTGCAAAACACCCCAGTATCGCAAGGTCAGGAAGCGACGGAAAATATCCATGAATTCGAAATCAGTAGCCATTTGGGCATTGAGTGGAATATTAAAGGGGAAGCCATTTAAGAAGAGTCCCAGACCGATGATAATGGCCCCTCGAGTCCAAACCTTTTTCTTGAGGTCAGCCACATCTGAACCAGCCTCCATCCGCTTCCCAAAACTGAGAGCCATGGCCACACCAACTATGAATAGAAAGAAAGGAAAGACCAAATCTGTGGGTGTCCAGCCATGCCATTTTGCATGACGGAGTGGTCCATATATATGGGACCAGCTTCCAGGGTTATTGACCAATATCATCAATGCGACAGTCAGCCCTCTGAATACATCCAGAGATATCATACGATCTTTCATAGAGGCTCCTTTATTTGATAAGCAATTCGGTGATTACAAAATAGATTGGTGGAAGTTAATATGCACATAGGAATTAATTGAATCGATATAATATCAACATTTCTTTGGGAATGGTTTAATATTTGCTTTGAGCAATCATGACTAATCCACATCAATTCTTAAAATGATAGGATGATGGGCATACTTCACACTTGAAATTTGTTATGGGGAGTTCATATTCACCCTGTGTTCAACCAACAATGGAAACGACAATTCACACTAGCCTTCAAATTTAGATCGGAGCTGGTATCATGAATGATTTTGATACTGAACTATACCCGAAAGCTGAAACTCGGCACAGTAAATCGAGCAGCGCTTTCAAAAACGCAAAAAAAGCTTTACGAGATGAACGAATCAGTGGTCTCACTGGTGCCTTTCTGGCCATGTTCATCTGGGGTCACCTCCTGGCAGAATCATCAATTATTTTTGGGAAAGATGTCTACAATATTGTTGCAAACTTTATGGAACACACCATTCCCATGGCTCAACCCGTTATTGTTGTTGTAACCATAGCTTTCTTTGTTCACTTCATCTGGGCCAGCCGGAAAATTCCAGGCAAGCTCCGTGAGCGTAAACGCATGCTGGAGTTGGGTAAGAAACTGAAAAAATCAAGTGCGGGCTGGAACCAGGATCCTAAATCAGATATTAAATTGAGATCCCATTTTGAAACGTCCTTATGGATTACACAGGTTCGGACAGGAATGATTGTATTAGCCGCCGGTTCCTTCCACCTGGTATTGGTGACCTGGAATTTATTCTCCGATATGGGGTATCTGGGACAACCTCTGGGATTTACTGCAGATCTTACCGTCTCTCGCATGAGCAGTGGGCTTTGGATTCTATATGCCATCCTTATGGCATCCGTAGTCGCCCACATGGCTATTGGCGTCTATCGTCTCCTGGTCAAATGGCTGGCGGACACCTGGTTCGTGCGTAAATATGCCAAAGCATTTTTCTATCTGTTGTTTACTTTTTATATCGTGCTGGGAACCATCACTATTGCTACTGCTTCCGGCGCTCTGGAAGGACTATTCTAATGAGAACCTTAATCAGTGATGTTCTAGTCATCGGAGCTGGCCTGGCAGGAGAGCGAGCTGCTATTGCCAGTGCACAGGCAGGGCTGGATGTAACCATGCTCTCCCTTGTTCCACCCCGAAGAAGTCATTCAGCAGCAGCCCAGGGTGGTATGCAAGCCTCGCTGGGGAATTCTGCCAAAGGTAAAGGAGATAATCCTACCGTTCATTGGCTGGATACCGTCAAAGGATCTGATTGGGGTGCCGATCAGGAAGTTGCCCGCATATTTGCCGATAATGCACCCATCGCCATGCGCGAGATGGCTCATTTTGGGGTTCCATGGAATCGTGTTGAAGGCGGTCCCAGGGAAGTGTACATCAAGGGTAAAAAGACCACTATTGTTGAGGATCATGATAAAGAAGGTTTGATCACTGCCCGAGATTTTGGCGGTACAGCCAAGTGGAGAACCTGCTACACAGCTGATGGAACTGGACACACTGTGCTTTATGCCATGGACAATTTAGCGGTTCAACTGGATATCACCATCCATGATAGAATGGAGGCCCTGAGCCTGATTCATGAGGATGGCGCTTGTATTGGCGCCGTTGTTCGCTCTCTCAGGGATGGAGAAATTATAAACTATCTGGCTAAAGCTACGGTCATTGCAACAGGCGGCTATGGTAGACTCTATGGTGAATCCACCAATGCCATCATAAACGAAGGCACAGGCTCAGCCATTGCGCTTCAGACAGGCCTGGTTCCATTGGGAAATATGGAAGCTGTACAATTTCACCCAACAGGCATCGTACCAACGGATATTCTGGTCACAGAGGGTTGTCGTGGTGACGGGGGTCTTTTGCTGGATGTGGACGAATATCGATTTATGCCAGAATATGAACCAGACAAACAAGAATTGGCTTCACGTGACGTTGTCTCTCGGAGGATGAAGCAACATATCCTTAAGGGGAAAGGCGTTCAATCTTCCTATGGTGAACACCTCTGGCTGGATTTGAGACATCTTGGTGAAGAGCATCTTACTACCAAGCTCCGGGAAGTATATGATATTTGTATGTACTTTATCGGGGTCAACCCCATCAAAGAACTCATTCCAGTACGTCCAACACAGCACTATTCCATGGGCGGAATTCGGGTTAACAAAGATGGAATGGCATATGGTATGAAAGGTCTGTTTGCCCTGGGCGAAGTAGCCTGCTGGGATATGCATGGTTTTAACCGTTTGGGTGGCAACTCCCTGGCCGAGACCGTGGTCGCTGGTATGGTTGTGGGTAAAAAAATCGCTGATTTTGCCAGTTCAGCTGAATTGAATGCAAACATCTCTCTGGGAGAAAAATTCGCCAAGGAACAGACTGACCTTATCGAGCATCTGTTGACCAACTCAGGCGAGGAAGATGTCTACGCCCTCCGAGATGAAATTGCTGAATTGCTGAAAGATCATGTTCATATTTTCAGAACTGGAGAAGGGCTTGAAAAAGCGGTTACCGGTTTAAAAGAAATCTTAGGTCGAGTTGATAAGGTGAAGGTCAAGGCCAGTGCCCCTGGCATGAACCCAGAACTCTCACAGGCACTCAGGATTAAAGGTATGGCACAACAAGCCTACATTATTGCCAAGGGAGCCCTGCTTCGCACAGAATCAAGAGGGGCCCACACCCGTGAAGACTATCCTGCCAGAGACGATAAAAACTGGTTGAATCGCACGCTTGCCAGCTGGCCAGTGGGTGCAGACGAGCCAGAATTTAACTACGAGCCTGTAGGTCCACTCGATCTTCCACCTGGAGATCGTGGATATGGTGGTGGTCAGATGATAGATATGGATTTGAGTCTAGAAGAATACAACGCCAAGGTAGACGCTGCACAAAAAGCATTGGGAAAACAAGATACAGTTGAACCTACTGGAGTTAGCCTTCCCAAGGAAGCCTGGCGTGAAGAATAACCCTATAAGGATGCAAAATAATGGCACGTACCCTGACATTTAAAATATTAATAAATAACCCCACCAAAGAGAATGATGAGCCGAATTTTGAC
>JABMOS010000124.1 GCA_013203185.1 Fidelibacterota bacterium | reverse complement strand
GAAGATAATAGCAGGGATTTTTTCCCACTGCAGGTCGAATATAGAGAAAAAGCATATGCTGGTGGAAAAATTCCCGGTGGTTTTTTCAAACGGGAAGCAAGGCCATCTGAGAAAGAAATTCTCAGCTCGCGCATGACGGATAGACCTATTCGTCCGCTTTTCCCAGAAAATTTTAACAATGAAACTCAGGTTATGATAACTGTCGTTTCAAGTGATGGTGAGAACACAGCAGACTCATTAGGTACTATTGGTGCCTCCTTTGCCCTGTCTATCTCAGATATCCCGTGGAACGGCCCCGTTGCCTCAGTGCATGTCGGTCGTATCGACGGAGAACTCATTCTCAACCCAACCTATGCTCAGGCTGAAGAATCAGAAATGGATGTTACCATTACTGGTACGGCAACTGATGTCGTCATGGTTGAAGGTCAAGCAAATGAAGTATCTGAAGAAGTCATGGTTGAAGCGCTTGTTTTTGCTCAGAAAGCCATCTCAGAAGTTGTGGCTTTCCAGCAGAGCATCATTGATGAGATCAAACCTGTAAAACGTGAACTCAAAGTGGATGAGACAAAAGAAGCCATCGTTGCTGATGTGGATTCATCCATTGATGAAGCACAGTTGACAGAATTGAACTCCATTGTACTAAAACTGGAGCGTCAGGAAGCTAGAAACGCTGCCAAAGACGAACTGCTAGCCAAATATGAAGAAACCTATCCTGATCACCTCAAGGTGGTTGGAGAGGTTTTCGACAAACGCCTCAAAGCCAATATTCGTGAAAGAATTATGGCCAAGGGTCAGCGTGTTGATGGTCGTGGATTGAAAGATATCCGTCAGATCACTGCTGAAGTCGGTGTCTTGCCTCGAGTGCATGGTTCAGCTCTGTTTACCAGAGGTGAAACCCAGGCATTGGTAGTCACAACACTGGGCACCAAGTTAGATGAGCAAATCATCGACAATGTGGATCAGGACTATAAAAAGTCATTCTATCTTCATTATAACTTCCCACCCTATTGTGTAGGGGAGACCGGTCGTATTGGTTTTACTGGTCGCCGTGAAATTGGTCACGGAAACCTGGCAGAACGCAGTCTCAGACCCTTCCTGCCTGGTAAGGAAGATTTTCCTTATACAGTGCGTCTTGTATCTGAGATTCTTGAGTCTAACGGCTCATCTTCCATGGCAAGTGTTTGTGGTGGATCCTTGGCGCTTATGGATGCTGGTGTACCTATCAATAAAACAGTTGCTGGAATCGCCATGGGACTCATCAGTGATGGAAAGCGTTTTTCCGTCCTTTCTGATATCCTTGGAGATGAAGATCACTATGGTGATATGGATTTCAAGGTCACAGGAACAAAAGATGGTATCAATGCTATCCAGATGGACCTCAAGATCGAGGGTATCAGTGCTGAACTCATGACCGAGGCTTTGCATCAGGCAAAAGAAGGTCGCGAGCACATCATTGGCATCATGGAAGCTGCCA
Organism: Fidelibacterota bacterium; assembly: GCA_013203185.1. Classification (GTDB taxonomy): domain Bacteria; phylum Fidelibacterota; class UBA8477; order UBA8477; family JABMPR01; genus JABMPR01. The sequence continues at coordinate 20,893 of JABMOS010000124.1, read as the reverse complement.
TGCCAGCTGCACGTGAAGAGCTTTCCCCACATGCTCCTAGATTCATCACAATCAGAATCAAACCTGATCAGATTGGTGATGTCATTGGGCCACAGGGCAAGATCATCAAGGCGATCCAGGCTGATACTGGCGCAACCGTAGAAATCGATCAGGAAGGTATTGTCTTTGTCTTTGCAGAAACTGCCGAAGGCGCTGAAGCTGCTGCTGAACGTATCAACGGAATCGTTCGTGTGCCTGTAGCTGGTGAAGAGTTTGATGCCAAAGTAGTACGCTTAATGTCATTTGGTGCTTTTTGTGAATTTCTACCTGGCAAACAGGGACTGGTCCATATCAGTGATCTGGAATATGCTCGCGTGGAAAAGGTTGAAGATGTTCTTAATGTTGGTGATACCGTCAGACTCAAATTGATGGAAGTTGATGACAGTGGACGTTACAACTTGAGCCGCAAGGCACTTCTGGAAATGCCAGAAGGTTACGTTGAACCACCCAAAAGACCTCGTCCAGCCCGCGATAATAATCGTGGTGGTGGCAGGGATCGTGGTGGTAGGGATCGCGGACCTCGTCGGTAAATTGCTGAAGTGACCTCGCTTCGTAAGCAAACAACACTATCGAACGGACTGACCATCGTTACTGAAACGGTGGACACAGTCCGTTCGGTGGCTTTAGGCATCTGGGTGCGGGCAGGGAGTCGCTATGAACCTGCACACCTGGCTGGCATCTCACATTTCCTGGAGCATACAGTTTTTAAGGGCACTGAAAATCGATCGACCTTTGAAATTGCTTCATCTCTGGAAAGTGTGGGTGGCCACCTCAACGCCTTTACCACCAAAGAGTATACCTGTTACCATGCCAGATTTCTCAGTGAGTATCTGGAAGAAGCAGTTGATGTACTCGCAGATTTATTGCTCCATCCAACCTTCCCTTCTGCTGAAATCGAGCGTGAAAAATCAGTGGTTCTGGATGAATTGCGTGACAGCAAAGATGTACCAGAAGAATTGGCTTTTGATACTTTTGAAGAATTCCTCTACCCAGATAATTCCATTGGGAAACCTATTCTGGGAAATGAGACATCAATTAATGGCTTCACGCCTGAGGCCTTGACTGCATATCTAGATAAAAACTATAGTCCGGAAAATACGATTATTGTGGCTGCCGGGTTTGTTGACCACCAGAAACTGGTGAAATTAATTGAAGATAGATATGATCGACCAGGATCAGGTGCTAATAGTTTTGAAGCAATTGATGCATCAAGCTATAAGCCAGGTAAGGAAGTTAGAACCAAGGATATTCAACAAAGTCATCTCATTACCGGGCTACCCATCTTTTCAGTATTTGATGAAAGACGGTATGATATCGCTGTCCTCAATTCAATCCTCAGTGGGGGAATGAGTTCAAGATTATTTCAGAATATTCGAGAAGCACATGGCGTTGCCTATCAAATATTCTCATTTGTTAATCTGTACCGTGATACGGGGTCATTTGGCATCTATCTGGCGACAGATCCAGCGAAACGCGATTTTGCTGTTGAGTTAAGCTTCATAGAGCTTGAAAAAATGGTCAAGGATCCAGTAAGTGATGCAGAATTGGAAATGGTCAAGGCGCAATACAAGTCTGGTGTTGTCATGGGTGATGAATCCATGGAGAGACGAATGATGCGACTGGGCCGGCAACAGATTTATTATGGTGAGAATATTGATCTAGATAAATTCCTGGAAAAGATTGAAGCGATTGATGTGGAAAGAATTCAAGTCTTGGCACGAGAATTGTTCAATCCAGATAGGTTTTTTACTAGCATTTTGGAACCGGCCAGCGCAGTCTAGGCGACCGTCCCCAGGGGGAGTTCGAGTTCGATGTGTTCGAACGTTGTCTGCAAAACCGTCCAAGTATTATCATAGGAGGCGAATATGATCGTCGGAGTACCCGCAGAAATTAAAACAAATGAGAATCGCATTGCTATGACTCCTGGTGGAGTTGAATTGTTGGTCCTCAACGGTCACAAAGTCATCATTGAGGACAATGGTGGCATCAATAGTGGCTTTACCAATGAAATGTATGAGGAAGTCGGAGGATCAATAGAAGCTGACGTTGATACGATTTGGGCTAAAGCTGATATGATCGTTAAGGTGAAAGAACCTCAACCAGTCGAGATAGCCAGAGCTCGTCCAGGTCAAATTGTGTTTACTTATTTTCATTTTGCAGCTGATGAAACACTTACCAAAGATTTTCTAAAAACCAATGCATGGGCAGTTGCTTATGAGACAGTGGAAGACAGAACAAAACGCTTACCCCTGCTAGAGCCCATGAGTGAAGTCGCAGGACGAATGGCTACTCAAGAGGGAGCCAAATTCCTCGAACATACAAGTGGAGGTCGTGGCGTATTATTAGGTGGGGTCCCCGGTGTAAAACCTGCAATTGTGTTAGTCTTAGGTGGCGGTACCGTTGGTACCCATGCGGCTAAGATTGCTGCCGGTATGGGCGCTAATGTAACCATCATGGACATTAATCTGGATCGCCTGCGCTACCTCGATGATATTATGGCCAAGAATGTCAGCACCATTTATAGTTCACCTGCCAATATCCGCGAATTATTGCCAGCAGTTGACCTTGTCATAGGAGCTGTACTGCTTCCAGGGGCGAAAGCGCCCAAACTCATCACTCGCGATATGTTGAGTGATATGAAACCAGGCTCAGTCATAGTAGATGTTGCCGTTGATCAGGGTGGTTGTGTTGAGACCTCTAGGCCCACTACCCATGAAAATCCAACTTTCGTGGTTGATGGCGTGCTTCATTATTGTGTAGCAAATATGCCTGGAGCTGTTCCCTATACATCTACAAAAGCCCTCACTAACGCAACTTTACCTTATGTCATCAAATTAGCCAATAAGGGTGTCAAGGCAGCATTGAAGGCAGATGCTAATTTTGCACTTGGTCTTAACATGGTTGATGGCAAGGTTACATGTGAAGCTGTAGCCGAAGCTTTTGGTCTGGAGTATACTCCTGTTGAAAAGGTCCTGAGCTAAAGCTTGGCATTCCCTGTTTATAACAGAGGTCTTGTTTATCATAAGGTCTCTGAAGATTATGAGTGGGGACTCACAACGACTACACCTAAACAGTTTAGAGCTCAAATGTTGTCACTTCAGCATTTGGGCTTTTCATTTTCAAATATCCAAGATTATGATGCTACTCTAAACCAGATACTTGTGACTTTTGATGATGGGTATTCCTGTATAAACGACTTCGCAGCTCCCATCCTTGAGGAAGTAGGCGGGGTAGCAACCATTTTTGCTATCACCGATTATGTAGGGAGGAAAAATAGCTGGGATTATTTCCCAGAAGAGAAACAGATTCACCACATGAATTGGGCTGAGCTTCGTGGATTGCATGACCGGGGCTGGGAGATTGGGTCTCATGGCAAAACCCATCGCCGTCTAATTGGCATGGATAGCAAACAGGTACGAACGGAGTTAATTAGTTCAAAGAAGCACATCGAAGATCAATTGGGAGGAGAGGTAACCACATTCTGTCCGCCCTTCAATGTTTGGAATTCTGACCTTGTAAGTGAGATTGAACAAGCAGGGTATTCTCAAATAGCAATTTCATATCCCTTAACTGATTTGCCACGTTGGTCAGGGTCTTTTGTGCCACGCTTGGGTGTGTATCTGCATGACAGCAAACCATTCTTTATGGGAAAGATATTTGCCAATCCTTTAGCACCTCTGGAAGTCCTTCAGCAGCAATTGATAAATATGGCCGGTGATGGAAAAATATTAGAGCGTTGGTGGAAGCCTCAATAAGGCTTGGATTAATAAGTACAGAAATAAAAAGAGACCCCGATGTAAAGGGGGTCTCTTTTATTTGGCGGAGAGAGTGAGATTCGAACTCACGGTACGTTGCCGCACACACGCTTTCCAAGCGTGCGCCTTAAGCCACTCGGCCACCTCTCCATAGTTTTCAATTGCCTGATTCCTCAAGCGGCGGACAATATATTTATCTACCATCCATTCACAAAAGTTAAATATCAACTCCTTCTAATCTATCTCTCAATCCGCCATACTTCATTTGAAATAATTTCCTTGAAGCAACCTAAGATTAGCGCTTGACAGACAAGGTGTTTCCTAGATCCCTGATTCCGATATAGAATAACAAAAAACCTCGTAAGCGTATTAAATTATTGTGCCTAAACAGATAATTCAAATACACCTACGAGGTGAAGATGCGCAAAGATAAAAAGCCCTCCTTCAAAATCAAAGCAAGTAATGAGTTGTTAACTGATCGTGGTGGCTTGGCACTGTTTGATGAGTATGTGCAAAGCACGGGGATATTGGATAGAGTAGACCAGGTATTTCCATGTCCCGGCTCCAATCGTGGTATCGTAGCCAGTAGCTATTTCAGAGTTTTGGGACTCCATATGTTTGATGGTGGCCGGTATCTGGAAGAGATCAGAGATCTAAAAGATGATAAAGGATTTAGAAAAGTTTTGAACCTGGATCGTTTCCCTGGTCCCGATGCTGTAGGTGACTGGCTTCGCCGTCATGGCAAGGCGGCCATGGAGTTGGATTATTTTGATCATCTGATGAACAAGATGCTGGCGAAGTATTTAAAAGCCACCCGTCTGACAGATGGCTATATCCTGGATATGGATGCCAGTCTGATAGCATCAGAGAAAGGTGATGGTACCAAAGGGTATGACGGTACTATCGGTTATAACCCTATGTTTGGCTTTATCTCTGACGGTACACATAAGCCCTTTGCCCTCAGTGTTAAGTTCCGTCAGGGTTATGTATCACCTCAGACAGATCAGCTATCTGGGATTAAGCGTAGCCATGAGTTGCTTAAAAGTCGTGGGCAGAAGTTGAAGTGCGTTCGTATCGATAGTGCAGGTTACATGTCAGATATCGTCAACTACTGTGATGCTGAGAATATCCAATACACAATCACAGCTGATCATAACTCCGCAGTCATGGAACATGTTGCTTCTATCCCTGAAACAGACTGGCAAACATTCTATGATCGCAAAGGTATTGACTGGGGCTGGGAGATTGCTGAGACGAAATACATCATGGGTACAGCGAAGAAGACATCCCGGCTTATCGTCAAACGTCAAGCACTGAATCAGAGCAACCTGTTTGGTGCCTACAAGCATTACATTATTATCAGCAACATCCCTAAAAAAGAAAAGACTGCACAAGAGGTCATGCACTTCCACAATGGTCGTGGGAATGCTGAGAAGTTTATCGAAGATGCGAAATATGGATTAAACCTGAAAGTGGCTCCTACGGGGCAGATACATGCCAACGCGTTGTACTATATGATTGGAATGCTGGTCTTCAATCTGGTGAAACTGATGCAGTTGACAAGCTTACCTGAAAAATGGCATCACAGTATGATCAGCAGTGTACGACACAAACTGCTCAGAACGGTTGCCCGGGTGGTGTCAAGGAGTCGACAGCTCTGGCTGGCTATCACAGCTTCTGTCGAAAAAGTTCTCCTGCTCATCGAAGCAAGGGACGTAATCTGTGCTTTAGAATGAGACCTTATGTAAGATGAACGAAAACAACTTGGAGAAAGATGGAATCAGGTAATACCTGATGAACAACCACACGCAAAAAGTGAAAAGAATGAGTGCTTGAGGCTAAAACAGGTATATGTAGAGGAGTCTTTATCAACTAAAGATCGTTGAACGGCAAATAATCTGAACCTTGGAACTTTTTTGGTGAATCATCAAACAAAATACAATATCTACATTCTATGTCGGAATCAGGGCTAGATCACAAGCCCACGTAAAGACTTGTTTCAATCATGAGTTATCATAAATTTCATGATTAATAAAAAATGGTCCATAGACCAATTAAAGGGTACAGGGTTTTATGCTTTTGTATTTTAGAAAAATTAGATGTCAACCTTCACGTTTATTGATGGTTTTTGCTATGCTGCTTCTGCTGATGGTCTTTTCTCAAGATCTATATGCACAGGAGGAAGATCTCTTTGGAGATTCAGAAGGCGATAGTCTTTTATTTGGTGATGAATTTGATCTCGGGGGAGATGATTTTTCTTTTGAGACCGAAGAAGAGGCAGCCCCTGATACTGAAGCAGGTGAGGGAGATGATTTTTTTGGTGATTTTGGGGAAGATGAAACCGCAGACGATACAGAAGCTGAAGTTGATTCGGCTGAGGTCGATGAATGGGGTCTGGATACAGATACTGATTACGAGAGCCTGATTACACGGACTGCAGATGGTGATATTTTGGAAGAAGTTCCAGACCATCCGCTTGAGCTTGGGAAGTATGTTGAAGGTACATTTCTTGAAGACACAGGCTTTACCCTGTCTCTTTATTCGCCCCAAGTTGTACCAGATCAATTAGACACCTGGTATTCATATCTGGACTTTTCGCTTACTAGTGAACTTCCATGGCACTTCACATTTGAACCCGTGGAACTCTCCTTCTCAGTAGATATATCTAGCTTCAAATTTGTTAATTCATTTCCTGTGGGGGGTGAGTTTAAAGGCGTATCCATAATGCCCCTTGCCAGGGCTGAAATTTATGGAGCTGAGCTTGAAATGGGTCTCGGAATGTATGTGCCCACCTTTGGTGCCATGGCCGGCATTGGTTATTCATATCAATTCCACTCACTCTTCTTTTCTGCTGGATACCGCTGGAATTGGGCATACAACATTGATCCTATTGGATCGATTTGGTGGCTGGAGCCAAGAATAACTACTGGTATAAAATTTTGGTAATACTGGTAATGGGTAAAGCATAATCAGCGATGTTAAAAATTCTGACAAATAGAACCTTGACCACCCTTGTCATTGTCATGATCACAACCTGTCCAGTGATCTCACAGGACACTCCAGAGCAGGGTGAGGCAGGAGCACAAGACTCCTCCATGGTTTTTGGGGATGGTCAAAATGGTTCTAGTGACGCGGACTATGATGCTCTGATCAAAGAACTATACGGAAGTGAAGAAGATAGAGATACAACGGCTGTTGCAGAGATTGCAGATACCAAAAAAGAAAAAAAAAGGGCCATTGTTAATGGACCTGCACCTGGAATATTTAAAAATAGTAGATTGAATGGTTCCTACCTGTCCTTTAACATGTCTTCGCCTTATACAACTTCTAGTCAGCTGGAATCCTGGTACTCTTACATAGATGCAGGTATGGCGGTTAAGCTTCCCTACGAAGTTTATGTGGAGAGTATTCCACTCTATTTTTTATTCGAAATTTCAACCTTCAGTTTTGAGAATACTTATCCGCAGGGTGGTTCATTTGCAGGACTTTCCTACATCCTCCAGGCCTCTGCCATTGGTGACCAATCTAGTGCAGCATTGGGCTTTGGATTCTGGGATTCTGAGATTGGTAGTATGTTGGAACTCGGATATCGATTCCGACCTACAAAAAATACTTTTTTACGCGTGGGGACACGTGGTGTGTTAATTACTGATATTGAATTTATCGGCTCAGCCTGGTGGGCTGAGTTAAGACTTTCTATGGGGTTTGAGCTATGATGTTAAAAAGAATTTCCGCACTTCTCTCAAGCAAAATAATTTATCAAACCGGAGCATCTATGCATTTTCGCAAGCTTATCCGATCCATAACCTCGACTTTTCTCTTGGCATCCTCATTATTCGCTGCCAATACCTTCACGACCACAGGTGGGACGGTTGTGAGCAATTATTGGAATGCCTCAAATACCGGTGGATCAGTAAGCATTCAAGCATTGGAAAATCCCGTTGACTACGTGAGAACATATATGAGTGTTGATGGTGCCGCATACGTGGAAATATCAGGAGGAAATGGGAATATCACCTTTGGTGAAACCGTAAATTTTAGTCTGACGGCAGCTAATATTGAAAGTGCTGGTAGTTTAACAGATGCTGAAACCTTTCACGTATATGCTGTTTTTACACAGGGCGGAGTCCCAGCAGATACGATTTCATTGACTTCTACAGCTTATACGGTTGATCAAACTGCACCTTCAGCATCAAATGTTGGAACCGTCGTTGCCAGTGGTGGCAATGTGGTTACCTCAAAGTGGAATAGCAGCAACACTGCCCTTGTTTCTACAGTTCCAATTGACAACGATGCCTCATTACTCTCAGGCGGAACCGTTCAACTATTGGCCAAGATCGGATCAAACCCGTATGCAAATCTTGGAGATCCTGCAACCATTACCTTGATCAATGATCCTACAAAGCAGGTATCCATCGCCGCGGTTGATGTTGAGGCTTTATCAGGGTTTGCAGATGGGCAATCTGTCTATGTGAAAGCCGAGATTACAGATGCAGCCGGAAATCAGGCAACTGGCGCACAAAGTGGATCCGTCATAGCTATTGATCAAACAGCACCGACTATTCTTTCGGTGACATCTTCACCGGTCAGTGCCACTCTGGGTGAAGGTGATGTCATCGGAATCACAATTACCTTCAGCGAGGATGTTACACTCTCAAGCGGGAGCCTTGACGTTACTCTTGAAACTGGAGCTTCGGATGCAGTTGAGAGTATAAGTGCCGTAAATATTGACAATGCTAGTTCTGCCAGTATTTCCTATACAGTCAGTTCCAATGAAACAAGTAGTGATCTCACACTGAATGGCCTTGCTCTATCGGGTGCCAATAATTTACGGGATGCATCTGGAAATGATGCAGTTTTGACAATCCCAGGCGGTGTCAACCTTGCTGACAATAGTGCCATTGTAGTGGATGGCGTCGTGCCAACTATTGTGGGGATAACCTCTACATCAAATGATGCCAGCCCCTATGCAATCGGTGGAGCGGTGAATGTTACTGTTACCTTTTCAGAAAATGTGACCCTGAGTGGCGGAAATTTACAAGTTGAATTAGAGACTGGAACCACAGATCAAACTGTGACCATATCAAGTATTAGCAATAGTACAACAGCCACGGGGACCTATACAGTCCAGTCTGGAGATGAGAGCTCTGATTTAAGCGCCAAGAGCCCATTAACCCTATCCGCTGGAACAATCCAGGATGCAGCTGGCAATGATGTAGCCTTAACTTTCTCATCAAACATTAGTGATGCCTCAGACCTTGTCATAGATGGTGTGCTTCCGACTGCGGTCAATATGGCTGGTGGATCTGGCACGGTAGTTTCAACAGGGGGGACTGTTGTTGCAGACTATTGGAATATCACCAATACTGCCCTTTCCGTCACGCTTCCCATAGCTGACGATGCTAGTCTGCTTTTAGGATCGGTCCAGTTGAAAGGATATTGGGGTGTCGTTGGTGGTGCCCAAAATCTTGGCTCATCGTCAAGTATAGGGGCAACCGGGGTAAATAAGACAATATCCATCCCTGCAGCCACGCTGGAAGCGTTTGGAGGGTTTCAGGAAGATGCTATTCTGAAAATAATAGCAATAGTGACGGACAATGCAGGAAACGTCAGTACGGTGGGGACGGAAAGTGATAATGAGATCACCATAGACCAGACGGCGGCTACGATTTCTGGAATTACCTCTACAACACCGGATGGTTATGTAATCCCATCAGATGCGGTGAACGTGACCGTTACCTTTTCAGAAGCTGTTACTCTTGCCGGTGGCAACCTCCTTGTTGAATTCGAAACAGGCTCTACAGACGAGTCGGCCACAATATCAAGCATCTCCTCATCAGTCACAGCAACTGGAACCTATACAGTTCAATCTGGTAACAGCAGTAGTGACTTGAATGTAAATCTTCTCTCTCTTTCAGCTGGCAGCTTGAGAGATAACGCTGGAAATAGTACCAATCTTACTTTACCAGTGGGTGGAAACCTGGCTGACAATAGTGGTATAGTTGTTGATGGAATCATTCCAACCATTGTTGGGATAACCTCAGATTCAGATGATGGCGACTATGCCATCGGTGATGAGGTCAATGTTATTGTTGAGTTCTCTGAAGCCGTTTCTTTGAGTGGAGGAGATCTTCAAATTGAGATGGAAACCGGTACTTCTGATCGTTTGGTCACCATCTCTACCATCAATAATAGTACAACAGCATCTGGAACCTATACAGTCCAATCAGGTGATGAAAATTCAGATCTTAATGCCAACAGTCCGCTGACCCTTAGTGCTGGTACGCTCAGAGATATTGCCGGAAATGACGTCACTTTAACTTTTTCAGCAAATATTGATGATGGATCAGCAATCGTCATCGATGGCAATGTACCTGCTGCCGTAAATCTGGCAGGTGGAGCCGGACCTGTGAGCACAATAGGTGGGACAGTTGTGGCAGACTTCTGGAACAATACGAATACATTTCTTTCCATCACGGTTCCCATAGCTTCTGATGCAAGTCTAATTGACGGAACTCTCCAGCTTAAAGGATATTGGGGTGTTGTAGGAGGTGCCCAGAATTTAGGTACCGCAGAAACTATCTCTGCAACTGGTACGGATAAGACCATTCAGATTTCCGCTGCAACGCTTGAGAGCTTTGCTGGATTTGCCGAAAATGCTGTCTTGAAGATTATTGCTATAGTCACAGACAAAGCAGGCAATGAAAGTCCAGTTGGCAGTGAGAGTAATAACGAAATAACTATTGATCAAACAGCGCCAACCATCACCAATATCAGTTCTACCACCTCTGATGGATATGTCATCCCGACAAATACTGTAAATATTACGGTTACCTATTCAGAAGCAGTGACTCTCGCTGGCGGTAACCTGGAAATTGAATTGGAAACTGGGACTACTGACGAAATTGTAACGATTAGCACGATTAATTCCAGCCTTACGGCACAAGGTACATACACTGTCCAAGAGGGTAACTCAAGCAGTGATCTAACTGCAAAGAGCTTTAGCCTATCCGCTGGAAGTTTGCGTGATGCGGCAGGAAATGAAGCCAGTACGAGCCTCCCTGTTGGTTCAAACCTTGCGGACAACAAGAACATTCAGGTTGATGGCATTTTACCCACCATCGTCAGTATTACTTCAGATTCAAATGATGACGATTATGCTATCGGAGATGAGATAAATGTGATTGTTACATTTTCTGAGGATGTCACCTTATCAGCCGGTGGGTCGCTTCAAATAGAAATGGAGACTGGGGCCACAGACCGCCTCGTATCCATCTCTAGTTTTACAGCAAGTACTACAGCCGAGGGGACATACACAGTTCAGACAGACGATGTGAGTTCCGATTTAAGCGCCAATAGTCCGGCCACATTGGGCTCGGGGACCTTAAAGGATATTGCTGGAAATAACGTCGATCTCACCTTTAGCACAAACATTAATACGGGATCTGCAATTGTGATAGACGGAGTTGTTCCTGATGCCGTAGATTTGGCAGGAGGAGCTGGAACGGCCATTGCCACTGGTGGAACTGTTGTAGCTGATTATTGGAATGCCACCAATACAGCTTTATCAGTAGTCGTGCCTATTGCTGCTGATCTAAGCCTGGTCGGTGGTACTGTCCAACTGCAGGGCTATTGGGGAGTTGTTGGCGGTGCCCAAAATCTTGGTACTGCGGCAGCCATTACTGCAACAGGTCAGAATCAGACAGTATCAATCTCTTCTGCTACATTGGAGGCCTTCGCCGGATTCGTAGAGGGTGCCGAATTAAAGATTATTGCAATTGTCACTGATAAAGCTGGCAATTCAAGTCCAGTTGGAACGGAAAGTGATGATGAAATTACCATCGATCAGACTGCACCGACGATCAGTACAGTAACATCAACAAATTCAGATGGCTATGAAATCCCTGGAAACGATGTGAACATTACTGTCACCTTCTCCGAGGCCGTGACACTGGCTGGGGGAAATATGCGCGTGCAACTTGAAACTGGAAGCAATGATGAGACTGTGTTAATTAGCACAATAAATGCTAGTCTCACGGCAGTTGGGACCTATACAGTATTGGCTGATCATGAGAGCTTGGATTTAACTGCCAATAGTATCACTTTATCTGCAGGAACCATACGAGATGTGGCTGGAAATAATGCAACCCTGAGCATCCCTGCTGGTTCAAATTTGGCAGATTTTAGTGATATTGTAATCGATGGAGTCATTCCAACCATTCTCAGTGTGACTTCTGATTCACCGGATGATGATTATGCCATAGGTGATGCAGCGAATATTGTCGTTACCTTTTCTGAAGCTGTCACTCTGACTGGTGGGAATCTGCAGGTTGTACTCGAAACAGGTGATGTTGATAGGACAATTTCCATCTCAAGTTTTACCAATAGTACCACAGCTCAAGGAACCTATACAGTTCAATCTGGAGACGTGAGTTCAGATCTTTCCACGAATAGCCCCCTGTCACTCAGTGCAGGTACTTTAAAAGATTTGGCGGGGAATGATGTTACTTTAACAATTCCAATCGATATAAGTGCTGGATCAGATATTGTCATCGATGGTGTCATACCTGATGCTGTTGATTTGGCTGCTGGAGCTGGAACTGTCGTAGCCAGTGGGGGTGTCGTGGTCACAGATTATTGGAACTCAACAAATTTGAATTTGAACATCACTGTCCCTATCGCAGCAGATTTGAGTCTCATTGATGGTACGCTTCAAATAAAGGGATACTGGGGTGTAGTAGGCGGTGCCCAAAATTTGGGTTCAGCGTTTGCAATTGATGCCACTGGCACAAACAAAACAGTGCAAATCGCAGCAGCTACCCTGACCTCATTTCCAGGTTACTCAGAGGATGCCATTCTTAAAGTTATCGCTATTGTCACTGACAAGGCTGGTAATTCTAGTCCTGTGGGCACTCCCAGCGATAATGAAATAACTATTGATACAACAATCCCGACCATAAGCAGTCTTACTTCTACGACACCTGATGGCTATGCCATTCCAGGGGATGATGTAAATATCACGGTTACCTTTTCTGAAGCCGTTACCCTGGCAGGTGGTAATTTCAGGATAGCTCTTGAAACAGGTGCTTCTGACCAAACTATTACGATTTCAACGATTGCTGCAAGTTTGACCACAGTTGGGACATATACGGTTCTCGAAAATCACGAAAGTTTAGACCTGACGGCAACGGGCCTAACCTTGTCCGCAGGTACGCTTCGGGATGCGGCTGGAAACAGCGCGGATCTCAGTCTCCCACTTTCCTCAAATCTCGCTAATAATAGCGACATCATAGTTGACGGCGTCATTCCAACTGTAGTTAGTGTCACTTCCACTGATATATCAGGCTTGTACGCCAAAGATGATGTGATAAGTCTAATCGTCACTTTTAGTGAGACAGTCTCAATTTCTGGGAGCGAAACCTTGAATCTCGATATTGACGCCAGTACGACCAACGTTCTCATCTCAGCTTTTACTAATTCCCTTACTGGGACAGCAAACTATACCGTTCTAGAGGGCGACGAGAGCTTGGATTTATCAGTTGTGACCATGACCCTGAGTGGAGGTACGTTAAGAGATGGTGCTGGTAATGATGTCGATCTCAGTGATCTCACAGGTATAACCAATTTGGACGATGCTTATGATTTTGAAATAGATGGTATCCTTCCACCGGATTTCGACATGATATCTGCAGTAAGCACGGGTTTAAACAGCATTACAGGATATTGGAATGGCACCAATGATGGTCTAAATGTAACCGTTGAGATTCCAAGTGATGCATCATTACAGAATGGGTCGCTCCAAATCAGAGGCCGAGTCGCCGCCAATTCATTTATCAACCTTGGTTTACCCTCTACAATCTTAGCGACCAATACAAATAAAACGGTTCTTCTAGACGACACGGATTTAGAAGCTTTGAGTGGCTATGATAACGGTGAAACTTTGTCCATATCAGCTATCCTAACTGATGTTGCTGGTAATCCTAAAACAGCCAATATTTTATCGATCATAGAAATTGATGTTGATGAAGAAGCCCCAACCATCACTCAGATAACCTCTACGACCAATGATGGCTCCTACAGTCTTGGAGAAGCAGTCAACGTCACAGTGGACTTTTCAGAAATTGTGAGCCTTACATCAGGTGCACTGTCAGTTACATTAAACACAATCGCTACCCCGCATATTCTCACTGAAAATACGATTAGTAGTACTTCAGAAGTTGCATACACATATACTATTCAAAATAATGAATCAGCTAACCCACTTACTGTAACTGACATTTCTGCCACTGCGAACCAGCTATTGGATGTCGCAGGAAACGAAGTGGTCTTCACGCTCCCATCAGGTGATAATCTGGCTGACAATAGCACCATTATTGTTGATGGTGAATTCCCAAGCATCACAAATATCAGTGCTGTAGTTACTCCTGATACACTGGGGCTAGGTGAAACTATTGATATAACGATCGATTTTAATGAAGACCTGACCCTCACAGGCGGTACGCTGGACATCACGCTTGAAACCGGTGATGTTGATCGTACTATTTTGATTCCCGCTTTCACAGCCAGCAGCTCAACTTCTGCGACTTATACAGTATCAGCTGGCGACGAAACATCAGATTTAACAGTGTCATCAATATCGCTATCTGCAGGGACCCTGCTGGATATTGCAGGCAATGCCTTGCCAATGACCCTTCCTGTTGGAACGAATCTGGGCGATAATAACGATATCCTGGTTGATGGAATTATACCAGCGGCTTTTTCTACTGGTGACATTCTAACAATTGGCGATCCAGTGGTCACGGGCTATTGGAATGCCCTCAATACTGGTTTGCAAGTTATTTTGCCTGTAACAGGCTCAGATGCATCCCTTGATGGTGGGTCTGCACATCTTGAAGCCAGGATTAATGGGAATTCATTTGAAGCAATTGGAACAGGTACAGCTGTAGGGACAAATCCAGTTCCCCTTGAATTAACTCGCCAGAATTTAGTTGATGATCTGGCTGGCTACGGAGCCGGCGGGACTATTCAAATCCAGGGCGTTCTAACCGATATTGCCGGCAATGCTACGATTGGTGCCGTCAGCTCGGTCGAATTAATTATTGATCAAATTCTGCCAACACAAACCGAGACGGGTGATATGATTGTCTCTGGTGGTACAGAGGTCCAAGGATATTGGAATCCAACCAACACAAACCTGATTGTATCAACTGAATTGGACAATGATGCCACACTCCTGGGTGGTCAATTCCAGCTCCAAATGCAGGTTGGTGTTGGAAGCTATTTATCCATTGGTCCAGACTCGCTCATCAACACCGTTAATACATCAATGGATATTAATTTGAATGCTTCAGATCTGAACACATTCGCCTCAAATGACGGCGAGACCATTCATTTTAGAGCGATTGTAACAGATATCGCCGGGAACTTTATATCCGGTACTGAAGGGTTGAATACAATTGTTGTTGATCTTTCACCACCTGCTGCAGTGACAGTCGGAGAAGTAATAGCTACCACAATCAATGGGGTGGTGGTTGCGAATGCATTTAATGGAAGCAATGATGGAATTAGCGTGAGCATTCCCATCCCGGATGATGCCACACTTATCGGTGGTACAGTGGTCACTCAGATCAAATTAGGTGCTGAACCATATGTTGATATGGATTCAACGCTTATTACTGCCGTTAATACGCCTCAGGAGATTCTACTTGATAGCACCTTGCTCAGTGGTATGACTGGTTGGGCAAACGGAATTTCAATTCTTACTTCTGTGGAGCTAATTGATCGGGCTGGGAACGAAACCCAGGGATTACCAAGTGTTAACCAATTATTTGTCGATCGAACCCCACCGGCTGATTATACGGTAACAGAATATACACCAGCAGGCGGCGTAGTCTCAGATGGCTATTGGAATGCCAGCAATACAAGCCTGGAGTTTACCATACCAATTGATGTTACCGATCTCAGTTTGCTAAACGGTGAAGTCCAAGCCTATGTCATAGATTTCACAGATGATACAACCATGGTGGGTGGAGTGGCCAGTGTGACCTCTCTGGTTCCAGTGACGCTATCCATAAGCTCAGCTGAATTCGAATCCATACCCAATCTTATCAATGGCCTGGGAGTGTCATTTTATCTGGAATTGTTTGATCGCTACGGAAATGTCAAAGTTAGCAATAGTCTTACAGATGCCCTGGTCATTGATACACTGCCACCTGTAATCGGGACCCTTGATAACGCTGGTGATCTGGTAGGCTCTTTCATCAATGCTGATGATACCTTGTCCACATCCTGGTCAGGTTTTAGTGACCTTCATTCTGGGTTGAGTTACTATGATTTCTCCATTGGGAATACAGCAGGGGGAGATGAATTTCTGGCCTGGGATACGCTGGAAGTAACATTCATGGACACTCAAATGTTGTACACCCACGCAGATGAATATTACTTGAATGTCCGTGCTTATGATGTGGCTGGAAACCTGTCTGAAATTGTCAGCAGTTCAGCTGTAACAGCAGATCTCATCCTGCCCACAACAACAAGTGACATGGAACGATATTATTTTGTGGATGATTGGCCAGGAACTCTATCTGGAACAATTCAGGATGAGTTGTCAGGAGTTGAGTCTGCAGACATGATCCTGAAACGCGCTTCTGATGGTCTGTTTTGGAATGGCTCAGAATGGGCTACTGGAGATTCGCTTCTCAATCTTACTCTAGGATTTGGTGCCTGGAATTATGTTCTGGCAGCGGATTCGCTTGATAATCGAGAAGAGTATATCATGTACATGATGGGACAGGATATAGCTGGTAACCGTCAAAACAGTGCCAGCCCATTCACTGCTACAACCGATACGATTCAATTTGTTGAAAATCAGAAACCTTTCTTCGTAGATGGCGCTACCTATTCCGGCTCCTCTGATGAAGATTCCCAGTATACACGAATTTACCTGGCTGATGATGAAGATCTGGGGACAATCAGCTCAGACACACTTTACTACAGTTTGGCGGATGATGCACCAGATGGTGTTGCCATCGATTCGCTGACAGGTGAACTAACCTGGCTGCCAGTGGACTCGGCTGTGGGCATTCACAGTTTTTCCGCCTATGTAGTAGACTATTATGGTTTGAAGGATACCTTGTTGATTGAGCATGAAGTGCTTGAAGTGAACGATGCACCAGAGGCTGTAGTGCTACTCTTGCCAGCAGATTCGACACAGTTGGTTCCTGCAGATAGTCTCTTGTTGACGTTTAGTTGGACCACAGCGTTTGATATTGAAGACGATGTCGTCGCCTATCGCGTGTATTTCCAGGGAGGGGCATACTCAAATGTGTTGACTTCACCTGACACCTTCCTCACAGTGGATGTCTCAGTTATGGATTTCCCAGTTGATACTATTGAATGGTTTGTTGAAGCCTATGATCAGGAGGATGTCTCAGCAATTGATACGATCTTCCATTTTAACACTTCAGCGGCCACGGCTCAATTAAACACAGATAGTGTCGCTGTTGATATTGAGCGGTTGACTGAAATTGACACATCCTTCACCATGGGCAACCTTGGTCTGACTGATCTACACTGGTCGTTGTTAGATGCACCAGCCTGGATAAATCTGCCTACTGAAACAGGAACCATAGCCTATGACACATCAGCTGTCATTGATTTTAATATCAATCCATCGGCATTCACAGTAGGTGGATATGGAGGGCAGTTCCGTATTCTGACCAACGATCCCTTGCAGGATACGATTGCAGTCAAGGTATCCATGGAAATATTTGATGTTCCCACACCTGTTGTCGCATTCTATAAAAACAGGGCTTATCCCTCATATTATGAAATGATGATAGTAGATAGTTTGGGCATGATTGACTCCCTGGAAGTTACCTACGCAGGCCTGGAAGTTGAGCTCACAACTGTTGATACTTTTAGCTATGTCGCCGTGGTAGAAGTTTCACAGGAAGGTCTCAACACATTTGAAGTGCATGCTTCAAACTGGGTAGGGGACACAACCATTACAGCCAGTATCACAGTGAGCTTGATTAAACGTGGAGTTGCTTGGCTGGCTAGTAGCCCAGATGAACAATTCGAGCTGAAGGGTGGCTCAAACAGTGCTGCCAAATCAACACGAATTGCTGTTCTGGACTCAATGCTCAGTTCTCACAATGGCGCCAGCTACAAAGTGCTTACAGATGGCGTGGTTCTCGTTGAACCTGTATTGGTAAGTATGCCTGCATTGACAAATGACCAAGCCATATATCTCCAGGATGCTACTGGTGATTATGTTGAATTAGTATCAGTGTCTGATGGTGAAAGAGTGAGTGCCTGGACCGCCACAATGGGTGCTTTCAAATTGGGACCAAGGACCATTATTGTTCCTGAGAAGAGCCAACTGTCCCAGAATTATCCCAACCCATTTAACCCTTCAACGACCATTGATTTTGATATTGGCTTCCTGGATGGTTTAAACCAGGATATTGCATTTAGTATCTACAATATCAGGGGTCAGGAAGTACGCAATCTCATGGAAACTCAAATGCAACCTGGCAGTTATTCCATAACCTGGAATGGTCTGGATGATCAGGGCAAGCAAGTAAGTAGTGGTATTTACTTTGCTCGACTGATGACGGGCAAGGGGTATGCGAAAACTGTCAAAATGCTGGTTCTAAGGTAGGAGGTGTGAAGATGAATAAAATGAAATGGTTGTTTGCGCTGATCCTACTCATAAGCTTTTTTGGTTGTCGTGAGAAAATCGAACCTGAAGTTGATGATTTTGTAGAATATGGCTGGACCTTATATGCAGAACGTGATTTTGATCGCGCTCTAGAACATTTTCTGGAAGGTCTAGCAATGGATGCCAATTACATCGATGGCTATAATGGTGCTGGCTGGTGCTATATCGAATTTAATAAGCCAGATACGGCTATTATTTTCTTCAACAATGGTTTGGATTTGATCACTATTGACAGTAGTCAGGTTCGCTTTGAGATGTTAGCGGGTATTGCCTTGAGTTATCATGTGACTGGTGATTATGTCAGGGCTATTTCAAGGGGAGAGGAGCTTATCGAGTTTCGCCCAGTATTTGAATTTTCCCACAACTGGCGCATTGACTATGTTGAAATTACTATCATGCTGGCTGCTGCAAATTATGCAGCAGGAGATTTTGCTGTTGCCCTGGGGTGGGTCCAGAGTCTAGATGAGGATTTTGTTGTGGACATTTCTACCAATGAAGGTCGGGCATTGCTGATTAAAAAAATCGAGACATTGCAGAATTTATAGCTATTTTGGTTTAGCCGACCAGAGTTAATGCATTCATTAAGATGGGAAAAATGATGAGATCACCAAAAATAATTTTAGCGCTTCTTCTCGTATCACTGTTTGTTTGGAATTGTTCCTCCAATGCAGCCAACACAGAAGTAGATCAAAAGCTCAAAACTCTTTTTGATAAGAATGAGAAGTTTCAGGGCATGGCCATCAAGAAAATACAGGCCCTAGAAAAAGATGTTGCAACACTCAAAAAGAATCAGAGTAAGCTTGGCAAGCAGATTCCTGTCATTGTGAAGCAGATCAAGATATTAAAAAAAGCGGTTGATGCTGGTGGCAAAGGGATGCCCCCTGGTATGATCGCTCAATTGGATTCTATTGTCCTTAATCTGGAAGCCATGGAGCAGGAGCTTGCAATGGTAAAGGAAAATGGACTTCCTGTCGCTATTGATACGGGGAAGAATGTTGCCCCACCCATATTGATCAAGGGTTCTGATCAAGAACGCATCTATCGTCAGTATGGAGATCCCATTGAGAGGTACATTGTAGATGAGAAAAATCAGGTATGGCTCTATGATAATGGTGTTGCTGTATTTGATATGAATGGAAGGATCGTTTCCATCGAATTTAAATAAGCCATTGTCACACACGTTTTAATGAGCCTCGCATCTTCTGCGGGGCTTTTTTTTATCTGAAGGAATCAGATAAAAATCACGGCGAAACTACGAACCCGCCAGTTGCAAGGGCTGAGGTGAAACCGGATAAGGTCATTCACTCCCCTTGAAACCCAACCTCATGCCCAATCAACAAATATTTTGTGATATATTTGCATCATTTACTTGATATACACCTTTTGTACACCTATATTAAAACCATGAAGAATAGTGAATCAATAAGTGGAGGGTATATGAATAGAGGTTATGGAAAATCTAAACATGCGGAACGATTGATCCAGCATGCCATAGAGGTTTTTGATCTTGTTGAAGTAGTCCCTGCCACACGTGTAGAGCGGTCTCTTAATCGCCGATATAAATCTTCACCTGTCGTACGATATGGTGAGGCACAAGGCACAAGTGCATATGTCGATGCAACCCATGGGGCGAGACAATGCTAACCAAAAAGCAGCGCGAACTTTACGAATATATCTCACGGTTCATTCAGAGCCATCAGATGGCGCCAACTATCTCTGAGATACGGGAATTCTTTGGATTGAATTCTAATTTTTCCATCCAGAAGAAACTGAATATCCTACGTGAAAGGGGCTACATCTCTTTTGATAAGAGCAATGCTGCTCGCAATATTCGCCTCACAGGTCTAGTAGGAGAGACCGTTGTCCTGGATATTCTGGGACAGGTCACTGCTGGTATCCCCATTGAGGCAATTGAGATTCCTGAACCGGTGGAAGTGCCACGCTACCTCCTCAAAGGAACCAATAATTTTGCATTACGGGTTCGTGGAGATTCCATGATGGATGCCAATATTGAAGATGGTGATGTCATCATTGTGAAACCTCAACCCAAGGCCGAAAATGGTCAGATTGTAGTTGCCACTATTAATGGAGAGGCTACAGTTAAAAAGCTGGATCTACATCCTGGTGGTGTCACACTGCGTCCTTGCAATAGTTCCGGACAGTATCAGCCCATTCAGGTGGCAGACGATGATGAATTCGCCCTCAAGGGTGTTGTCGTCGGCTTGTTAAGACAGTACCAGGCATAGTAAGAATAATGAACACTGAACATCAAAAAGGATCACATATGCGATACAATTCAAAAACTCAGCCCGTCTCCAGCCTCTTTCGTGGTCCCCGGGGAAGAACCAGAGCTGTATTGTCTTCAGTATCCCAT
>JABMOS010000123.1 GCA_013203185.1 Fidelibacterota bacterium | reverse complement strand
TTGACATAAAAAAAGCCCCGGACCTAGGGGCAATTCACTGTCATTCTGAGCGGGTGATGAGGATCGAACTCACATAACCAGCTTGGAAGGCTGGTGTTCTACCATTGAACTACACCCACGGGTTCAGACAGCAATGTCTAAAAGAATTGCCTCCCCAATATTGTAAAAAAGCGTGGGCCGAGATGGATTTGAACCACCGTACTCGTTTGAGAGCAGATTTACAGTCTGCCGCCTTTAACCACTCGGCCATCGACCCAAATAAAAAAAACATAAGTTCGAGCCAAGGACAGGAATCGAACCTGCGACCGCCGGTTTACAAAACCGATGCTCTACCAACTGAGCTACCTTGGCCGATTTTTTTTCTAAAAGCCGAAGAATATATATGCTGGTCTTGCAGACACAAGAACTATTGAGAAAGTTATTCTGAAAAAAATTTAACAGGTGAAAGCTGACTTATCCGGGTGCTTCTCACCGGACTACTTCAATTTCCATCTGGTCCCGTCAGCTGTGTCTATCAATTCAACACCCAGGGCTACTAATTCATCGCGGATAGCATCGCCAAGAGCAAAATCCTTATTGGCTCGCGCTTCTTTTCTTGCTTCAATTTTTGCTTCAATGAACTCAGCATCAACTTCAGTTTTTAACCCACTCTCCATTTCAAGAACACCCAACACGTGATCGAAGGTGCTAATGAGTTGAAGGAGGTTGGCAGCACCTTTAGTACTTAAGCGCTCTTCCACCATGGCTCTATTGCCCCAGCGGACCAATTCAAATATGGCTGCCAAGCCACCTGAAATATTCAGATCATCATCCATAGCTGAAGTGAATTGACTAGCAGCAAGTTTTATCTGATCTTGGGCATCCTCTCCACCTGAAATTTCATAACTCCTCAATTTAGAATAGAATTCCCTAAGGCGATTCACCGCTTTTTGCGCTTCTTCCAATCGAGACACTGAGAAATTGAGTTTCTGTCGGTAGTGGGTTGTGATCAACATCCAACGAATAGCTTCAGCAGGGTAACCCTGATCCAAAAGATCTCGAAGTGTATAAAAATTGTTCAACGACTTGGACATCTTTTTATTGTCAACCAGCAGATACTCAGAATGAAGCCAGTAGTTAACAAAATCTGCACCTGTTGCACAGACACTCTGAGCCAATTCATTTTCATGGTGGGGGAAAATATTATCTACACCACCACAATGAATATCAAAGTGGGGGCCCAATAGCTCCGTGGACATGACAGAACACTCAATATGCCATCCCGGTCTGCCCTTGCCCCATGGTGATTCCCAGTGGACGTCTCCATCCTCCAGTTTATATCCCTTCCAGAGGGCAAAATCTCGTGCCCCCTCCTTCTCATAGCTATCATCCGCCACCCTGCCACCACTCAACATTTCATCTGGGTTGAGATTGGCCAGCTTTCCATAATGACCATGCTTTTCAATATTAAAAAAGACTGATCCATCTGATGTGGTATATGTGTAGCCCTTGGATTCCAGATCAGATATCATAGTGATCATTTCAGGGATAAAGTTAGTGGCTTCAGGATAGTCCTGAGCGGCCAGCATATTCAGCGTTTTCAAGTCTGCATGGAAAGCTGTTTTAAATTCATCTGTGAGTTCGGTGAGGGAAATCTTTCGCTCCCTGCTGCGACGGATGGTATTGTCATCCACATCAGTGACATTCATAACATGATTCACGTCAAAACCTCGAAATTCTAGATATCGGCGTAGCAAGTCTTCAAACATGAAGGTACGATAATTACCAATATGTGCAAAGTCGTAAACAGTTGGCCCACAGGTGTACATCTTAACCTTACCAACTTCAAGAGGTTGAAATGCTTCTTTTTGGCGTGAGATTGTGTTATAAAACCTGATGCTCATTCTTCTAGACCTAGATATATTTTTTTAAACTCAGTTTTAGAATCTGATCTATTAATTGAGGGAAGCTGAGATCCTTTGCCGCCGCACCCATAGGCAGAAGTGATGTTTCTGTCATCCCTGGCAAGGTATTTATTTCCAAACACCAGGGTTTGTTCTCTGGATCCAGGCGGAAATCTACACGACCATACACCTGAACTCCTGCTGATTGCATTGCTTTGACAGCTAGATCCTGGATATGCCTGGCAAGGCCATCATCCAGTTTGGCCGGGCACTCATAGTTGCTCATCCCTTTGGTATATTTTGACTCATAGTCATACAGCTCATGACCAGGGAAGATTTCAACTATGGGAAAAACCTGATCCCCAAGCACGCCCACAGTCAGTTCTCTACCTGGGATAAACTGCTCAAATATTAATCTGCTAAAAGCTCCTGAAACACGCCTGGCTTCAATTAAATCCTCAGGTTTTTGACAGACGGAGAGACCAATGGTTGAACCCTCATTATCAGGTTTGATCACGTAGGGCAATTGAAGTGTGGTTTTTGGCAACTCCTGACCCGTTTCGTGGAGGAGTAACTCCCATTCAGCCGTTGGAATGCCATTTTTCTTGAACTGCCGCTTAGAAGCATCCTTTGAGAAAGCCAATAAACTATCAGCAACACCAGCGCCAGTAAAAGGAATCTTATTGGCCTCTAAGATGGCCTGTAGCAGTCCATCCTCACCAGCTCTCCCGTGGAACCCAAGAAGCACAATGTCATAGGAAGCATCCCACTCCTGAGTGACATCCAGCTCATTCCCCAGATCTACACGCCGGTAATCATAACCCAATT
The DNA here is from genome assembly GCA_013203185.1 of Fidelibacterota bacterium. Lineage (GTDB taxonomy): Bacteria > Fidelibacterota > UBA8477 > UBA8477 > JABMPR01 > JABMPR01. The sequence goes on along the minus strand of JABMOS010000123.1, from coordinate 9,959 downwards.
CCTGGAGTGCGCGTTCCATGGCAACTGTTGATTTTAGCGAGACTTCTCGTTCATGAGAACTTCCACCGCCTGCCAGTAAAACTTTCATGTATTTATCCTCTAATCGTGACAGTCATCACAACAATCGTCGTCTTCAGAATCTCCAAGACCTTCGTAGAGATTCTCCAGCATTCCCCGGGGGCCAATTCTGAACAGGGACCCAGTAAAAAGTAATAGTAAGATAGCGCCAGCCACAAGATTTATCCATGAATGATCATCGCTAATTTCTGCACCTGCCCCAACATTGGCTGAATCACCCATGATAAAATTCACGCCAAATCCAATGACAATGGTTAACCCGATTATCACCAGGGGGAAAATAATTGCTATGCGGCTGCCATGGAGTTTTTTCATGACGCCCAGAGTCGTAATATTCGTTGCGGGGCCAGTAATCAGGAAGGCTAGCACTGCGCCGGCAGATACACCATTCAGGAGCATGACAGCAGCTATGGGTGTTGCTCCCGTAGCACAGACATATAGTGGCATCCCAATGAGAGCCATGATGAGAATATCAAGGCCATGTGGAAGTGAACTCCAATCAATCTTGCCAAGGTAGGGATCCGTAATGGCGGCAATGATGAGACCCAATAAGACCCAGGGACCAAGATGATCAATCATTTCTTTATTCAAGGTTGACCAGAACCGTTTCCAGGGGTTGACCGTTGTCTTCAGTTTTTCAGGTTCAATCACAGGGATTGAGACTTCTTGTTTTGCAGGAACGATTAAGTCCATGATGTAACCAGTAAACCAGGCTATCAATGCAGCAGCTACTAATCTCACTACGGTCATCTTCCACCCCAACAATGGTACTGAAATCATAATGGCATCGATACCTAACTCAGGGGTGGCGATTAAAAATGCCATACCAGCGCCCACCGAAACGCCCCGCCTCACAAGACTATGATAAAGAGGAACAACGCCACAGGAACAAATGGGCAGCGGGAGACCAAAAAGCATCCCCTTCCCTACCCTCACCGCTCTATTTTTTGAATGCAGCCAATTGATCCCGGCTTCAGGAATAAAATTCTGGATACTTGAGGCAATGACAAATCCCAAGAGCAAGGCTGGGGCGCTCTCAAAAAATAGTGATAGCGTAAGATGTGCAGTTGAGCCGATTGAATGGGCATGGGGCAGTTGGTGGCCCAAAGGTAAATAATAGAGTAGACCCGCCCCAGCCAGAGCTCCCAGGGCTGAAGGCAAGGCATTTTGGGAATGGGAATGATCATGCTCCTTCTCTTTGGAGCTTCCACCATGAATATGACGATGAAAGAGAACATGGAGCAGGGATCCAGTTACCAAAGCCTGGAAATAGGTGATATACGAGGAATGTGCTCCAGGAAATTCAGCACCACCAAGACTAAAGCCTGCCGCAGTTGCCAGACTCATTAATGCAAGTACCCCGACAATTACTTTCGTATTGCTGAGTGGCTTTAAGGCCCACCAGATGAGGAGCCCAACAGGGAGCCGATGCAATATGACAGCGTAGGCAAGCGCCTGTCCTGATCCGTGTTCAAGTGAAGCCTGGGAAACTGCAACGCCATCGAGAAGTGTGTGGACAAGAATACCGCTGAATGCGAGTACAAGTACACCACTATGGGTTGCCCGCTCATAATTGTGAAATGCTCGCTCTGCGAAGTAGGGTAACAATGCACCCAAAACGACCATAAGGAGCGCCATTCCTCCAATCTCGACTACGGCTTCAGGCAAGAGATGGATGACAGCAATGCCACCGATTGACACCAATATAAAGCCATCCAGAAATCGATTGATTCCAGGTTGCTGCTCAAAGAGTTTTGCTAGAGCTGGACCAAGAAGCAATGCAGCAATAGCTAGAACAAGCAATGTCACTTAGCGATTTCTCCAGAATTTTTGTGCTGGGTGTAAGCAAGAAACCACACCAGGCATGCTCCCAGCATCATTCCGAAGCTGAGGATCTGACCCATGCTGAAATAATCAAACAGTATAAACCCAAGGTGCGCATCTGGCTGTCTGAAGAATTCGATAAAGAATCGTGCAAACCCATAGGTGAATAAGAACAAACCAGAGAGGAAGCCCTGGAAGGGAGCCTTCATCCTAAATGACCAGACAATAAGGAATGAGACTATCCCCTCAAACATTGCTTCGTATAGCTGGGAAGGATGTCGTAACAATCCATCTCTGGCATGGGGGAAATACATTCCTATCCAACTCTCTGTAACCCGACCATAGAGTTCACCATTAATAAAATTCCCAATGCGACCAAAAGTGTAGCCCAATGGAATTCCCACCATAATCAAATCTGTTAATTCAAAAAATTTTACTTTATGCTTCCGTGCGTACAACCAAAGCCCTATGGTAACACCAATTCCACCCCCGTGATAAGACATACCTGAAATTCCAGTGAATTTCCAATGACCATTGATATTGGCAATTGGGGAAATGATTCGGATTGGATCTGTTAACAGATCTTGAAACCCATAGAAGAGCACATATCCAAATCGTCCACCGAGGATTACGCCAACGATAGCATACATCATGGCATCACCTAGAAAATCCAGGCTATAAGGTAATTTTTCGTCCTTGATCCGATATTTTGCGACGAGATAGGTTGTTGCGAATGCTGCAATGTACATCATGCCATACCAACGCAGCGGGAAATTCCCAATGCTGAATATGACGGGATCCATGTGTGATGGCAGATGCTGCCACCACTCTACGAAGTGATTCAAAGTCCTGACTCCTGATTCAAAGATTTCATCGGCGCAAAAATAGGCCTATCTCATTCCATACCAAGAAAAAGCACAGACAATCTTAAATACCCCGCAAAGAGAGATGGCATGGTTGTCAGCCATGTAAGAGAAAAGAGGCTACTTTTTGATAGCCATTTAAAATCGATTTTTTGAAGAGGTAAAGCGAGCAAAGCTAGATAGTCCATGAGGCTCGTGGATCATGAATTTGAAATTGCAATAGCAGCTTTAGAATTTGATTGCTGACCAAGATGCTTTGAAATCATTGCCCCGGCTTTAATCAATTTCGTTAAACTTATGCCGGTTTCGATCCCCATTCCATGGAGCATATATACAACATCCTCAGTTGCAACATTGCCAGTAGCACCCTTCGCGTAGGGGCAACCACCAAGACCAGCGACTGAACTATCAATCGTCTTAACTCCCAACTCAAGCACGGCAAGGATATTTGCCAGGGCCTGCCCATATGTGTCATGAAAATGAGCAGCAAGATTTTCAACTGGAATCTTTTCAGATAAAATTTGAATCAGATGACGAGCAAGTTTTGGGTTGCCAACACCAATCGTGTCCCCGAGCGAAATTTCATAGCACCCCATCTCGTATAGCCTGGAGGAAACCTGTGCAACTGCAGTTGCCGAAATTTCGCCCTCATAGGGGCACCCCATGACACATGAAACATAGGCTCTCACCGGTATGTTTAAAATACTTGCCCTGGCCATAATAGCTTCAAAGCGATCTATGCTTTCGTCTATACTGCAATTTATGTTTTTTTGAGAAAAAGTCTCCGAGGCAGATGCAAAAACTGCGACTTCTTTGGCCCCAGCTTGAATTGCTGATTCGAACCCTTTAATATTTGGAGTCAGCACAGGATAGCGAACATGCTTCTGCTGAATAAGGTTTTGCATTAATGACAAGGCATCAGCCATTTGAGGGACCCATTTAGGTGAAACAAAACTTGTTGGCTCGATCACTTTTAAACCTGCCGCAGCTAGCTGATTGATGAGTTCCAATTTGACATCAAGAGGTACAATTACACTTTCATTTTGCAATCCATCACGGGGACCCACCTCTACTATGGTGACTTTATCTGGTAAAAGTCCTGACATCAATATTATTCCTTCAGAGGATCAATGGTTATAAGTTCGCTTCCCTCTTCAACCATTTCACCTGGTTCATAAAATATCTCTGTTACGATACCATCCACAGGGGCACTGATTGTATGTTCCATTTTCATTGCTTCAAGTTTCAATAAATCCTGATTTTTTTTGACCCTGTCACCCTTGCCTACACTCACATCAATAATAGTACCTGGCATGGGGGCTATAAGGTTTCCCGATCTTTCTATTTCAATTATCTGGTGATCAGTATCCACAAATCCCAGGACAACTGATTTCCCATGGCTAAAAATATGCAATTTCCGACGATGTTCAATTACCTGAGTCTCCATTATTTGGCCTGATAATTTGACAACCAGATTCTCAGCCTCGAGTTTGCCTGAAGCAGTATATAAATTACCATTCACGCCGATTTGATAATTGGCATGATCAATATGTACCGTTGCCTTGATCAAACCCGGTAGCTCTGGGTTCTTAGGATCAATCCTGTGAAAATCTACAAAATCAAGCGTATCGATGTTTTGCTGGTTGGTTCGCCACCCTGAAACCTGGTGCCAGGGTGAATATGAATCTGTACTTTGATCCGCCTGTCGTTTTGAGCGCTCATCCCGTTTTAACATTATATATAAAGCAGCAATGACAATAAGATCATCTGCAACTGCAGACTTTTCCGGAAACAAGATGTGTTTTTGATTATCTATAAATCCTGTATCTATTATCTGATTATTGAAGTTTTCATTTGCAGCAAGTGCTGACAGGAATTCAATATTTGTTGATACACCTACAACTTGGAATTCGTCAAGAGCGCTTCTTAACCTCGCCAGAGCTGTATTTCGGCTTCGGTCCCAAACAATTAGTTTAGCAATCATCGGGTCATAATAAATGCTCACCGCATCACCCCGCCTGATCCCTGTATCAATTCTTACGTGGGAAGATTCCTCAGGAAGTTTGAGATGAACAATTGAGCCCGTTGCCGGTAAAAAGTCTTGATCCGGATCCTCTGCATAAATTCTGACTTCAAAGGCATGGCCATCGCATTTTATTTGATCTTGCTGTAGAGGTAATTTCTGATTCATTGCAACCAGAAATTGCCATTCCACCAGATCTAACCCGGTAATCATTTCTGTGACAGGATGTTCAACCTGTAATCTGGTATTCATTTCCATAAAATAGAAGTTGGCATCACTATCATAAAGGAATTCAACAGTTCCTGCCCCTGTATAACCAATTGCACTGGCAGCCTTGATGGCAACATCAGCCATTGATTTCCTGACCTGGTCAGAAATCCCCGGGGCTGGAGCTTCTTCAATTATTTTTTGATGTCGGCGCTGTACAGAACAGTCTCTTTCAAATAGATGCACCACACCGCCATGATTATCAGCAAATACCTGTATCTCAACATGACGAGGCTGAATCAGGTATTTTTCAACCAATACCTCATCATTAGAAAATGATGCCATGGCTTCTCTTTTGCTGGATTCAAGGGCTGCAGGAAATCCTGCAGCAGTATCAACAATATGCATGCCTTTGCCACCGCCACCGGCAGCTGGTTTCAGCAATACTGGGAACCCGATATCCTTTGCAGATGCAAGGAGGTTTTCCAGGGATTGGTCATCACCGTGATATCCTGGGACAAGAGGCACGCCAGCCTTGGCCATAATATCTTTGGCATTACTTTTTGATCCCATGGCCTTGATGGCAGAAACGGAAGGGCCTATAAAAACAATATCATTATTTAAGCAAAGCTGGGCGAAATCTGCATTTTCAGAAAGAAACCCATATCCTGGATGAATGGCATTGGCCCCATTTTTAAGGGCAACATCTATTATCTTTTCCCCTCGAAGATAGCTCTCTGACGCTGGCGCACCACCAATACAAAACGCTTCATCAGCCATAGATACATGTTTTGAGTTTTTATCAACAGTGGAATAAACCGCAATAGTTTTTATGCCGAGTTGGCCAGCAGTTTTGATAATTCTACAGGCTATTTCACCCCTGTTAGCTACAAGAACTTTAGCAAACATGGATTAGTTCTGTTCCCAATTCGCTTTCCGTTTTTCAAGGAAGGCATTCACACCTTCTTTGCCCTGGTTTGAGGCTCTCATTTCTGCAATTCTATTTGCTGTCATCATCTTTAGTTGGTCATCAAGAGATTTATTAGAGACATCATTTATCAATTCTTTGGCCGCAATTACAGCTTCAGGACCGTTATCAATAATTAATTCAGCAATTGACATTACTCTTGCTGCTAGATCACCCTCATCTACACTTTCAGATATCAATCCTAACTCAAGTGCCCGGTTAGCATCAAAACGTTCTGCAGTTATGAAGTATCGCTTTGCCGCTCGTTCACCAATAGCCTTCACCACAAAGGGACTGATCACGGCAGGTATCAAGCCAAGCTTAACTTCTGAAAAGCAAAAACTGGCATTTCTGCTGGCTATAGCAATATCACAGCAGGCAACCAGACCTACCCCGCCGCCATAAGCTGAGCCCTGAACAGCTGCGATTGTTGGACATTTCATTTGGTAAAGAGTAGACATTAGATCAGCCAGAGCTTGTGAATCCTTATCGTTCTCATCATAAGAATATTCAGCCATCTTTTTCATCCAGTTTAGATCAGCACCGGCTGAAAAACTTTTCCCAGCGGCATCCAGAATTAAAACTCGGACAGACTTATCATTATCTAGATCCTTGAACGTGGCTGTTAACTGTCCAATGCATTCCTCATCAAATGCATTGTGAATCTCAGGCTGGTTCAAAGTGACGCGAACAATTCCGGTCTCGTATTTTGATATTTTAATAGCTGAATTATTCATAAGCGTTACATCCTGAATACCCCAAATTTGGTTTCCTCTATGGGAGCATTTTGCGCTGCAGAGAGACCCAGCCCCAGCACCATCCTTGTATCTGCAGGGTCAATGATGCCATCATCCCATAGGCGGGCACTCGCATAATATGGATGTCCCTGAGTTTCATATTGTTCCAGTATTGGTTTTTTAAAATCAGCTTCATCTTCAGCTGACCATTCAATGCCTTTGGCAGAATAATTATCCCGTTTAACCTGTGCCAATACATTTGCTGCCTGCTCTCCACCCATGACAGATATTCTAGCATTGGGCCAGATAAAAAGCATGCGAGGTGAATATGCCCGGCCACACATTCCATAATTACCTGCACCATAGCTACCGCCAATAATGACTGTAAATTTTGGTACTTTTGCACAGGCAACAGCGGTAACCATTTTTGCACCATTTTTTGCGATGCCAGAGGCTTCGTACTTTTTGCCAACCATAAAGCCAGTAATATTTTGTAAAAATACCAGCGGGATTTTGCGCTGACTACAAAGCTCAATAAAGTGTGCACCCTTTAAGGCAGATTCTGAGAATAAAATTCCATTGTTGGCAACAATTCCCACTGGATAACCATAAATATGTGCAAAGCCACAAATCAATGTAGACCCATAAAGGGGCTTGAATTCCTGAAACTCTGAAGCATCCACTACTCGACTGATAACTTCACGCACATCATAAGGTTTTTTTGTATCGGCGGGAATGACACCATAGATTTCCCTAGCAGGATATAATGGCTCAACGGGTTCTTGTATGGCAAGTTCAATGGTCTTTTTTCTATTCAGTGTGGAAACGATATCCCTGGCAATATTAAGTGCATGGGTGTCATTTTGGGCATAATGGTCTGTTACCCCTGAGTCCCTGCAATGCACATCAGCCCCACCCAGTTCTTCTGCAGTGACTATTTCACCCGTCGCAGCCTTAACCAAAGGAGGGCCACCCAGAAATATTGTGCCCTGGTTTCTAACAATGATGCTCTCATCAGCCATTGCCGGAACATAAGCGCCTCCAGCTGTGCAAGAGCCCATCACAACGGCAATTTGGGGGATATTTTTAGACGACATATTTGCCTGGTTATAAAATATCCGACCAAAGTGATCTCGATCTGGGAAGACTTCATCTTGTTGTGGCAAGTTTGCGCCCCCCGAATCAACCAGATATATGCAAGGAAGATTGTTTTCGGCTGCTATCTCCTGAGCCCGGAGATGTTTTTTTACTGTTTCCGGGAAATAAGTACCGCCTTTCACAGTGGCATCGTTGCAAACAATCATGCATTCCTGGCCATTGACCATGCCAATACCGGTTATTATTCCTGCAGAGGCAACTTGATTGTCATACATATTCCAAGCTGCGAATTGGGAAAACTCAAGAAAAGGTGAGCTGGGATCCAGCAATAATCTGACTCTTTCTCGTGGCAGGAGTTTGCCCCGGGAAAGGTGCTTCTCTGTGGCTTTATCGCCGCCACCTTTAGATATCTCCTGGACTTTAGCCTGTAGATCATCAACAAGCGCATGCATTGCTTTCTGATTTAACAGGAATTCATCTGAACGTGTATTTACTGTGGTTTTCAGAATACTCATGATCGTAAATAACCTTAATTAGCGCTCATTATCAGGATTAATAGATTTCAATGCTCATAATAGCTGATTGAGCACCACCACTATGATGTGCCGTGAACCCACATTTGTGATGTCCTTGTCTTTGTGCCAAGATGAGGGGCCAACATCCCCTGCACATCCTGTACCCAGTGGTTATCCCGAAGGGAACACTCACTATACACATTTGATCTTTTGTGATCTGGTCCAGGGTTTTTCATCTTAGCCATGCCCAAACAATCCCCTATTTGATTTTAAAACCCCTCAATAAAGATAGCCAAGGCCAATATATAGACCAGAATTTCCATCCTGTTCATCTTTTGCCATACCATAGTCTACAGCGATGATGAAGTTCTCATTAAGAACGACTCTTAAACCACCACCAAATGATAGGTGCAAGCCTTCATCTGCGACAACTGGGAGCGTTTGATCCTCGACCTCGTATGGTGTCAAAACCTGGCCGAAATCAGAGAAACCATTGAGGGCCAGGTATAAGTTTTGACCACCAACCACTGTTTTGTAAAATTTCCATCTGGCTTCCATATTGGCCATAAAAATGGAGGTACCAACAATACGATTTTTCAAAATACCGCGTAAGGATTTAGATCCACCCAGGCCTTCGGTCATCTTGTAGGAGCTTTGGTACCAGGGTAACATAAAGAAAGGTACATCACCTATCTGTTGTTGATATCCCAGGCGATAAGCAAAGGAGAGGTCATTCTCAATCAAGGTGAAGTATTGCCTATGTGTGGCTGTGACAGTAGTAAATGGAAAATCACTGCCCAAAAAGTCTGGATAAATTGTGAGGAGGGCTTCGGTCCAGACACCACTCATGGGGTTTGGTTCATTATCTCTGGTATCATAGACAAGACCAAGTTTAACAAAGTTAGTCACACCACCATTTTTCTCTTCATCCCTAATATATCCTGAAGCGACATAATTATCATAAAGGGTTGGGGCACCGAGTGGCAGGAGATCTTCATCTTTGCCCTCGTTCAAGCCAGCCTCATCCACTGTGTCCACCTGTGTGTCAATATATCCAAACCCAGCAATGACGCGGATATTCTCACTGATAACACTTTTTTGAAAATCAGCTGTTAATCGTAAGGTATTCCGCTCATGTCTGTAGAACATTCTCGTGAGATAATCTGCTTGAGTCGTATCATCTTCAAAGTTGATATTGTAGTCAGCTTCATACCCATTAAATCCATAAAAAGGAAGGGCTTGCTCTGTGAGGTATCCTGCGTAAGCAGTAACCCGAATGTCATTCGGGAGGAGGTATTTTGAATCGAAAAAAAGTGTATTCTCTCCACTTCCTTTGGTGGTCCTGGTCCAAGTAGGTTTTAAGGTATAGTCATAATCAGGATAATGGGAGCCGTCACCATAATTGTAGGCTTCAAAAACGATTCCATATAAAAATCCAGTATCTGAATTATAGGCAACGGCAGGTACACCACCAAAGCCCCAACCTGTTTTACCTTCCTGTCCGTATGCGAAAAACATTGAAAATATAAGAAACAACAATAAGAACTTTCGATTCATACCACACACCTCCTGTAATAGTTTAACTATCTAGCAAACTCTCGAGACGCCATGTCATCTCTCTGACAAAGTCTTTGTCTGGATCAAATG
>JABMOS010000122.1 GCA_013203185.1 Fidelibacterota bacterium | reverse complement strand
CCGCTCATTCGAGATAGAATACAACAGGTTAAAAACCATGAGAAGTATGACTAGAAATATGACCCATTCAAATCGCCCCCTCACCGGGCAGGCTCTGGCAATAAGCTCAGAGTATGAGTCAATTCTAGCTACAGAGATTTTAAGTATTAATGTCCTAAGTATTCTAGGCCTAGTACTTATTATTATCAACGCCACTCTGATCGCCTGATAGAACTTACAAACACATCAGGATTGAGCAGAGAGGCGGCTAACCCCCGACTAAATTTGCTTGTACCCCTGATGGAAAAGTTCTTTCCGGCATCAGTTTTGGACAAACTGAAGGGAACCGACAAGTATGAGATCAGATCTCATAAAAAAAGGATTCGATAAGGCACCCCACCGTAGTCTTCTTCGCGCTACTGGCGTCATTCAAAAAGATTCTGATTTTGAGAAACCATTTATCGGTGTGGCCAATTCATATATAGACCTGATTCCTGGTCATGTCCACTTACAGGCCTTCGGCGCTGTTGCAAAAAGGGCTGTGCGTGAGGCTGGCGGAGTACCCTTCGAGTTCAACACCATTGGTGTGGATGATGGTATTGCCATGGGACATCTGGGAATGCGTTACTCTCTGCCCAGTCGAGAGCTCATTGCGGACAGTGTGGAAACGGTGGCGGAAGCTCATCGTCTCGATGGTCTCATCTGTATTTCAAGTTGTGACAAAATTGTCCCAGGGATGCTTATGGCTGTCTTGCGTATGAATATTCCAGCTGTTTTTGTTGCTGGAGGGCCTATGGAGGCGGGTAAAACTGCTGATGGAACCAAAGTTGACCTTATTTCTGTTTTTGAGGGTGTCGGCAAGCATCAAGCTGGAACCATTAATGATGAGCAGTTAAAAGAATTGGAAGAACAGGGCTGCCCGACTTGTGGCTCTTGCTCTGGTATGTTCACAGCCAACTCAATGAATTGTCTTCTTGAAGCTCTGGGTATGGCCATGCCTGGAAATGGCAGCATGCTGGCCACGGATAATGGTAGACTAAAACTGGTTCAGGATTGTGCCACTGCCATCATGACCTTGGTTGAGAAGGATGTGAAACCCCGGGATATCGTTACCCGTGAAACCATCCTCAATGCCTTTGCCCTGGATATGGCAATGGGTGGCAGCACCAATACGATTTTACATACCCTGGCAGCAGCTTCAGAAGCTGAAATTGATTTTGATCTTAATGAATTGAATGCTCTCAGTCGAAAAACTCCCTATTTATGTAAGGTGAGCCCGGCAACCGATAAGGTGCACATGGAAGATGTTCATCTTGCCGGTGGTATCTCAGCCATTTTAAAAGAATTATCCCGTGTGGACGGCCTCCTCGACCTGGAGCGACCCACCATCACTGGAAAAACACTGGGCCAGACCATCGAGTCTGCCACATGTTTGAATAGCGATGTTATTCGATCCATCGAAAACCCCTATTCCCAGGAGGGTGGGCTGGCCATTCTCTATGGAAATTTAGCGCCCAATGGCTCTGTAATTAAAACAGGGGCCGTGGATCCCAAGATGATGGTTCATACTGGTCCAGCTCGCATATATGAATCACAGGATGCAGCCGTCATCGGCATAAAAACGGGAGATGTGCAGTCTGGAGATGTTGTGGTCATCCGCTATGAAGGCCCCAGGGGCGGACCAGGCATGCCTGAGATGCTGGCTCCAACCAGTGCCATCATGGGCATGGGTTTAGGTGCCGAAGTTGCCTTGATCACAGATGGAAGATTTTCAGGTGGAACACGTGGAGCCTGTGTGGGGCATGTATCTCCAGAAGCTGCCTCAGGTGGACCAATTGCCAGTCTCAAAGCTGGAGATATGATTACCATTGATATACCCAATAGACAGCTATCAGTCGCATTGACAGATACTGAAATCGCTCAGAGAATGGATGCTCTCGCACCATTTGAACCCAAAATTAAATCAGGATACCTCTCTCGATATAGTCGTATGGTAACCTCAGCAAATACAGGAGCAGTGCTCAAATGAGTAAGACAGCGACACCTAATAAAAAGATCACCGGCGCAGACATAGTCTGGGAATGTTTAATCAGGGAGGACGTAGAAGTCGTTTTTGGCTATCCAGGTGGCGCCAATCTTCCCATCTATGACGCCTTGTTTAAATACAAAGATCGAATTCACCATGTGCTTACGCGCCATGAACAAAATGCTGCCCATGCTGCTGATGGTTTTGCCAGAGCCAGTGGAAAAGTTGGTGTTTGCATGGCCACATCTGGTCCTGGAGCAACCAATCTGATTACTGGAGTGGCCACAGCCATGATGGATTCTATTCCCCTGGTGTGTATCACTGGCCAGGTTGGACGAGAATCATTGGGAAGTGATGCCTTCCAGGAAACAGATATTCTGGGAGCCATGATCCCATTGACCAAGCACAGCTATCAGGTCAATGATATCAATAAGCTGGCAGCAACCATTAAGGATGCTTTCTATATCGCCCGCACTGGCCGACCTGGTCCGGTTCTCATTGATATTCCCAAAGATGTTCAAAATGAAACCATAGAATTTGTCTATCCAGAAACCCATGATGTTTTACCTGGATACAATCCTGTGATTCGTGCCACTGAAAGTGAACTGGAAGAAGTCGCTACATTAATAAATACTGCCAAGAACCCGGTAATTTTAGCAGGTCATGGTGTGCTGTTATCAGGAGCCACGTATGAACTTACAACCCTGGCGGAAAAGGCAGATATCCCTGTGGCTGTAACCCTGCTGGGGATAGGCGGTATCCCGGCCAGCCATCCCAAGTGTATTGGCTTTATGGGAATGCATGGGGGCTATTGGGTGAACCATGCCATTCAGGAGGCAGATTTACTGATTGCCTGCGGGATGCGGTTTGATGATCGGGTCACAGGAAAACTAGAAACTTATTCCCCCAATTCTAAAAAAATTCATATCGATATCGACCCCACAGAGCTCAATAAAAATATCATAGTGGATGTTGGTATCAGGGGAGATTTGAAAGCTGTCCTCACTGCAGCACTCCCCAAAATTAAAGAGGCAAAACATGATGACTGGTCAGCTCAAATCAAGGGCTGGATGAAGCAGTCTAAAACCAAAGATATCCTCAATAGAAAATCAGACAAACTTTATGGAGCCTTTGTAGTGCGCGATCTGTGGGAGGCTACTAAAGGCGAAGCCCTCATGGTGACTGACGTGGGCCAACACCAAATGACAGTTGCCCAGTATTATTATCAGGACCATGCCAACTCATTGCTCACCTCAGGGGGCTTGGGAACCATGGGATATGGTCTGCCTGCAGCTATCGGGGCCAGTTTTGCTGGACGCAAAAAGAATATCTGGGCTGTAGTGGGTGATGGCGGTATCCAGATGACCATTCAAGAATTGGCAACTGCAGTTCAGGAAAACGCCAATATCAATATAGCCCTGATCAATAATGGCTATCTCGGAATGGTTCGACAATGGCAAGAGATGTTCTATGACAATCGCTACAGCGAAACCCCCATCTCCGGACCAGACTACCTCAAGCTTACCGATGCATACGGATTGAAGGGCTACCGGGTCACCGAGCGTAAGGATGTTATTTCAACCGTTCTGGAAGCTCAGGCCCACGACGGACCAACCCTCATAGAATTTGTGGTTGAACCCATGGAAATTGTTTACCCCATGGTTGCAACGGGCTCAGCACTTAATGAGATTGTGCAGCGT
>JABMOS010000014.1 GCA_013203185.1 Fidelibacterota bacterium | reverse complement strand
TGGCGAATATTGAGAAGGAGGGGTTGGTTTGAGCGGATTGATCATAGATAATTTTGCCGGAGGTGGTGGAGCCAGTACAGGAATTGAAGCTGCGTTAGGTCGAAATATCGACTATGCCATCAATCATGATCCTCAAGCTGTCGCAATGCACAAAGCAAATCACCCTAAGACTTATCACTTTTGCGAAGATGTTTGGGAAGTTGAACCAAGAACAGTCACAAAGGGTCGTGAAGTCGCATTAGCCTGGTTCAGTCCGGATTGTAAACATTTTTCAAGAGCTAAAGGTGGAACACCTGTAGAGAAAAATATCCGAGGATTAGCATGGGTAGCTACCAGATACGCCAAAGAGGTCCGTCCAAAAGTAATCATGCTGGAAAACGTTCAGGAGTTTGTTGAGTGGGGACCACTGGATAAAGATGGCCGCCCGAATCCTGATCTTAGAGGAAAAACATTCACCAAATGGGTGAATCAGTTTAAAAGGCTCGGGTATCGGGTTGACTGGAAAAATTTAATGGCGTGCGATTACGGAGCTCCAACATCAAGGAAGCGGTTATTTATGGTTGCCCGGTTGGATGGGGAACCAATTGTTTGGCCAACGAGGACCCATGGTTTTCAAAAACTCCCACATAGATCAGCAGCTGAATGCATTGACTGGTCAATTCCATGTCCAAGTATTTTTACCAGGAAGAAACCGCTCGCGGAGAATACCCTGCGAAGGATTGCGATGGGGATTAAGAAATTTGTTATTGATGCCCAAGAGCCATTCATAGTGACATGTAATCATGGAGGGAAAGGATTCCGAGGTCAAGCGCTCACGGAACCGATGAAAACTATCACTGCTGCCTATGATGCTCATGGATTGGTTGTCCCGTATATCACCCGAATCTGCCAAACTGGGTTCGGTGGAGACAATCTTTCATATCCCATGGATAAACCGCTTACCACGATCGTTAGTAAGAATGAGCATTTACTCTGTGCAGCCTGGATAGCAAAGCACTACACTGGAGCAACCGGCAGCAAAGTGAGCGATCCGTTACCAACAACCACGGCCAGGGGCACACAGAACCAATTAGCCTTCGCATTTTTAACCAGGCACTTTGGGAATAGCATTGGAGCAGATGTTAAGAAACCTGCTCCAACCATCACTCCTGGTGGGCAGGGAAAGTCTGGATTGGTTACAAGCCACTTGATCAAATTCAGGGGTACAACATCAATGGGATATGGTCAGGATCTGAGAGACCCCCTGCACACAATATCAGCCAGTGGTACCCATTTTGGAGAAGTCAGAGCATTTTTAATCAAATATTATGGGACGGCGATAGCACAGGCCATCGATCAGCCCCTACACTCAATCACTTCAAAAGCTCGATTTGGTTTGGTCTGTATTGCCGGTGAAGACTATCAGATCGTTGATATTGGGATGAGAATGCTAACTCCCAGAGAATTATTTCTGGCTCAAGGATTCCCTGAAGAATATGTGATCGATCCAGAGTACAACGGTAAACCACTCACAAAAACAGCTCAGGTCAGGATGGTTGGGAATTCTGTTTCACCTCATCCTGCTGAGGCATTGGTGAGAGCGAACGTATCGGCATGAAACAACCAAAACATATTGACATCGATGAACTGTCGAAAATGGCTAAAAAAGTAACCGACCTCTATGTCAAAATGAATTCGGCATGGCCTAATATTGAGGAGCAAAATCTAAAAGTTGCAATTATGGCAGGATTACAAGATGCCTATATCAAGGGGCAAAAGACCGAAACAAAAAGGACTGACCTAAAACAATTCTTAGAGTCAAAGATGAAATCATGTGACGAGCTTGGTGGTATGGAGAAAGAAAAGTGGGCTTTTATTCAATGCTTAAAGATGCTCACATCCGAAGAAATGGATAGTTAGAGATGAGGAAGAATCTCAGAAATAAAATCCTCGCCAAGTATGATAGTCATTGTGCCTACTGTGGAATCCATCTTGAATATGACGACATGCAGGTTGACCACATTGTACCAATCTTCAGGAATGACTCTGAGGCAGATATGGCGAGGATGAATGTGAATAGGGGGGCCGATACAATAGAGAACATGAACCCATCATGCCGAAGCTGTAATGCCACAAAAAGCACCTATTCAATTAAAAAGTTCAGAAAACGATTAATTGAGGATGTTTACAGGCTCCGCAGAGACAGTTCTAAATTCAGAATACTTGAACGCTTTGGCGTAGTCGGGCAATTAAAGACTGA
>JABMOS010000121.1 GCA_013203185.1 Fidelibacterota bacterium | reverse complement strand
TTGAGAGTGAGCTATTTGGACATGAGAAGGGCGCTTTCACTGGAGCGACTGCCACAAGGAAGGGCCGGTTTGAAGAAGCGCATGAGGGAACACTCTTCCTGGATGAGATTGGTGACCTTCCCCTGGATATGCAAACCAAGCTTTTACGCTTCCTCCAGAGTGGAGAGTTTCAAAAAATAGGGGAAAATAAAGTTCTCAAATCGGATGTGAGAGTAATTGCAGCCACCAATGTAGATTTACTCCATGCCATTGAGATTGGTGAGTTCAGGGAAGATCTCTACTATCGATTGAATGTCATCAATCTGGAAATTCCACCCTTGAGAAACCGACCTGAGGATATCGGCGTTCTGTCTGAGTATTTTCTTAAAAAATTTGGCAGCAGAGAAAATCGATCAGGATTGATATTGTCCACTGAAGTGGTTGATGCCCTTAAGGGGTATCATTTCCCAGGCAATGTTCGTGAATTGGGAAATTTGTTGGAACGGGCCGTCTTACTCTGCCCGGGACCAGAAATTCTAGTTAAAGGGCTTAACCTTCAAAACAAGGCTGGGGAAAAGATCGCTTCTGGCAAATTGAAGGATTCTGTAGGAGGCCTTGAAGTTGATCTTATAAAAAATACGTTGGCAGAGGCACAGGGCAATCAAAGCGAATGTGCCCGACGACTTGGCATCAGCGAACGGGTTCTCCGCTATAAGCTTCAAAAATACCACTTGAAATAATCATCATCCCTCTCGACAATTTTGTCGAATTCGACGTGAATTGTCGAGCATAATCACACCAGAACTATTTATAGTTATGTAGGTAAGTACAATAATAACATTTATCTATACTGCTCTATTTTAGAGGTGACTATACTGGCATAGAGATTGGACTATAGAGGGCAGCTTTTTTGATACAGAAAATTAACAAAGGAGAAACGCAATATGAAAAAGCAGTTCTTAACGGTGATGATGATGGCAATAGCGATCAGTTTGTTCGCAATAGCCAGCCCAGTTTATGCACAAGGTGGCCACTGGGGAAATGGCAATGGCAATCACGGGTCCGGAGGTCATGGCCCTGGTGAATTCATCGATGAAAACGGCGATGGATACAATGATCTTGCGCCAGATGATGATGGCGATGGCATTCCCAACTATGCTGATGAAGATTATGTAAGGCCGGAGAATGGTCAGGGCAACGGTAATGGCCCTGGTGAATTCATTGATGAAGACGGCGATGGCTACAACGATCTTGCTCCAGATGATGATGGTGATGGTATCCCCAACTATGCTGATGAAGATTATGTAAGACCAGAAGATGGTCAGGGTAATGGTAATGGCCCTGGTGGACGTCGGCCTGGGTTTGGTGGAGGAAACGGTCCTGGAGCAGGTGATTGTCTCCCAGATCCCACAGTCCGCAAAAAGGCATCTGGGAAACTAAGCAGAGCCAATTAATTCGAGAAAAGAGGGGGAGGAGCACTCCTCCTCCTCTTGAACGAAGGCACAGCAATTATGCAAACCAATATCATAGAAAACGAAGTGATCAGATTATCTTCCAGACAACAATTTGAGTTGCAAGGGGATTATCAGGAAGGAAGACGGAGGCATCTCAGTATGAAGATTCAAGTTGATAAAGTGATCTCATCTATAGCTGCCACCATCGCTACCATCTTTATATTGGTGTCCTTCAGCACAGCCAGAGCAAGTGAGTTCACCTACACCTTCGACAATGCCTTTGGCAGTGCGGATTACTTATTGGGCAGTAAATTGGTACCAGATGCTTCTTACAGCTCAACTGCCTTCTCTCTCAGTTCAATACTCTCTGACAATTCCAGGGCGTATATAGATATTTCGCATTCCCAAATCTATCCCTATGCCGAATATTCTAATTCTGAAGCAGAGCTCGGACTTCAACTTCGTTATTTTGAAATCAAAGATAATCAGATATTTGCTGGTTTATTTGCCTATATGAACCGTTTTCATGACAGCTATAGCTATTACAATAGCAGTGGATTCGGTATGTACTTGAAGTGGAAATATTATTTTAAAACCTCCCAACTACTCATTGGTGGCTATGATTTAAATTTCAACCGCTTTGAGGAAGTTTCTGAGGCTTCAAATACAGACCATGAGATCTATTTAACATATAACCAGTCCTTCCAGACCAAGACATCGGCGAATATCAGAACCTCCCTGGCGTACCAAAATTTTTGGCCGCAGACTGTTGTCAGTGACGGGTTACCAGGTAGGTTTACCCGTACCATGGAAGTCGATTCAATACCTGATAATTATCTATTTATCTCAGAATTCAGACTGAGTCAGGCACTTGGACCAAAGCTGGGTGCAACCCTTTGGATGGATTACCAATCACTCATTAATCATGAGACCAACGCCCTGGCACTGCAGTATGGGTTGAACAATCCATTTATTGACCGGTTCAGGAGTGAAGGCCCTTCTGCTTCCTTCCGCTTACTGTATAGAATAAGTACGCGACAAAAATTCAAGATGTATTTTTTAATGGATGAAAAGAATTATCTAGACGTTCCCGTGTATGAGTTTGACTTCGATAGTCAGGTGTATGTCATTGAGAATGATGACTATGTGGATCTAGGCTTTGACCGTTCAGACAAGAAGCAAAAGGTTCAAGTGAGTTGGAGTCTGGATTTGGGGCGGGATCGGAGTAATTGGCTGTCAGCTATTGAATTGCTGGTGAATACCGGTTGGACTCAAAACAAATCAAATGATCCTCTATATGACTACGAGAGTATGAATTATGGGATCACCCTTAATATTAATAACTAATGGAGTTAATTATGAAACGTAAACTATTTATACTCATTTTGCTTTCTATGACAATTGTAATGGCCCAGGGGCGTCGCGGTGGCGGCTCCCGCTTAACCTGGGATGAAAGTTTGAATTTAACCACGGAGCAAATGCAACAGATCACGGAACTTCGTGAGAGTATGCAGCCTGCAATGCAGGAAATTCGTCAAACGACTCGCTCGCTGGAACAGGAACTCAAATTGCTAAATAACAGTGAAAATGCTGATGCTGATAGGATTGCTGAACTACAAGCAACTATCGAAGCCAACCGTACTGCTATGGACGCATTGATGACCGCACACCGCACTCAAATACGATCCCTGCTGACCCCTGACCAGCAATTGATTTTTGATCAGCATGAATTTGGTCCCCGTGAAGGCCGACGTGGACCTCGAGGACCCCGTGGTGGAAATGACGATATGGGCGGTGGTCGACGTGGAAACCGTCCCGGAAGAGGGAACAGACCATAAGGCAACAAACGATGTCCTTTCTTGAGGACTTCCTCCCTGTACGCGAGCCCCAATTTATCTGGGGCTCGTGTTTTTGCTTGCATGAATGTGGAATACTTTAGCCCGAATGCAGGTAAAATCGAGAGTCTATGAATCTATTCAATAAAATCATATTGCTGTCATTGGGCGCCTCTTGGCTAGCAGCCCAGCCATTACCAACAGAGACCAGTTCTCTATTCTCCGGGTCTGGATCTTGTGCAGTTTGCCATACTCAGGCAGGTCCCAACACTGCTGCACTGAGAGACAGCCATGGAAATGATGTATCTCCAACCACATATTGGAGATCCACCATGATGGCAAATTCAACCATTGACCCGCTCTGGCAGGCCAAAGTGCAAGCCGAAGTTGCCTCAAATCCGCACCTGCAGGGCATCATTGAAGATAAGTGTACAAGCTGTCATGCCCCCATGGGCAACACACAGGCAGAATATGATGGACAGTCAGACTACTCCTTCGTTGAAATGGTAGAGAGTCCTCTGGCTATGGATGGGGTGAGCTGCGCCGTATGTCACCAGATACAGGATCAAGACTTGGGTCAGAGTGAGAGCTTCTCCGGTCATTTTACTATTGAAGATAACCGGCTAATTTACGGTCCTTTTAGTAATCCCGTTGTTGGGCCCATGGCCTCTATGGTCAATTACACGCCAACCATGGGATCTCATATTTCAAGCTCGGAGATGTGTGCTACCTGCCACACCCTTTTTACACTCTATGTGAATGATGAAGGAGAAGTGGCTGGGGAAGCTCCCGAACAAGTACCCTATCTAGAGTGGCTAAATAGTGCCTATCCTGAATTGGGAATTGAATGTCAGACCTGTCATATGCCAGCGATTGAAGAGGACATCGTTTTATCAAATCGACCTCAGTGGCTGGGAGCCCGGAACCCTCTTCATACCCATGAATTTGTGGGCGGAAATG
The DNA here is from genome assembly GCA_013203185.1 of Fidelibacterota bacterium. Lineage (GTDB taxonomy): Bacteria > Fidelibacterota > UBA8477 > UBA8477 > JABMPR01 > JABMPR01. Next base: position 6,985 of record JABMOS010000121.1, on the reverse strand, counting down.
TGTTTATGCTCAAATTGCTGAAGAATTTCAGAGACGAATTAGGCGTGAATGCCTCAGAAGCTCATTTTGATTCGACCATAGATAGAAGTTTGAGGCTTCTTGAGAGACAATCCGTGCGATTAAATCTTGAGGCTGAATGGAATGGCATGGTAGATACCCTGATGATTGAAGTTGATGTTGAAAATCTTTCCGGACACAAATTCCCAACCGCCTATCCCAGTAGAAGAGCATGGTTAGAACTCAAAGTAGTGGACCAATCAGGGAATATCGTATTTCACTCAGGTGCCTGGGATGAGACTGGAGAAATTGTTGGACTGGACCCGGTTTATGAACAACATTACCAGACCATCACTCACGAGGATCAAGTACAAATATATCAGAATATGCCTATGGATGTGAATGGAGACAAAACCTATACACTCCTGAGAATAGCTGGTTATTTAAAAGACAATAGAATACCTCCATTGGGATACCTAACGGATGGTGTAGCAGCCGATTCCACAAGAATTATAGGCCTGGCGACCCAAGACCCTGATTTCAATTGGAATGACCTTGACGAGGGCACCGGGAGCGACAAAGTGCACTATAGGGTAGGTGGACTCGATTCAGATGCAGCTCTGATAGTTCATGCTACCATGAACTATCAGACCCTAGCTCCTCGGTTTGCCCAGGATTTATTTGAATATGATCTGCCTGAGGTCGCTGAATTTCAGTCCTACTATGAACAAATGGATCTATCACCCATCCCCATCGCTGATGTTGGATATTCAATCTCAACCAGCAGGATTAAGACTCAAACCCCTGGATCTCAGCTCCTGCTCCAAGCCTACCCAAACCCATTCAATCCAGAAACAACTATTCAGGTTTCAATTCCTGGGGATGGAAATATCAATTTGAGCATCTTTGATTTGCAGGGTAAACAAGTAGGAACCTTCCAGAGGATTAATCAGGTCATAGGGGTGCATGAATTCACGTGGGAAGGGCATAGTTCATACGGGCATAATCTTGAAGCTGGAATTTATGTGGTTCAGATAGAATTTAGGGCGACAGGCTCATCAATTGCGTTGCATGCAAATTCTAAGATAGTGTATTTAAAATAATTTAAGGCGTGGCGTATAGTCTTGCCCAATCAGCGCTGCAGTACAGTCTTCTCAGTAAGGATTATTCTCTGGCATGTCGTTTTATCCTGCTGGAGCTGAGGGCACCAAAGACACCAAAGCCGCCTTCGATTCCAAATCCCTCACCAATGCCTCCTTCTCCGATTAAAATATTCGATATATCTCCAGCATCACCACCCCCATGGACAAAATATTCTGCATAGTTGTCATCAACAAAACGAACCCTGATATCCATTTCAGAGATCTGATCTGAGTTGCCAAATTCGTCAAAACAGTAAGGGTCTGTGGTTGATGTCCAGGTTGTATCACCAGGCTCAACAGCACTTTGCTGCTCCATTCCACACAGGTAAAATTCACGGTAATCATCGGAAGGATATCCTGTGGCCACAAGGGTCGTAAAATCCCCAGCATAAGCCCAGCTGACCTGGAAAGGCTGTCTCATTGAAACGGTATCAATGGTTGTAGATTCGTAAATGACCGGAAGAGAGGGTGTGGTTAGACTTCCAGTGACTGCCAATCCACCTGGCGTGCTGATTGTGAGGGTGTAAAGGGTGTTTGCTTGAGGTGTAAACTGGCCCGTTGTATCAACATACCGCGCAAGGTCGACTAGATAGTCATCCCGCCAATAGAAATAGTGGTTATCGAGATTTGGTTGTTGACGATGGAACTCAAAATCCTGAGTTCCATCTGAAATAATCACAGTAGCATCTTTGACGATATAAAGCGGTTCAGTAATCGTTTGAACCCAGGGCTCCTCATACCAATTGGTATCACTTTCCACCCCCCCAGTATCTTCATTGTACCATTCAATGACATGATAGTAAATCGTATCGCTTCCAACGACCCTATCATCAGGACCGGATGTTTCCAGGGTCTTGTGTACGATTACAAAACTTTCCAATGAATCGTCAAGGCTGATTAGCCCAAATATATTTAGTTTCTCTTCGTTATCGGTATCAATGGATTCCCACCCCCAGTTTCCACAAGATATGAAGAGGGTCAGAATGATAGTAATGGTGGAGGTTTGAAGTAGGAATTCCTTCGCGAACCTCAAAATGACCCCCAGGTGATTCTTAGAATTCATATTTTACTCCAAAACTTGGAAAGAAAGGAAACATGGGGATACCCGCTCGTTGCACTCCTTTGTTTTCGAATTGGCTCGTACGAGGGTTATAGTCGCTCCGATTCTGATATATATAGGAGAAAACATTTAAATGATTGCTGACATTAAGGATCTGGAAATACCACTCCTTGGTTCCATGACGCCATGGTTTTCTCTTTTTCAAGCTGACATCCATTCGAAAATACCCTGGATATCGGGCACTGTGCCGCTCACCATATAAAAAGCTGCTGTTTGCCCAGAAATCATCTCCTACTCCCCAGGACTGGTCGTACCATGATTCACTCCTGCCAATTACTGGTGTATAAGGATTCCCAGTGGAGTATGTAACTGCGGTACTAAAATGCAATGTTGATGTAAGTGCCCAGTCCGCCACTGCGTTAATCGTGTGTGTGCGATCAAATTTGGGGTAGTACCAATCCTGGTTCTCAAATTTGCGCTCCGTCACTGCATAGGTATAACCCAGCCATCCTCTAACCCCACCAGAAAGTTTTTTTACCAAAATTTCCAGTCCCTGGGCATAAGCATCTGTATCCCAGAATTCATTAAACTCATCGATCTGCAAGCCGCCATCTTCGTCAATGTTCAGGAGGTCGCCGGGTTTAAGGGTCAACAAGTTGTCAAATGATTTGTAATAGGCTTCTGTTCGAAAGAGAAGGTCTGTGTTTGTTAAGTATTCCAGACCAAGTATATAATGATCAGAACTGGGAGCCTCATAGTCTTCTGGGACGCCATACCAGATATCAAGAAATCGCAGGTTCTCGTCAGGAGGATTGGCCACTGTTAAAAATTGGTGATAACGCCCCAGTGACCCCTTTAAGGAAAGCTGCTCGGATAACATGTATTTTAGTCCTAAGCGAGGATCCAGATAGAGCTTGGCGTGTGGCGAATATCTAGACAGTCTCAACCCAGATTGAACTGAAAGTAGTGGATTAACACGCCATTTATCCTGAATAAATACTGCCGACTCAATGGGTGTACTGTCCATCCACATCAAGGTGTCTAAATACTTCTCCGTCACGCCATCATAGGTATCATCAAATCCAATCATCATACCCAGATTGAAGTTCACTTTTTTGATTTGAAATCCACTGGTGATGGTATGGTCATCACTCATTAACCATGTCAGATTGCTTTCAATACTCTGGTCATTGATGCGATCAAATAGATCAAACCAATACCTCGACTTCCAGCTCGATGTGTCATATGCATCCTGGTAATAACCCTCGTCCTCATAATCGATATTGATTTCAAACCTAAATTGACTATTGGCGATAGCCGTTTTAGCAATCAGTTTGGGAGTTATTATCCAACGCCACTGCAGACTGTTGGTGAAGTTGCCCCAGCGCCAATCCATTATGGTCTTATCAGTACTTGAGTAGGTCTCTTGATTGCTATTGTCATAGGAGTAATAGTCATCTGAATAGGTGTAAGTATTATTAAAATACAGGATATCATCGCCGTAGAAAGAGCTCCAGGTCAGACGATGGTCATTGCCAATATCCAGATTAACCTTGCCCTGGAAATCATAAAAATAGTAGGGCATGATGTTGTCAGGAGCATTCTCAGCATCCCATGCATTCAGGTTTGGTTTGATGAGGTATTTCCAAGCTGTATTGGCAATCAGATCAAAATAGGTTCTGCGGCCGGCCAACATCCATGAGCCTCGGATAAATTCAGAATCTCCAGTAGGCAGAGGACCTTCCATTAGAATTTTACTGGAAATAAGCGAAATATTGGCATTGCCACTAAATGCTTCAGTATTTCCCTCACGATTGACGATATTTAGAATTGAGCCCAGGCGTCCACCATACTGTGCTGGGAAACCTCCGGCATGGAAGTCTGCCTCCTTGATGGCATCTGTGTTAAAAGTTGAAAAAATACCTCCCAAGTGCATGGGATTATATACTGTGATGCCATCCAACATGATCAGGTTTTGATCTGGCGTAGAACCACGAACATAGAGTGCAGAGGAAAAATCATTGAGGGATTGTACTCCAGGTAGTAATTGCAAAGCTCTGAATACGTCAGCCTCCACGAAGGAGGGCGCTACCTCAATAGCTCGGCGGTCCAAGGTAACGGTGCTGGTGCTGACCAATTCCTTGAATTTTTCTCGCTCAGCACTGACTTCAATCGATTGCCCCTCAATAATGGCCTGATCCAATCGTATATCCAGACGAAGGTTTAAGTCTACAGGCAGCTCAATGGTCTGTTCATATCTGGAATAACCAATGATTGATACAATGAGTTTATGGGAGCCGACGGGAAGATCACTAACAACAAAATAGCCCTCTGCATCAGAGGTGGCACCTCGGTTTAATTCAGGCAGAATAACATTGGCATAGGGGAGGGGTTCCCCAGTCTCATTTTCACGAACAAATCCGTGAATGCTTTGTCTGGCATATATTGATGAAAACATAGATAACAGCAACATCGTGTGGACAAGTAATCTGGTTGGCTTCATACAGTGAATATGGGAGTGAGAATTATAGATTCAATGCAAAGTTGGTGGAGTAACAAATTTGTTTTGAATCAAAGATGTCGTGTCCAAATCCGAAAAATCAGATTTGATAATAAATTCGTCATATTTCCCACTTTTTCCTTTTCTCTTAACAAGTTTTAGAGTGCATATTATTGCAGTTCAAAAATCGAGGGAAAATGTCACCTGTAGCAGAACGATTGAGGGAATTTCGAGCAGCTGTTGGTCTTACACAACGCGAAGTTGCCAGCCTTTGTGGGCTTGGAAAAAGAACTATCATTTATTGGGAAATGGGTGAAAGGGAAATCAAGTGCACAAAACTTGTGCCTCTTTCTGAAGAGTATGACCTCGATTTTAACTGGCTGATTCTTGGTAAAGGGTCCATGTTTAATGAAATGGCTGACCCTGCAGTCGTTGAACATGAAGAGCAGGATGATGAGATCGAAGACACATCCCAACCAATAGTTGAACCAGTTGACCAGCAGTGGGTAGATACCTCTCAACCGTTTCAGAAAGAACAAGAAGATGTACTTCCTTTGATCCAACGATTACGCAGGAAGTAACCACGCCAAAACGTACTAAGTTTTCAAAGATTCTCCCCCAGACACAAATGTCCGTTATTGATGTGCCCTTTTCGGGGTTTACATTGCCTCGATTTTAACAATGGAGCGAGCATGCGACTGAAACGAACAATGACCTGTGGTCAACTTACAACTGAAAATGTAAACGAAGAAGTCATCCTCAATGGATGGATTGCCAAAAATAGAGATCATGGCGGTGTCATCTTTCTAGATCTTCGTGATCGTTACGGTAAAACCCAGGTAACCTTTAATCCAGATCTTGACGGGGATCTTGCTGCTGAAGCCAAACGGCTCGGTATGGAAGATGTGATTGCAGTTCGAGGCACAGTTCAGCTCCGCCCTGAAGGCAATGTTAATCCCAATATGCAAACTGGTAGCATCGAAGTCGTCGCTACAGAGCTAGAAGTTTTAAATGAAGCACAGCCCCTGCCCTTTTTGGTTTCAGATCGTGAAAGCGGCAGTGAAGATCTCCGCCTGGAGTATCGCTATCTTGAACTCCGGACGGTTGAGCTACAAAAATTAATGGCCACTAGATCCAAGACGTATCAGAGTGCCCGCAGCAGATTGAATGCTGAAGGTTTTATGGAATTTGAGACCCCTGTACTTATGAAATCCACTCCTGAGGGTGCCAGGGATTACCTTGTTCCCAGTCGAATCCACAAGGGTAAGTTTTATGCCCTCCCTCAATCGCCTCAGACCTATAAACAATTACTCATGATTTCTGGATTTGATAAATACTTCCAAATCGTGAAATGTTTCAGAGATGAAGATTTGAGAGCAGATCGTCAACCAGAATTCACTCAGATAGATATTGAAATGTCCTTTGTTGATCAGGATGATGTTCTCGGCGTTGCGACAAGACTGGCTCGTGGCATATTTAAAGACATCCTTGATTATGATTTGCCTGAAACATTCCCCACCATGAAATATAAAGATGCCATGGAAATGTATGGCAGTGATAAACCAGATATTCGCTTTGATTTACCCCTAATGGAGTTTGCTGGCTACGCAGAGAAGACAGACTTTGGTGTGTTTAAGGATAATCTGGCAGCTGGTGGTAGGGTCAAGGCCTTGGTCCTGAAAAATGCCGGGGATAAATATTCACGCAAAGCCACTGATGGTCTTACAGAGTGGTTGCGGACCTATTATGGGTTAAAAGGATTGGCATTCGTAAAAGTGGATCAGAATGCCTTTAGTGCAGGCATTAGCAAATTTTTTCCAGAAACGCTACAGAATGAAGTGATCAATGACCTTAAACTGGGACATAACGATATCCTGTTTTTCGTGTCTGATACAGAGGCCAGGACACTCCAATCTCTTGGCGCTCTCCGCATTGAGTTAGCCAAACGAGAAAAGCTTATCCCAGAAGGGGTTATTAAACCGCTTTTCGTATTGGATTTTCCATTGCTGGATTGGGATGAGGATAGCAAACGCTATATCGCCATGCATCATCCCTTCACATCCCCAAACCCAGAAGACCTTGAATTAATGCAATCCGCTCCAGGAGATGTAAGAGCCCAGGCCTATGATCTGGTAATTAATGGGTATGAGGTTGCAGGCGGGTCAATCAGGATTCACACCCGCGAAATGCAAAGCCGCATGTTCGAGATCATCGGTATGGATGAAGCAGAAGCTCAAGCCAGAATTGGATTTGTCCTCAAAGCCTTCAAGTATGGCGCACCACCCC
>JABMOS010000120.1 GCA_013203185.1 Fidelibacterota bacterium | reverse complement strand
TTTGTGGGCAATGTACGCGGCTGCATCATTCCCGTCGATTGTTTCCATCTTACGTGTCATTTATTTCTCCTGAATATGTCGAGTGGAATTAATCCTGAGAATTGTTCGTAAATCATCACTACAAACTTCTATAAATATCATGCCAAAGGATGTCCTCAGAAGATTTATTTCAGGAATATGACGATTTTTATCACCCAGATGAAAGAATTTTAACCCAGATGTGGCAAAGGTGCTACTTTAAATAGACAAATGTCCCTGTTCCAAGCTGGCTCTGTGATGAGAAAAGGGAGAAATGATAGAGTCCTCCATCCAGATTACTATTTCTGAGATTAATGTGAATCTCATGGGAACCTGTCCCAAGATAGCCAAAATCCAGATCGTAAACTCTCTGTCCACGGAGATTATATATATATCCACTTACCACTTTACCCTGGGAGAGTTGAATGGGGATAACGGTGCTGCTGTTAAATGGATTGGGATAGGCAAGTCCAACAATATTGGTCGTCTCAGGGTTCAATGGCCTATCATCCTGAATTCCTGAAGGGAGACTATTGTTGAGAAGCCAGTCAGTGCTATACTGGATCACATCGCCATTGATGTTAGACATGAGAATGTTTTCCATGTTGAGCTGGGCATCTCCCACTGATGTATAGGAAAAAGAGGCGTTTCCTATACCCACAGGCAAATAAAGCTGGCTGAATTGGGTGGGATCTGGAATTTCACCTGATTCAAGAAGCAAAGCTATCTCATCAAAAGACACATCTCTCAATATATATGGTACAGCCTGAGGCAAACTATTGTCAGTCACTGAAACATCGAAGATGGATTCTGACCCATCTATGGGGAAATGGGCGTCCTCTCCTATTAAGACGACACCGTATACGCTGAAAAGGTTTTGAGGTTGTTGCTGATAGGAAATAAAATTGTAAGTCAGTGTATCCCCATCCTCTGTAAGAACTGCACCAGCACCTTCTGAATCAGTGAGAGGGTTCAAAGCACCGTTAATATTTCCTGATTCTGCACCTGTGGTATAATCGACAGAGCCGTGGGTATATGCTGTAATGGGAAGGGTATTCCAGAGTTCCATACTTCCATCACTGATGGTTCGCACCTGAAAACTTGTATTGAGCATGACGCCTGAGAAATCCATCTCAAAATGGAAATCGCTATTTTCGATAATCTCAAATTCACCAGAGGCTGAAATAAATGGATTGAATGATGCCAGAGAGTCCAGGGTGAATGATGTATCTAATAAGCTAGCAAGACTTTCTCCATTCACTTCACTTAACCAGACAAATATTTTTAAGGCATCTGGTGAGGGATTAACAGGATAATTGCCTGGTTCCAAAGGCAGTGGATCGCTCATAAAAATGACAAATATATCCGCAAGTGTATCACTCCCGCTTATATAAAGATCATAGCCGAGAAGGGTAACCAGATTGGTGTCTCCGAGAACCAGTTCAAATCCACCCACACCTTCATGGGGAACTTCATCAGAAATTAAATCACCGGATAAATCAAGTGATTGTGCAGGAGCAGGGAAGGTCTGATAGCTGAAACTCAAGTCTCCCGTATTCCAGGCGCTTTGCCCCATAAGGAAGCTTGCCATTGTAAATAGGAGAAGATAGTGCATCACTTTTACAGCTGTATTTTTTTTCATTATAGTATGTATTTTAATCCAAACTGAATATTGGTTAAAGAATTCTCAACATCTACCGAGCGCTCTACATTGCTCTCCAATGTATGGTTGAGGTCACTTTGCCATTGTTCATTACGAAGCGCCAGAGTAAATCCAATTCCTGAGCGCAATTGATACCCCACCCCCACATCCATGCGAATGATATTATCAAACCTAAAGTTTAGCGGGTCATTCATCAATGTGGCTGCGAAGGAAAGTTTGAGTGGATCAAGTGCCCAGAGCAGGGAAGCCGAAAATTCATGGACATCCTGGACGTATCTGTCTATCTGGTCATCCACTTGTCGTTCTAGACTTTCGCCGGTCTCTGAATCATACAGATCACTCCTCAGAAAAACAGAAGAATACGTATGATACCGGTAATTAATACTGGCCTCAAATGGACTTGCGACAAACCCGAGTCCAAGCCCTAATCGCCAGGGACCCCAGGTTGTGTACTCCAAACCCGACCACTTATCATGGGAAAAAACTTGGTGGGTGCCATCACCATACCACTCAATGGAATCACGACTGGCGGATTCGTCAACAGATATACGTGAGGGTAGCTCAATTGAGATTCCCAAATTTAGGTTTTCGGACACTTCACTAAAAAGGCCGATACGTGCACCAAAGCCGCGGTAAGTAGGACTAAACTGGAGACTATCTACAAATCTATCAAAAGTATAAATATCCTGGGGATCAGTCTCTTCATACAACTTGCTAAATGAATTCTTACCCGTGAGATAGCTTAGTGCATACCCCAGGGAGGTGTTCATGGTAACCATAACAGAGGTTCCAATGGTGAGGGCGTACAAATCCCCACTCTCCTGATATAAGTATTTATAAGAAAAATCCTCATCAGGTTCTAGATCGCTAAACTGACTAATACTGCTGAATGAATTCACCCGCTGCAAATTGATTCCCCATACCCAGGCACCTCGATAAACCTGGACTGGCTTTATGTAAGTCAGGCTATTGAATCGGAGTTCATGTTCCTGGAGATTTTCACCAACAGTTGAGTTGAAGACACTCTTGCCGGCGATCTGATCATAGCTCAAATCAGCTGAAAAGAAGGCCCGTTCGCTATAACTCAGGAGCGCTGGATTGCCCATTAAGGCATTACTGATTCCCATGGAAGCTGGGATAACACCGCTTTCAGAGCCCGATGTGCCTCTCACTCCCCGGAAAGGACGGAGGACATCAAGATAATTTTGAGAAAAAAGACTGACTCCCCATAGGAGAATGGTAAAAAAAATTATTCTGTTTTTCATACTGAGTTACTTCCGGGTTCGGGTACGTTTTTTGGGAGGAGGCGAATCCGATTTCTCTGATGCTTGTTGTTTCTTGACAGCCTTGGACTGGCTCGCGTTAACTGGTTTGGGCTTATTTGTTTTAGTTGGTTTAACCTTATTTACTACCGGCTTAACTTCTTTGTTTCTAGGACTATAAATTTTAACAGGCTGGTTGACAATAGGGTCGTTAATGATGGGTTTTACAATAGGGGAAGTCGCTGAGGACATGCCACTCCCTAATCCAACAGTGTTTCCCTTGCTTCCAGAACCGGAAAGTGAAGAGGAATTGTTCCTCTCACGAGTCCTAGATCCTCCCTGCTTTTCATCGCGGTCAAAATCTCTTGCAGGAGCAGGCTGCCTTGATTCTCCAACTACATAGACGGGTGCATAATGGGGATGATGATAATCATAGTAATTATAGGGGCTGTAATAGGAAGCGCCATATCCAGTGTGATAACTGGTAAAGGGCAGGGCTGGCTCCCAATATGGATCCCAGCCGTACATGCCACTTCCGCCGATGGTGCTGACCATAGCAGGTTCAGAGACAACGCTTGTCACTGTTTGAGGGAGGGTTTGCGGTGGGTACAACATGGTGTAGCACGACTGTAGAGTCACCACCATGAGAAACAGACCTGTTATTTTTATCAACTGCATAAGTGGTGTGAAGTTAGTTTTCATAGTTAGGAATGTCAACAAAGTGTACCCCTTTCTTCCTTGTCTGAAACGGTAATGGGTGAGATAAGTTCCCCATCTCCATAAATGTTTGTATAACACTTAGACGCTCCACACTGAAAATGGTAAGGAAAAGTATGCCCTTAGGAAGAGCCCCTAAAAAAAGAGGGAGAAAAAGAGAAGGATTATTGTAATCCCTAGTACTGAGAGGAGATACAATCCAATGGTCACGAAAAATGCCATAATGGCCGTTATTGTAAATGACCCCACATCCATTGCATAGATGGTTCTTAAGCCCATATAGGCCAGATAAATTGTCATCCCAAGTGAGAACATTCCCCCAATTATTGGGAGCAGTATCAATAAAGATGCTGTACCACTTGCATAAGCGAATATTCTAAAGATGAGTGTGAAATCATATGTTTGAAGACCTCTCCATTTCAGCAAGAGATGTACTCCCAAGGCTGAGATGAACTGGAGTAAAATGACTGAAACCGGATAGGCAAGAATCATGATCTGAGAAAAATTCTCTGGCAGATCGATCAATTCCCGCAACTCTGGACTCTGGGGCAAAAACATCTCTGGATTTGGCTCAGCAAGTGCAAAAGTCCACAAAAACGTAAATACTTGGATGGCTACAGTGTACACAAGGGCATCACTAATTCCAGCATTCCTTCTCATAACACTGAAGGTGGCAGCTGGTCTGAGCAAGAAAGCTTTTATCGTCTCAATAAATGCGACGAAGAACCCTAATTCGTGTTTCTTCTCCCAGGGGGGGCCATCAATTATAAAGGCTAATAACTCAGGTTTTTCAGGTTGTTCCATTGGGCTCATTTTAGGGCTTTGAATCCTAACTGCAATAAAAAAGCCCCACCAGGGGGCTTTAAATGATGTCAGTAAATTCTTATAGAGTTAGAATCCACTCTACAAGAACCACAATATCTAAAATATCTACCTGCAGGTCATTATTGATATCTGCAACTTCAAATTGAATTTCAGTGAGTTCTGTATCAGAAAGAACCCACTCTAACAACAGAACCGCATCGCTCACATTGAGTTCATCATCATTACTTACATCACCGGCTACAATACCAAAATCATAGTTAATGGCAGCCATGACATCAATCAGTCCAAAACCGCGAGTATTGTCCGGCGAGGTATTCCCATCAGCGGTCATCATAAGCGCTTCTCTGACCATCATAGGTGTCCAACTGGGATGTGCTTCCAGGACGAGGGCACAGGCTCCTGCAACAAGTGGTGTTGCAAAACTAGTTCCTGACCCAGAAATAAAATCGTTGGTACTGTCTGTACCGGCCAGATATGTGGCTACACCTCGGGCCAAAACTTCAGGTTTAATACGTCCATCTGCAGTGGGACCACGTGAGCTAAAACTAGGCACCACATTTAATGCATCGACTGCACCCACCGAAATGACTGAGTCTGCATCTGCTGGAGCAATGATGTGTTCCCAATCTGTATTGCCTTCATTTCCAGCCGCAGTCACGACTACCATTCCCAGACTCACTGCGTAATCAACACCTCTAGTTGTAATTGCTGTCTCGCCATCTAGATCATCTTCATAAGTGTACCAAGCTAGATACCCCAAAGAGCTGGAGGCAATATCAGCGCCAAGTGCTTCACCCCATTCAAGTGCTGCAACGAAGAAATCTTCCTCGGCTTCAATCTCCTCATTGACCATTTCAGTTTTGGCAAGAAGTAATTTACATTCGTAAGCAGTACCGCGGAATTCACTGTCGATAAAACCAGCTGCAGCAGAAGCCGTGGAGGTACCATGGTTATGTTGGTGTGAAGGATCACCCTCTTGATTTGAGGTGATTGAATCCCCTTGGATAAAGTCATACTCAGCTACGATACGCTCCTGTTGAAAAGCCAGATGATTGGTGTAGAAACCTGTATCCAGCATCAGCAACCATATGTCTGTCCCTGTATACCCAAGTTCGTGAGCAGCTACAGCATTTATTTGCTCGTTTTGATCAAAGCTTGCACCATAATCCTGGTCTGTGAGATAGACCTCATCATCCCGAGTATTGCGTTTGATAACCCTCTTTGAAACTTTATGGATACGCTTGGTCTTCGTGATCAGGCTATTGCCAGAGAGTTCTTCGATATACTCAGGTGGTGCCATAATCGAAACAGCATTCAACCATTTGCTCACAGTGCGGATTTTAACATCTGGACCTAAAATTTCATCGATGTAAACAGCTGAAACAGGGACATCTCCATAGCTGGGTCCTGATATGGTCCCTAGTAAGGCACGTCGATCCAGAGCTCGTTGAGATAAGTGGGGGAATTCATGTTCTGTAGGGTTAAAACTAGCCTGATCGGTGACCTCTTTGTCACGGAAAAAGATCCAATAGGGAAGGTTTTCGTCTACTTCCTGGCCATAGGCAGACAGCCCACAAAGTAGTGTTATTATTAAAATTGTTATGTTGTGTTGCGACTCGCGCATTTCCACCTCAGATATTGCTCGTAATGTAGACTAGACAAATACGAGGTCAATACGTATTTGCTTCAGTCACATACCTGGCCAATTCAGCTACAAGCTGAGCTTATAAAACCGTTTTATTAAAGAGCTCCCTGCATCCGCTTTAAAAAGTCCGTTGCATTTTCAAATCCTGTAGATCTTAGAGAAGTGAGCTCCAGACCATTGTTTATGAAAATGTATGAAGGGACTCCTTTTATGGAATATTTCTTTAGAAAATACTTCTCGAAATCACCTGTATCCTTGGTCATATCAATTTTGATAGCCGTGAATTTTTTAGAAAGACTGACTATTTCTGCATCTGGGAATGTGAATTTGTCCATTTCTTTACATGGAATGCACCAATCAGCGTAAACGTCAATCATGATTGGGGCTTCAGTCGCTAATAGATCATCTAATTCTACTTGACTTGCTGGATGTTCCCATGCGATACCTTCACCGACACGTTCTGGCTCAGGTATACCCATCCAGGTACCGATGATAATAAGTATAATTGCGATGCCTTGTTTTATCCGATTAAAGGCAAGATTTCCCTCCGCACTATTGTCAAACATGATGAGATAAACACCAGAACCAATTAGAAAAATGGACATAACAAGATTTCCATATCCACCCAGGAGTGGCATGACGAAATAAATAGCCATGGCGATGAGAACCAGTCCAAAGATTACTCTGACACCAATCATCCACGTCCCTGAACGAGGCAATGATGATAATTTACTGGAGTACATGGCCAGAAAGAGATATGGCAGACCCAGTCCCATGGCCAGTGTGAAAAACATGGTAAAGCCAAGGATGACACTCTGCTTTGCAGCCACATATGTTAAGAGTCCAATTACAAATGGACCCACACAGGGGGCAGCAACAATTCCCAGAGTTAGACCCATGAAGAACGATCCAAAAATCCCAGCTTTTGATTGGCTGGCAGCTGTCATAAGCCCGGTTGGGAGCCTGAATTCGTATACACCAAACATGGAGAGTGATAAACCAACGAGGACTGCAGCAATTCCAATGAGTACAAAGGGATTGGTGAGTAATGCTCCAAATAACCCTCCACCTAATGCAGCAACCACACCAAGAATTGAATAGGTTACAGCAATTCCCAATACATAGGCCAGGGCCATCCAGAAAGTGCGACCCTTGCTGGTATCTTGTCCTCCAAAAAAGCTTATTGTGATGGGAATCAGGGGATAAACACAAGGTGTCAAATTCAATGCGAGCCCGCCAAAGAAAATGATAAAGAAGGTCAGGATGATTCCGTAGTCATCAACCAGGCCTGAGATTTCATCATCTTCAACTTGAGTATCAGCAGGCATATCAGCTTGGGGAATAATGTTTTGGAAATGCTCTGTATGGGTTGCCGTCCTTAGGTTTGCATCTGCAACCAGGGGCAAGGTATAAGAAAAATTTATGGCTGATGGGATCAAACATTGGGCATCATCACAGGCCTGGTAATATACTTCACCCTCAATCTCAAGGGGATCTGTCGCGTCTGAAGCAATGGCAAGCGTCGTGTGAAGAATAATGCGACCACCATATACAGCTGCAGGCGCTTCAACACCAGCTACTGAGATCATATCTGCTCTCGGGTAGACCCATTCTCCCACGGTAAAGGGTTTACCTTCAGCGAATATCGATGGCGATACAGGAATGGTAAACTCGTCATTGCCCACTGGGGCATAAACATGCCAGGGGTGGTGGATATCTACAATTACGGCAACATCGAGAGCCTCCCCTGCCATACCTGCACTCTGGCTTGAGACAAATTCGGCTGTTAAAATTTCCCCAGGATCCTGTTGTCCATAAAGGTTCATAGATAATAGAACCAGTATGACAGGCAAAAACAGTTTGAATGATTGTCGCATGATGATGTTTAATCCTTACTCGTTTGAGTTGCTCTCTCAACTAAAGAGAGATTTAAGCCTTCCCCACAGGGGATGTCTTTTTTGATACCAGGCATTTTCAAAAGTTACACATCTCTCATCAAAAGCAGCAATGCCGAGATCGACAAAAGCCTCTCGCTGATCATAGGCTGACCAATGCACACCTGGCATCTGTGGCAGCAATAGTACATCAGCTTCTCTATTTAACATGTCGCGGTAATGACAGGAACGAATATTCTCACTCTGACTCATAATCGCCATGGCGTTGTCAAGGTCTGCAATGGGATTAATATCTTGACCAACATCTACTGCCAGAACAAAGTCTGCACCCATCTCTCGAGCCATACGGATTGGTACTTGTTGTGAGACCCCACCATCAACCAATGTTCTTCCTTCATGGTGGACGGGAGGTAAAAATCCGGGGATGGCGATTGAAGCTAGCACTGCAGGGAGGAGCGGACCCTCTGTGAAATATACATCCTCGCCAGAATACAAATCGGTTGAGACAATTCCTAGCTGGGTGCCGGAATCAAACCAAGAGTCCTCAGTGATGACGACCTTGACTGCATCTTCCACACGGTCGGCCCGGACCAATCCTGGTTTTGAGTGCGCCAGGTTAATCACAATTCTATCCTGAATAGCAGCTGACACCTGGTGCCAGAAAGATTCGCCCCCCCGGCCCTTTACATTGATGAGATGCATCCCCAGTTTGAGAAAAGGTTCACTCCTGGACAATCTGTCAAGTTCAGCCCATGTGGCTTCAGCACTTCCAGTTTTGATATAGACAGCTGCTATCAAAGCACCCATACTGGACCCAGTTATGTAATCGGGTCTGATCCCCATTTCTTCAAGGCGCTGTAGAACGCCAATATGGGCAAACCCTCGAGCTCCCCCGCCACCTAAAGCCAGACCGAAACGAGGACGACTCATATGTTATTCTGGCACATCCTCTGGATTGATCAGGGATGTTTTAAGGATTGTGACTTGTTCAATCGGATTATCTCGTGGGTCAGTCTCGTGGGTGGCGATCTGGTCTACCACATCCATGCCTTTGACCACATTGCCAAACACTGTATAACCACCATCGAGGAAACTTATAGTGGCCAGACAAAAGTAAAATTGGCTCCCACTGGATTCGCGCTCAGGGTTGACTTCATCCGGGGTACGTGCGGCGCCTAGAGTACCTCTTAAATGAGGTTGTCCGATTTCAGCAGGAACTCTTTCTCCAATGCCACCACCACCATCATCAGACCGGTCATTATTATCACGAGTGTTGGGATCACCACCCTGAACCACAAAACCTGGAATTACACGATGAAAGTAGATTCCATCATATGCCCCTTCAGCAGACAATTTCTTAAAATTGGCAGCATGAAGTGGGGTTTCAGCTTCATACAAATCTATATATATATCACCCTCGCTGGTCTCCATTTTCACGTGTGCAGTATCTGTATCAACAGCTTTCTTGCCACAAGATATCAGCACTGCAACACCCAGAATAATGAGCAACATGCCCAAGTTTAGTCTTTTCATCATTTGTTCTCCACTTCGATTGGTTTAGATGGTTGATCCTGGCGAGCCAGGATAATATTAAGATCTTGCTCTTGCCTCTGTGAGACCACAGACAAGGCTAGGTCAGGATCATTATTTTTTTCGCTCAAGTGAGCTAACATAACACCATTAAGATTGCCCAATTTAGCCAGAAGTGCAATAAACTCGGCACTATCGTTATTACTAAGATGACCTACCCTGCTGTCCACTCTTGCTTTCAAGTGGGGAGGGTAGTGTCCATTCCACAACATATCCCGATCATGATTGGCTTCCATAACCAGAAAATCCGCTTTGCGCATGGCCAGGAAATTGTCCTCGGTGACTGCACCTAGATCGGTGAGATATCCCAGACTAAGCCCCCCGCTCTCCACTAGAAAACCGGTTGAGCTCGCTGAATCATGCAAAGTCGGGACACTGGTTACTTTTAGTGAACCCAGTTGCATGACTTCCTTCATTTCAAAATGGCGCATTCTCTCGTTGCCGCTGAATTTTTTATGGCCTGCCCGTTTGGTAGCAGGATGCATGAGTAGCGGTACTTTGTGACGCCTTGACAATATGCTGGCACCTTTGATATGATCACTATGCTCATGGGTAATCAAGCAGGCTTCCAAATCATCTGGGTCTAGACCGACGAGCTGCATGCGTCTGCGTATTTCAGCCCCACTGAAACCTGCATCTATGAGGATCATGGTATCTTCATTTTGAACGACGCAGGCGTTACCCCCACTACCGCTTCCCAACATGAACAATCTCAGCATATAACCACGTCAATCCTTTGCATTCTTGGCATACAAGCCATGAATTTCAAATTAGGATGACACTGAGTCATTTCAACTAAAAACTACGCCAGAAATAATCAGCTAAGGCCTACCCCTCTCTTTCACATCTCTTCTAAATTCTTATATTCCTGAAAAATAATTGTCAAGGAGTGGAGCTCACTTTTAACCTTATTCGCCATGGCACAATTGGAATTTTTTAAACCACCTGCTAAAATACCCAGTCGATCAGAGGTCGCTCTCATTGCAGCAACTCTGAATTTCCAAATAAAACTCATTCATGCTTTATCTGCTAAAGATGCTGATCAAATCATCAAGGTTTCTCAGGGTTTGATAAAGCCCTTTGGCGCAGCTACAGCATTCACGAAAAAGACCGTCTGGAAATATTTCAATCATCCCCATACCCTCCCTTTTGTTGGTGTATTACGAGACGAGATAATTGGTTTCCTGGTTGGAGTGCCTTTGGAAAATTTTAGTGATGAACAGTGGGCAGCGCTGGATCCCACCATGGGAAATCACGAAACTATTTACACTTATGCCTTTATTTTCGATGAGAAACATCATGGTCAGGGCTATGCAAAGATGTTAAAAAAAGTTTATTTGAACTGGCTTAAAAAACGGGGATACATGTATGTTTCAGGTCACGTTCGAGAGGGCATCTCCAGTAAATTCTCCCTCCACACCCGCGTCCTCCAAAAATACCCCAATTGGCACGATACTGGCAAAGTCTTCGAGTACTATCAGCGCCCCTTGCGCTGAGTATACTTGACGGTTGCAGATGATAATTTCACGGAGGAGATGTGTTCAATAAACTGATCGTCGCTCTCATGCCCCTGGCTCCCCGCTTTATCGTGAAGATGGTTTCTAAACGTTATATAGCAGGCGAAGATACTGCGTCTGCTATGGCCACCTGTTTGAGATTAAAAGAACAGGGATTCTTGACCACTGTAGATATTCTAGGGGAATCTGTAACCTCAGACCAACAAGCCAGAGATGCTCGAGATTCCTACTTTGATCTCATCGGAGAAGTCGCCAATAATGACATCGCTCAAAATATTTCATTAAAACCCACTGCCATGGGGCTGGGATTATCTGAAGATATTGCCAACGACTATATAGGAGCCATTGTCCGGAAAGCACATGAAGCTGGCGTGTTCATCCGCATTGATATGGAAGATTCACCCTATACGGATAAAACACTTGCTATGTATGACCGCCTCAGAGTTCAATACCCTCAGCTGGGGACTGTGATTCAGGCCTATATGCATCGCAGTCTAGATGATGTAACCCGGATTGCAGTCAGTTCTGGAAACCTACGAATATGTAAGGGTATCTATAAAGAATCTCCCCAAATTGCCTATCAAGATGCAGATGAAGTCCGCCAGAATTACCTGAGACTGGTAAAAGAGATGTTGAAACAGGGGGCTTATGTAGGCATAGCAACCCACGACCCATTTTTAATCGATGAGTCTCTAAAAATTATCAAAGAATTAAATATAGCAGCGGACAAATATGAATTTCAGGCACTCCTGGGTGTTCCCATTGTGAAAAGACTTGATGAGCTAGTGAAGATGGGTCATCGCGTTCGCATCTATGTCCCTTTTGGAAGTGAGTGGTATGCCTATTCCAGCAGGCGTCTGAAAGAGAATCCTGATGTTGCTGGCTATGTCCTAAAAAATATCTTCGTGAGGAACTAATGCCTGATCCCCATCAAATTTTATTAAGCAGCAAAGTTATTGCTGTTGTAGGCGCATCCCCCAACCCCGACCGACCAAGCAATTGGATCAGCAAATATTTAATTGCTCAGGGATATACAGTGATACCAGTCAATCCAGGGCAAGATGAACTGTTTGGGCTTAAATGTTATCCTGATGTTGAGAGTATTGACTCGGAAATTGATATTGTAAATATTTTCAGAAGATCAGATCAGGTCGTACCCATCGTGAAGAGCGCCCTGAAAAATAAGTCTCTAAAACTGGTTTGGATGCAGGATAATGTCTACAATGAGGATGCAGCAAAGATGGTGAGAGAAGCAGGTATTCCTGTGGTTATGAACGACTGCATCTATCGCGTGCACCGCCAGATAAAATAAGCTGCCACTTAGCTAGAGCGCTGTCCCCAGTTTAGTTTCTTCCGCAATTTATCATAAAACGTATTGTCAGGGGTCACCACCAATTGAATCCTATAGGAACTGGGACGAATCCGGATCCGAAGGCTCCCATCTATATGTCTGGTATTTTTACCATCCACATGCAAATGTGCCCGGCCTTCCGAATTACTCAAGGTAACGTAAATGCTATTGTCTCCCCGTAAAACCACAGGTCGAACCGATAGGGTATGTGGAGAGATTGGGGTGATAGATATGGCCTCCAGGCTTGGGTCAACAATGGGTCCACCTGCTGATAATGCATAGGCTGTTGAACCTGTAGGTGTGGAAAAGATGAGACCATCAGACAGATATCGATTGAGCAGTTCTTCCCCTACTCGGACTTCAGTAGCCAGAAGGTTGAACACATCTGCTCTTTCAATAACAACATCATTAAGGGCCCACAGTGTTTCCTCAGTGCCATCTTCAAACTCCAATCGGCAATTCAAGACCATCCGTTCTTCAATACGATAGTGGCCTTTGAGAATCTCATCCAGACCAGATCGCCAGTCACGTTCAAGGGTAGTAAGAAATCCCAGACTTCCCAAATTGATGCCCAGGATTGGAATAGGGCTCCGCATGACAGCCTGTGCAGCTGAAAGCAGGGTGCCATCACCACCTATGGATATGATAAAATCAGTCTCCCGGGGGATGCCACTTTCAGAAATAATATGTACATCTTGATTGTTGTATTCTATCTGGTGGGCAAAACTGTCCAGCATGAACAATTCATGCCCTTCATCGAGAAGTTTGCTAAGAATTTCACCTACATAAGATTTAATCTCTGAATCGCTTTGAAAACCCCAAATAGCAAATTTCATTATTTCCCCAGAGTAAGCCTTAGTCCAGCGTTTGCTTTTCGAAACCACCATCTGCAGTGCGAACCAGCTTATCAATCTTCTGTCGAGCAGAATCCAGCCTGTCCCGACAAAGGTGGATCAATTTTAAAGCACGTTCGTTCTGTTTGATAGCCTCATCCAACTTGAGATCCTCACCTTCCAGCTTTGCGACAAGAGTCTCAAGCTCTTCCATGAGTTGTTCAAATGATTTGTCTTTTTCACTCATAATTAAATTTAGAAACTCCCTCTGCTTAAGGTCACTTTATTTTTCTTTTTTTTACTTCACTAGCAATGGATCTAATTTCTCCATCGTTGACCCGCATGCTTAGCTCAGCACCAACAGCTACCTGGTCAACAGATCTGATCAATTCACCTTGATTATCGCTGAGAACTGAATATCCCTTTTCTAAAATTGATAGTGGATTCGATGCTTCCACAGCAACGAACAGATTATCCAGTCGGGCTGAAAGTGTAGAAATTTTATCCATAGTTGCTCTGAGCGATCGATCCTCGAAATAATCCAACTTCTGAACCGATTGTTCGATCATGAGTTCAGGTCTTTTCAAGGCATAGGATTTGGAGATGGAATTCAGACGCAACCCGTATTTATCAATTCTGCTACGCACGTTGTTTAGAAGGGATTGCTCAACCTGGCTAAACCATTTGACGAGTTCAATCTGATCAGGGACAACCAGCTCTGCCGCAGCCGAAGGGGTTGGAGCACGATGATCCGCCACAAAATCAGAAATGGTAGTATCTGTCTCATGTCCGACGGCACTGATGATGGGGATCCTTGAATTTGCTATGGCTCGGGCCACAATTTCCTCATTGAAAGCCCACAAGTCTTCTAGTGAGCCACCACCACGACCAACCAGAAGCACTTCACATTCGTTCAAGCTATTAAATGCCTCTATGGCTGTGGCGATTTCAACAGCCGCTCCCTCACCCTGTACCTTTACAGGTAGGATCAAAACCTCAGACAGAGGAAATCGACGACTCAGGATATTAATCATATCTCGAATAGCAGCCCCTGTGGGGGAAGTCACAATTCCAATTTTACTGGGGTATTTTGGCAACGCTTGTTTACGGCTTGGATCAAACAAGCCTTCGGCATGGAGTTTTTTCTTCAGATTTTCAAAAGCAAGGTGGAGGTCCCCCTGACCAGCAGGTAACATTTGGTCCACTACCAGCTGATATCTACCCTGGGGCGGATAAACTGAGATTCTACCATGGGCCGTGATCTCCATCCCGTGAGTAGGTTCAAACCTGACACTCTCATTTTGACGTCTGAACATAACGCTACCCAATTGGGCACCGCTGTCCTTTAAACTGAAATACCAGTGCCCGGAACTATGGCGGGTCAGGTTTGAGATTTCTCCCTTTACCCATACTGATGCAAAGCCCTTTTCCAGGGTATGCTGGATGTGACCCGTAATTTGGGAAACTGAAAGTGTATTATTGAGCTCGGCGGATTGAGCCATAGTATTTTTAGAACAAAAAGAGGGTGACGGAACGAATTCCACCACCCTCTATATAAAATTTTAAGAAAGTCCTAACGGATCTTTTTCTTTTGCCGGTTGGAGCGTAAACGCTTCTTGCGTTTATGTGTTGCGATCTTACGCCGTTTCCGTTTTTTTCCACAAGGCATGTAGCTTCTCCTCTTTCAATGCGGCGCGAATATAAGAGCCCAACCATAGTCCACAAAGTAATTTATCGCAGTATTATTTTGCTATTCTCTAGCCATAAGTGAATCATTTACACGATCGCGGAGCAAACGAGAGGGTTTAAAAACGGGAACATAGCGGGCAGGTAAATTGACAGCTTCACCAGTTCCTGGGTTCCTGGCCTGCTTTGGAGCTCTTTTCTTCACGCCAAAACTTCCAAATTTTCTAAACTCCACTCGGCGTCCATCAACCATTGATTCAGCCAGAGTTGTGAGAAAAGCATCAATCACCGCCTCCGTTTCAACTTTGGTTAATCCGGTTCCACCTGAGATGATATCCACCATATCTGCTTTGGTCATGCTGGTCTCCTTTATTAATAGGGGATACGATACTGCAATTTTATACTTGAAGATGACTCCCAGCCAGGTAAGGCTGAAGAAACATCATCCTTTATAATGGTCCACCAGGATCTACGTGGTTCCAAAGGATACTGCAAGGGGCTGTTTTGAGGCATACCTGCCTTTATACATAGTGCCTTCCTGGTATCCTCAAAGGTACCAATGGCATCCACCAGGTTTGCTTTAAAGGCTTGTCGTCCAGTAAATACCCGTCCATTTCCCAAGCTTTGCATATTGAGCTCATCAATCCCGCGCTCCTGAGAAACTACTTCAGTGAACTGCTCATAAACGTCATCAATGATTCCTTGAAAATAGGCCTGCTCTTCATCACTCATTTCACGAAAGGGGGAGCCGGCATCTTTAAATGCTTGGGATTTTACAGTTCGCATACCTACACCGACCTTCTCCATCAAATCAGAATACACAGGGAACTGCATGATGACGCCAATGCTTCCAGTCAGAGTCCCATCGTTGGCAAATATGCTATCAGCGCCTAGGGCGGCGTAATAGCCCCCTGAGGCCGCCACGCTGGCCATGCTCACAAAAATCGGTTTGTCGCTATTTTCCCTCACAGTTTTAATGGCATGATATAGTTCCTGGGAGGGTGCGACCTGACCCCCTGGTGAATTTATTGGAATGAGAATTCCACCTATTCTATCGTTGTCTGCAAATTTATTCAAAGCGGATATCCATTTACGAGATCCGCTGATCTCGCCTTCCAGCGGCAGGACAGCGATATGTTTTGAATTGTCAAACCACTTGCCCCCGCTCTCTTTGGAGGAAACCATAAATACCATAACAGCAAGAACAGCAATGACTATCACCCCATAAATGCGATTCTTATTTTTGTATTTACTATCCATTTTTCTTCTTTGTATAAATTGTCAATTTTTGCCCTGGATAAATGTGTTGTCCATAGCTCAAGCCATTCCAATGTCTGATCCGCTTGGCACTTGTGTTAAAGTTTTCTGCAATTTGACCCAGCGTATCACCCTTTTTGACTGTATAAGTCATCTTCGCGTAATCTGAAGCAGGTGGTGAAGATTTACTCGTTGCTTTCGTACTTGAAGCAGAAGCATAACTTTTAGGAGCAGGGATAACCAGTTTTTGACCCACTGAAAGCCTGTTTCGATTTTTGATGCGATTTGCCTGGACAAGTTTTGTTAAGGAAACGTTGTATTTCCTGGCTATCACTGATAGGGTCTCACCACGGCGAACATAGTGAACCTGGTAGTCTATTTTATCAGAAGTTGGGATGGCTGCCATAGCTTTTGTACTCACCGAGCCTTTGCCCAAAGGCACCTTAAGCTGGTATGGGATTTTAGCCGGAGGTGTAACACCCTGTCGCAATTCAGGATTATAAGTTTTTAGATCTTGATAGTTAACCCGAAGCGCATGAGCGATTTTATCCAGGTCAAGACTTCGATCAATATCAATAACTTCATATTCCCAATCTGTAAGATCGTCCACATGGAACCCATAACTTTCAGGGTCGCTACCAATAATGGCAGCAGCTAATACCGTGGCAACATAGTTGCGGGTCTGTCGAGGTAAGGTTATCATGCGCCAGTAATCACGATGCCCTTCTCTTCTGATTGTCCTGCGAACTCGAGCCTCCCCTGTATTGTATGAAGCCATGGCTAGATACCAGTCATCAAATTCATCATGGAGGTCTTTTAAATATTTTGCCGCAGCATGAGTTGATTTAACCACATCCCTGCGTTCATCAACCCACCAGTCGCGTTTCAGGCCATATCTACGACCAGTTGCTGAAATAAATTGCCATGGACCAACTGCATGTGCGTAGGAATAGGCCTTGGTATTCAATCCTGATTCTATCATTGCCAGATAGATCAATTCCTCAGGCAGTCCGTAGGATGCCAGAATAGGTTTTATAGTGGTGGCATAAAATGAATACCGATCCAACCAGATCTGAAATTCCTTGTGCTTTCGATGTTGAAAAAGATTAATCATGGTTTTTACACGACTATTCAATATGAGCGGGAGATGTCCATCCCGATCATCAACAACCATAAAAGTCACATCTGCATCAAGGGAATCCAACAAATCACTCATGCGGGACAGCTGGTCCTTTAGTGACGGTTGACCAAGGAGGTCCTGAAGCTCATCGCTGATATAGCCCTCAAAATCGGTAGAGGCCAATTCACTAAGACCAGAAACAGTCTCTCGAATCTCTTCAGGAATGGGATCATCAATCTCTTCTATGGCTGCCAGTGTTGCCACGAGACGTTCCACTTCAAATTGGACACCTAAAGTATCCTGAGCAACAATCATCAATCTACCATCAGCGTAGTAACGCTTGGCTTCCTGTATAAAATACTCCAAGAGGAAATCATCGTCCTCCAGGTCAATTGGGGGTTTTATCATTTGGCCCATACTCAACATGCTGGGAATAGGCATCATCTCAGCTGAAAAGGACTGGATACCCATGAGTAAACTGAGGGCCAAAGCGAACTTTAGCATTCGCGAACTATTAAATGAATTCATAATGGGAGAGAAGATAGAATTAACATTATTTGATAACAAGCTCAGAATCAAGCTCTTATAACTTTTATATCATCCTGTTATTTAATTGATATGTGTTAAAGTATGATGGTATTGGAT
>JABMOS010000119.1 GCA_013203185.1 Fidelibacterota bacterium | reverse complement strand
TTGTAAGGCAGGTGTTCTAAACCAACTGAACTAAGCGCCCCTGTTTCAATTACGAATCAGGAATTATGAATTACGAATTGTAATTGGCGATTCCATTTCCCTAATTTTCAAGTGCCTGTATTGCTGTAGGCGCAGCGAATATACATGGTGAAATACGCGTTGCAAATTTTTTCTCATTCATGAATCCCCTGTTTAGATTTGCCTTGGTTTCACTGCAACTAGGATAGGCTGACTTAGATACAACATTTGGAGGAAGGAGCATAAATAATGCTAAGAAAAATTAGCATTTCTATCCACTTTTCAATAGAAACCAGATTCAACTTCATATTATTTTTAGCTGAACCGCATATATTTAATGATAATAAATATTTTTTTGTCAGAAGGTTTCTAATCATATTCTAACAAAGATTCTTAGGTTCCTCACATGACTGAACGTAACAACAATTTGATTCTTGTAGTAGATGATGAAGAAGATATCCGCGAACTGGTTCGCTATAACCTCAATAAAATTGGAATCGACACCCTTGGAGCTGAGAACGGTGAAAATGCTCTAGAGCTTGCCCGTGAGGAACATCCCGCACTAATTGTTCTAGATCTCATGCTGCCTGGCATTGATGGCCTGGATGTGTGTCGCATCCTTAAAAATGATGCCCGTACGGAAGATATCTGCATCATCATGCTTACCGCCAAAGGTGAAGAATCTGATATTGTTCGCGGCCTGGAAATCGGAGCTGATGATTATATTACCAAACCCTTCAGCCCAGGTATCCTGACTGCTCGCGTCAAAGCCAATATCAGACGTATCACTGGCTCCAAAGGTGGAGATGGTGTATTGGAATACGGGGAGCTCTTTATTCATAAAGGACGGAGAGAAGTCCTTGTCTCTGGTAAGCCCATCACCCTCACCAACTCTGAATTTCAGATTCTCTATTTTCTAGCTTCTAACCCAAACTGGGTATTTACACGCGCGCAGATTATTGAGGCTGTCAAGGGCGATAATTATCCAGTCACAGAGCGCTCAGTAGATTTCCAGGTCGTGGGGTTGAGAAAGAAGCTGGGAAGAATCGGTGAGGCCATAAAAACTGTGCGTGGTGTTGGATATCGCTTCACCGAGTTTTCCGAAGACTAGTCACTCCTGATCATTTTCTTTCTTACAAATCGTTTGAGGGTATATTTGCTTCAACAGTATTTTGTTAATACAGGTCTTTCATTCCATAGGAGATTCTACAGTTGCAACAACAAAAGTTGATTGTTCGACTTTTTTCATCCTATTTCGTACTGGTGCTACTCGCTTTGACCCTGACCATATTATTTGCGTCCAAGGCCATTGAAGACTTTTACTTTGAGGAAAATGTCAACAACCTTCAAGCTCGGGCAATCCTGGTTGATGAAATTCTTAGACATCAAGACTCTATGAATCCCAAATCCCTGCAACACCTCTGTGAGCGATTGGGTAAAGAAACAGCAACTCGCATCACCCTGGTAATCCCAAGTGGACAGGTCCTGGCTGATTCTGATGAAAATCCCAAAAATATGGATCTCCATCACGATAGACCAGAGATCATCCAAGCCCTTCAGAGTGGAGAAGGTGTTGGCAGACGATCCAGCTACACGCTAAATGAAGAGCACCTCTACTACGCCAGAATGTCTGCTTATGCTGATAGTTCATTGATTATCCGAGTTTCCTTCCCCACACTGGCTCTCAAATCAGCAATGAGTGATTTGAATTATAATCTTCTTCTGGGTGGAATAATAATCAGCATCCTTCTGGGACTCTTGAACTGGTATCTCTCTGGACAAATCCTCAAGCCAATCCAGATAATGGAATCTGGTGCAAGGCGATTTTCCCGGGGGAAACTCAAGATGAAAGTACCTGAGTCCAATATCAAAGAGCTGGGAAGCCTGGCCAAATCGCTAAACCTCATGGCTGAGAATATCTATGACCGCATCAGAGTTATCACTCAACAAAAAAATGAGCAGATGGCAATATTAAGCAGCATGAGTGAAGGAGTCATCGCTTTGAGCCCAGATGGTGCAATACTGTCCAGCAATCGAGCTGCAGTCACCATGTTTGGGGTTCACCCAAATTCTATTGTGGGACGACCCTTTCACGAAGTTATTCGACACACTGAACTGATAGATTTTGTGACCCTGGTCCTCAAGGAAAAGAAGAGCAGCCAATGCAATATATCTATTTATGAACCACAAGAGCTTACACTGAATGTGATCGGAAATCGTATGCCAGCTAAAAAGGGTGCTATTGGTGGGGCTGTCCTGGTTTTTACTGATCTAACTCAAATTCAAAAACTGGAAGGCGTACGCCGGGAGTTCGTGGCCAATGTCTCCCATGAGCTCAAAACCCCCATCACCTCTATTCAAGGATATGTGGAAACCTTGCAAGATGGTGCCATAGATGATAAAGAAAACGCCCATCGTTTCCTGGATATTATTGCCAAACATTCTGCCCGTCTAGGGCAGATTGTCGATGACCTGCTTGAATTGTCAAGGATTGAAGAAATTCCCGGAGGCGAGGAACAATACCTAAAACTTACTCCCCTGAACGATCTCATTGAGAGCACTCTAGTTCCTTTTACCCCCCTGGCTGCCAACAGATCAATCACCCTAAAAGTTGAGCTTGATGAAAACCTTGAGCTTCTACTGAATGCTAAATTATTCTCACATGCTTTGGGGAATCTTCTGGATAATGCCATCAAATACTCTGGAAGCAACACCACCATCGAGATTCTAGGTCGAAAGCGCGAGGATGAGGTTGTGTTAGAAATTAAGGATCAAGGGCGGGGTATTGAGGAAAAACATCTCGATCGCATATTTGAACGCTTTTATCGCGTGGATAAAGGTCGTAGTCGTGAGGTCGGCGGTACTGGGCTTGGCCTTTCCATTGTAAAACATATTACTCGCATCCACCATGCCACTCTCGAGGTGGAGAGTAAAATTGGTGAGGGCTCAACATTCAGATTTATCTTCCCACACAAATAATAATATCGTAACCATTTAAATCTTTGGCACTTAGACCCTGTAAAAAATTATCCAAATTAATTCGCTTCAAATTATAAACTCATCCTTCCCTCACACTTTCCTAACAATTCAAATGCAATATCTAGCATGAAAAAGAAAACCAAATTATGTAAAGGATTATTTGTAAGCATGAAAAAATTAACACTTATGGTTCTTAGTCTAGCGTTGACATCCATACTTGTAGCGAAAGATACCAAAATCGGTGGAGATACTTATTTCCACTATACCTATGAAGATGCAGACAATAGCTCGTTCAACCTGAGCAGGGCTTATTTTACCTTTTCGAAAGAGGTCAATGATCAAGTGTCATATAAATTCCAGACAGATATTGGTGGCGGTGGTCCCTCAGACTACACGGTTTATCTGAAGAATGCCAACCTCTCCTACAAGTCAGATTTTGGAAAGTTGGTTTTTGGTCTTCAGGGTATGAATATGTTCAAAATTCAGGAGGACACCTGGGGATACCGATTTATTGAAAAATCTGCCATGGACATGTATAAATACTCCAGCTCTGCTGATATGGGTATTAGCTGGGAAAAATCTTTAGGTGCCATTACACCCAGTGTGATGATCTCCAACGGAACTGGCTATAAAAAAGATGAAGATGATGCGTATAAAAAATTATCTGTGCGAGTTCTTTATGGTAAAGCAACGCTCAAACAGGGCTTTAACGCTGGAGCCGTAGTTAGTATGGAAGCCAAAGACTACGATGATGGCACTGGCAACATGGAAAAAGGTGGAACAACCGTCTTTGGTGCATTTGCTGCCGGGGTATTTGGTCCCATCAAAGTTGGTGGTGAATACGCTACGCTAAGCAAAGATATGGGAAGTGCAGTCACTGGAAATGTTTTGTCCGTTTATGGCAATTTCAATATAAATAAAATGATTTCTGGATTTGGCCGATTTGACCTGGTTGATCCAGATGCTGACACAGAAAACAACGGTTATAACTATCTGATTATTGGTGCAGACTATCATCCAGGAAAAGTTTTTCACATGGCTCCCAATGTGAAGATCAAGTCTCCTGAAACAGGTGATTCTGAATCCATCTATCAAGTCAGTTTTCGGTTTAAGATCTAATTAAGGAAAATGAAAATGTTGAAAAAATTAGTAACTCTGAGTTTATCGCTAGTGATAGCGAGCATGATCATTGTTGGTTGCAGCGATAAGAATAATACTGAAAAAGTAGCCCCAAAGTACATCACCATCAAGGGCTCTGACACCATGGTACATCTTGCCAGCGCCTGGGCAGAGTCCTTCATGAAGTCACACCCAGATGCTGATATTTCTGTAACTGGGGGTGGGTCAGGAACCGGCATCGCTGCAATATTAAATGGAACCACAGATATTTGTATTGCATCCAGAAGCATTAAAGCAAGGGAAGTAACTCTGGCAAAAGAGAAGGGATTGTCACCCAACGAGATCGTTACCTCACGTGATGGTATTGCTGTGGTTGTTAATCCAGAGAACCCCATTTCTGAGCTCACAATTGAGCAGATCGGCAAAATTTATACGGGTGTCTATACCAATTGGAAAGAACTGGGTGGTCCAGATCATGAGATCGTTATTCTTTCACGTGAGTCCAGCTCCGGCACCTTTGTCTTCTTTCAGGAACATGTCATGAAGAAAAAAGACTACTCACCCAATGCCATGCTCATGCCTTCCACATCAGCTATTATCCAAAGTGTAACCCAGGACATGTGGGCCATTGGATATGTTGGTCTTGGATATGGTGTCCAGGCCGCTGATAAAGTAAAAATGCTGAATGTGAAGAACGATGCTGATAGTCCAGCAGTGGCTCCCTCAGTATCATCAGTTCAGGATGCCACATATGGAATTGCCAGACCGCTCTTTTTTTACACGAATGGAACGCCCACTGGTACTGCAAAATCCTTTGTTGATTTCGTCCTTTCCGATGCTGGACAAGCCATTGTGCTTGAAACTGGGTACGTTCCCATCAACTAAGTGAATGAACACCTGGCAAGATAAAGCAATACACACGATACTGGTAGGGGCTGCCTCTACCAGTATC
>JABMOS010000013.1 GCA_013203185.1 Fidelibacterota bacterium | reverse complement strand
GTGGAATGGTTTGAACAAAAATGGTACGCCAGTTGGCAGCGGTATGTTTATCTATCGTCTCACAACGCCAGAATTTTCGAAATCTGGGAAGATGACGTATCTAAAATAAAATCCAATCAACGGATCCGATTCACAAGGCACCTCACTTAAAAGTGGGGTGCCTTTTTTTAAAGATAACACCATTGTCTCGTTCTGGACTATCCCATCGTTTCAACTTGTCCATTCCCGATTAGATTAACTGCCACAATGAAGGCTGAGTCCGCGCTTTCTCAAAGGGGTTCCCCTGATTTCCCGGGGAATGAATAGTAACTGCAGAATAGGTCCATTTATTATGAGTGAAATCACTACCAATCAACCAAGTACCCGATCCATGTATCTCCTGGAAGGAAATATTGGTGCTGGGAAAACAAGTCTGGGAAATATTTTGAAGAAGTCCCAGGAATTTGAATTTTTAGAAGAGCCTGTGGATACCTGGCGTGAAGGTTTTGCCGGCAATCTTTTTGAGATGTTTTATACGGATATGCCGAGATGGTCATTTACCTTCCAGATTATGGCATTTACTACCCGTGCAAAAACCTGGTCAGAAATTCTACAGAAAGTGCAAGGGGATCGTGTCGTTTTGGAAAGGTCGATCTATACAGATAGAAACGTCTTTGCCAAAAATCTATACGCTGCCGGTGCCATGAATGATTCTGAATGGCAAGTTTATCAGCAGCTCTGGGAGTTTCTGGCATCTAACTATTGCGAAAAACCTCAAAAAATTATCTATCTACGTACTCCAGCTGAGCTCTGTTTAGAGCGAATTAAACAGCGGGGCCGTAACGAAGAACAACAAATGCCCCTGGACTATCTGAAGAGTCTTGAAGATTTGCACGATGAATGGCTCATGGATCATCCAGATGTGATACACTTGGATGGTACACGCCGCTGGTCTGCCCAAGAGATTGAGACCCTTCTTCTTTAGCTCCTCTTTTGGCTGGAAATCGTTTCAACATTCAAATAGGATAATCCAGGGACATTCTCCAATATACCCTCAATCCATTCAGGTTCGGCATGCGTAGCGTTTGATATTTTGATAGCTGCTGCCGTCTCGTTGGGACCTAAAAACCATAGCTTAAGATCAAAAATAGAATTCTCTGTTTTCTCAACTTCTTGACGGATTACTGCCTCCATTTCATTTCCAGCTGCACGATCCAGTAGGATTTCTGCCGAGGAGGATAGCAAACCTTTTGACCATTTAAGGATTATTATAGCTCCGACTATTCCCATAAGCGGATCCATCATCTGCCAACCCCAGTACTTGCCCATGAGTAGCGCACCGATGGCCAGGATGGAAGTCAGAGCATCTGCGAGAACATGGAAGTATGCTGACCGTAAATTATGATCTTTAATATCATTGCTGTGTGAATGGTCCTGGATGGATGTACCCATGAGGAGAACTGCTGAAACCAGGTTCACTGCCAGACCAATGACCGCAACGATAATGGCCTGGCTGAACTGGATCGAGACAGGCTCGATAAAGCGTTCGATGGATTCAATGATCATAAAGAGTGCGACCACCGCCAGAGCCACAGCACTGGCAAAGCCGCCCAGGGTTGTCACCTTTCCAGGTCCAAAGGAGAATCGTTTATTATGGATATTATTGCGGGCATAGCGATAAGCAAAAATACTGATTCCAAATGCTGCGGCATGGGTCCCCATATGCCAGCCATCTGCCAGTAAGGCCATGGATCCAGTAATATATCCTGCAGCAATTTCGACAAACATCATGATGAAAGTCAGAATGAAAACTCTCCAGGTTTTGCTTTCGTTTTCTTCATGGTTGTCATGTGTATGATGTGCGTGTGACATGGCATTATCCTTTTTCTGCGATGATGTATGCAAGTTGACGATTGACTCTCCCCGTTGAAATATCCGTGAAACTACCCTGCTGAAGCAGAGGGGCCAACTGTTGAACATTGTCCTTCAGAGCCTCACGTCCTCCATGGAGATGAATCATCAGGTCCTGAAAGCGTTCCTTAAAGCTTCCTTCCGCCAAAGATTCCATATCAACGAAGTATACTTTGCCGCCAGGTTTCAGGACACGATGAATTTCATCAATTGCTCGAATTTTAAGCTCATCGGGAAGATGATGCATCACCAGGCTATTCATTACCACATCAAAATATTCATCCCCGAATGGAATTTGCTCAATCAAATCGACTTGAAAGGAAATATCCAGATTCATTTGAGCTGCTTTGTCTAGAGCTACCTGAATCATTTTCGGTGAGGCATCTATACCTACTACATGGCCAGAGGCTCCAACAGTCTGCTTTGCAATAAGTGCCTGGTCACCCGTTCCACAGCCTACATCCAGTACGGTGTCACCTGGCTTGTAGGGGGCTTTATTAGCAATTTCAGCCCTCAATCGGTCTGCTTTACCCAGGGAGACGATGCGTACAATTCTGTCATAGAGGCCAGCCCAGGGGATGGTTCGCCCTGTCGTTTCTGGTATTTGATGCTTATGCATAATAAAAGTCCTTTCGTTTACAAACACGCATTCAGTAGTGAACACTGTGTTCGGAAATATTATATTCTTTCCATGATTTGATGTCAACAGACAGACCGGGGCATCTGTTCAATTCTGAACAAATCGATTGAATTGTTCACATTAGAAGGACCACTTGATGAAACATGGAAAACCAGATCGACGTGTCACCAGAACCAAGCACCTGCTCAGGGAAGCCTTGATGGGTCTCATGTCAGAGCAACGTTATGATACAATCACTGTTCAGGATATTCTGGATCGTGCAGATATAGGACGCTCCACTTTTTATTCCCATTATCGTGATAAGGAGGAATTACTCATCAGTGGAATGGATGATATTCTCCATAGTCTTATTCTCACACTAGAACACCCAGATCATTGTGACCACAAACAAATACTATCAACTGAACCACTTTTCCAGCATGCACAGGAGGAATTTTTGCTTCATAAGGCCATCATGGGAGGTCAGGGTATTAATTTGATGATTCATAAGATTCAAAGACATCTGGGACAGCATGTTGAAGAAGAGTTAAAGAAGTGGTTGCATGGTGATCAAATGTCAGATGTTCCATTGTCACTTTTAGGTCACCATGTGGCTAG
Organism: Fidelibacterota bacterium; assembly: GCA_013203185.1. GTDB lineage: Bacteria > Fidelibacterota > UBA8477 > UBA8477 > JABMPR01 > JABMPR01. Next base: position 7,629 of record JABMOS010000013.1, on the reverse strand, counting down.
CGTGCTACTCACGCTTCTCCGATGGTGGTTTGATAATAATAAGCCCTACTCACCAGCCAGAATGGATGCGATTTTCCAAAAATTAGTGATGCCGGGAATAAGGGAAACCATGCCTCCTCAGGATACTTGAGCCGAATAGCCCTCTGGGATAAGGGCCCAATCCTCATCACCCCTTGAAACAGGTCAATGGACAAATATTATGCACATCTTTTTTGTAGATATGATTTGAGCATGAGATTGTATTGGGACTATAATTATCTCAAATCAAATCTTGTACACCCCTTCTTGGAGATTATCTTCTTCAATCCAATAGTGGTGATAAAGTCACTTGATAATAACAAGTTAGCGATCGTTTTTCCACCTAAACCAGTAGGTTATAACGCTGCAGGGAGTTCATGGACAAAGCAATGACAGATGTGGGGAATCCAATCCTGGACCGTTTACCAGTCCATTTAAAACAATTTGTCAAACCCCAGATTTATAGCGATTACACTTCAATCGATCAGGCAGTATGGCGATTTGTCATGCGGATGAATGTTCGTCACCTCCAGAAAATTGCACATCCCAGCTATCTGGATGGACTCGCCAAAACCGGTATTTCCGTGGACAATATTCCTCATATGGAAACTATGAATGAGGTGCTTGAAAAGATTGGTTGGGCTGCCGTATCAGTGGATGGATTTATCCCACCAGCTGCCTTTATGGAATTTCAGGCTTATAATGTCCTGGTGATTGCAGCTGATATCCGCCAACTCCAGCACATTGAATACACCCCTGCACCTGATATTATACATGAAAGCGCAGGTCATGCACCTATCATCGCCAATCCCGAATATGCCGAGTATATCAGACGTTTCGGAGAAGTGGGATCCAAGGCAATTGGCAGTGAAAAAGATCATCAACTTTATGAAGCCGTAAGACACCTCTCCATTATTAAGGAAGCACCTGGAACGAAACAAGACGAGTTGCTCATCGCTGAAAAACGCATCAATGACCTGCAGCAGAATATGGGTGAACCCAGTGAGTTGGCTCTCATTCGCAACCTTCACTGGTGGACAGTGGAATATGGCTTAGTCCAGGTTGGGGAAGCAGTAAATATTTATGGTGCAGGCTTACTTTCCTCCATAGGCGAGAGCAGTGCCTGTCTCAGTGATCAAGTTGAAAAACGACCCTACACGTTGGATGCAGCTTATCAAGATTTTGATATCACCAAGCCGCAGCCCCATCTGTATATCACGCCAGATTTTGCACATCTTAGCCTCGTCCTCGAAGAATTGGCCAACAAAATGGCGCTGCGCAAGGGCGGTCTGCACGGGGTCAAGAAACTCGTCGATTCAAAAAGATTAGGCACCATAGAACTAAGTACTGGATTACAGGTTTCCGGTGTCTTTGATTCGGTTATTACCGTGGAAGAAAAACCTGCGTATATCCACACCACAGGTGAGACTGCCCTGGCTTTGAGAGATCGGGAATTGGTTGGTCATGGACGTACTTACCACCAAGAAGGGTTTGGCTCTCCTCTGGGGAAATTGAAGGGTGTGAATCTCGCCATTGAAGATATGAGTCCCAGAGATCTCATGGCCTATGATATCTATGAAGGCAAAAGTACCTCTATCGAGTTTGAGAGTGGTGTCGTGGTTCAAGGAGATGTGGTTACCGGCAAAAGAAATTTACAGGGAAAGATTGTTCTCATAAGTTTTGAGAATTGTACGGTTAGCCTGGGTGACCAAATTCTATTTGCCCCTGACTGGGGTGTCTATGACATGGCTGTGGGGAAAGATGTTGTTTCAGCGTTTGGTGGTCCTGCAGACCCCACAAGTTTTGATCAAATTATCCGTGTACCTCAAGAAGAAACGATTCATGTAGAACCATCACAAAAATTTGAAAATCTAGAGCAGTTGTATCATCAAGTCCGACTGGCCCGGGAAAACAGTGAATCAATTGATCTCAAAGTCATCTTCAGCAAGCTCAAAAAAGATCATCCAGAGGATTGGCTATTGGGGCTGGAGCTCCTGGAATTGTGTGATGCAGGGACTGAGCTATCACACGCTCTAAAGACCTATCTGGTTCAACGGGGACAAAAGTCTCCAAACAGTAAACATTTAATTGAATTTGGAATGAAGCATCTTTTGCAAGATGCCTCGCCTGAACAAAGAGGGAATTGAAATGTCTGATTCACTGGGAATCCGTAAATATGATTATGTTGAGTTTTATGTGGGCTCTGCCAAGATGGTGGCCTACTGGTACGCAAAAGCCCTGGGGCTGAAAATTGAGGGCTATGCTGGACCAGAGACCGGTTGTCGAGACAGAATTTCCTACTATCTCACTCAGAACAACTTGAAAATCGTAATTACAGGCAGTCTCCAACCCAGCACAGTTGAAGTATCTAGCTTCCTTAATCTACATGGTGATGGCTTGAAGCGCTGGGCCATTGAGGTGGATGACGTAGAGAAAATATTTAATCATGCTGTGGAGCAGGGAGCTGTTATTCAAAGACGACCCCAAAAGATTGAGAATGAACACGGCTATATTACCGAAGCTGCGATTCGTCTGTATGACGATACTGAATTAGTCTATATCAACCGGGACAACTACACGCATATATTTCAACCTGGTTATGATAAACCAATCCAGGATATCCAAATGACCTCAGGGGATGCAGGGTTGATTGGTATAGATCATATCGTAGGAAATGTCCGTGAAAATGAAATGGATAAATGGGCAGACTACTATGTTCGCACCATGAACTTTGAAACCTTTATTGATTTTAAAAAGGGGGATATTGGCACAAAATATTCGGCTCTTTTGTCAAAGGTTGTTCGCTCAGAAAAATCCACTATTAAAAACCCCATAAATGAACCCTACGAAGGTGAAAAGAAATCCCAGATTGAAGAATATATAGAGCAATATCACGGGACCGGTGTTCAGCATATTGCCATACAGACCGATGATATTATCCACACCATTCGTACTTTGAGGGAAAATGGGGTAGAATTCCTCAATGTCCCAGATACCTATTATGACACCTTGAAGGCGAGAGACGATATCAATATCAAAGAGGATATTGATCAACTCCAGGACCTGAAGATATTGTGTGATAATGAGTCTGGTGGATACTTGCTGCAGCTGTTCACCAAGCCTATTGGAGATAGACCCACCTTCTTCTTTGAGTTTATTCAGCGTGCTGGAGCCCAGGGGTTTGGAAAAGGAAATTTTCAGGCCTTGTTTGAAGCCATTGAAGAGGATCAGGGGTTAAGAGGAAATCTATAAACAACTAGGAGCGGGGCATGCCATTTTATCATAAACTGGGTGAGATCCCCAGGGTCAAGCATACTACATTTTTCAAGAAAGATGGGAAGGAATTGTACCGCGAGGAGTTGGTGTCCAGCAAGGGCTTTTCCGGAATTTACTCAAATCTTTACCACCATCACCTCCCTTCAGCAACTCGAACCATAAAAGAAGTGTCACTGGAGGTTTCAAAAACCTGGGAAGATGCCCCTGTCCTTTACACCCATTGTGATACGGACAAGTCACCTCGCGGTGGGGACTATATTCATAGTCGGGAAAAATTGCTGGAAAATTCACAATGCTCAATATCGACGGCAAAGGTAACACAAGCTTCCGACCATTTTTACCGAAATGCCAGAGCATCAGAGCTCATATTCGTTCACCATGGATCAGGTCTACTAAAAAGCTCTTATGGGGTGAATCCTTTTGCTCCAGGTGACCAGATCGTCGTTCCCAAAGGCACAATTTATTCCATGGAATTCAAAGATTATGATAACAACAAACTGCTCATTGTTGAGTCAGGCACAGCCTTTGATATTCCCAAGCACTTCCGCAATGAATACGGACAATTGACAGAGGATGCCCCTTATTGTGAAAGAGATTTCAGACCCCCAGCTTTTATGGAACCCATAGATACAAAGGGTGAGTTCAAGTTGATTGTAAAGATGGGGGGTCAATTCGCTGAACATCTTCTCCCGCACCATCCCTTTGATGTGGTTGGTTGGGATGGTTATCTCTATCCATTCACATTTAACATTAAAGATTATCACCCCAAAGTGGGCCGAATCCATTTGCCACCACCAGTACACCTGGTGTTTACCACGGGATCATTTGTTGTCTGCAATTTCGTACCGCGGCCATTTGACTTTCACGAAGCGGCAATTCCGGCACCCTATTTTCACAACAATATTGATAGTGATGAGGTCCTCTATTATCTAGATGGTGATTTTATGTCACGCAGGGGCGTCAGTGCCGGTTCCCTAACCTGGCATCCCGGTGGAATCCCTCATGGTCCCCAACCTGGTAGAACTGAAGCCTCCATTGGTGTCGAGCGAACAGATGAATATGCATTTATGATAGATACATTTGAACCTCTCAAGCCCACTATGAAGGTTCAAGAGTGCCAAGACGATAATTATCCAAAATCATGGTTGTAAACAGATGATTAAAATACCACGCTTTGTCGAACAATTGATTCCCTATAAAGCAGGGAAGCCCATCTCCGAATTAGCCAGAGAGAAAAACCTGACCCGCATTGTGAAACTGGCTTCAGCTGAGAATCCCCTGGGCTCCAGCCCCAAGGCTTTGAAAGCCATAGAAGAAGCCCTCTCAGGCCTCAATCGATATTCAGATCCAGCCTCATATGACCTGGTTCAAGCCATCGCTAAGAAATATTCGGTTCAACCCAACCACATCATTTGTGGTCATGGCACTGATTCACTTCTGGCCTATATCGTCTCAGCTTTTACTGAAGAAGGTGATGAGATCATTACCTGTGAAGGCACTTTTATTGGAATATATGTTTCCATCAGCAAGACCGGTCGAAAACTCATCAAATTGCCGCTCAAAGATTATGGTTTTGATCTGGAATCTCTACGAGGAGCCATTAACGAAAACACCAGCATGATCTATCTGGCTAACCCAAACAATCCCACGGGTACGATGTTTTCCTCTACGGAATTTGAGGCGTTTATGGCCCAGGTTCCTGATCATATCATGGTGATCCTGGATGAGGCCTATACAGACTATGCCAAAGAGTTTGAGGGCTATCCCAACGGCATCAGGTACGATTATGAAAACCTGGTCATCACACGAACCCTTTCTAAAGCACAGGGTCTGGCAGGACTGCGTATTGGTTTTGCTGTTGGACCGGATAAGGTTATAGAGGCTCTTTATAAGGTCAAACTACCCTTTGAACCAAACCTCCTGGCTCAGCAGGCTGGAATTGCAGCCCTGGATGACGATGAGTTTCTTAAGAGGACATTGGAACTTAACCATCGGTCGCTAAAAATGCTGAGAGAAAACTTCGACCGCATCGGGATTCCCCAAGTTCCAACACATACCAATTTTATACTTACCTTAATGCCCACAGAATCTGACGCTGCCCGCTTTGCTGAGGAATGTGCCAATCGGGGATTGATTGTGCGCCATGTGGATAAATTCGGGGTCCCCAACGGGGTCCGGGTAAACTCAGGAACCATGGATGAGACTGAGTTTGCTGTAGAAATCATGGAAGAAGTCTACCAAATAATTTTGAACCAGGGAAAGTAATAGTAATGAAAATCGTTTCGTATTCATCAGGTGACTCGCATCGCAGTGGACTCCTTATTCAGGATCGCGTATATGACATTCAAAAAGGGGGCGAAACCATCGGCGTAGAATTACCCTCAACCGTTCTAGAGCTTCTTAACCTGGAAGAATCAGGAATGGAGTACCTTAAAACTCTAAATCTGCGAATCAAACGCGGTTTGGGTGTCTCAGCTGTAAAAGATGCTGAGCTTCTGGCACCCATCCCATACCCACCATCTTGCAGGGATGCCTATGCTTTCAGGCAACACGTGGCTACTGCCCGGCGTAACCGCGGGGTTCCAATGATCCCTGAGTTCGATGAATTTCCCATTTTCTACTTCACCAATCACAATGCCATTTTTGGTCCAGGTGAGGTAACTGTTGAAGTGGATCATCTACACAAGCTTGATTTTGAGTTGGAGGTTGCCGTTGTTATCGGGAAATGGGGTAAAAACATCACCTCAAAGGACGCAGACAGCTATATCGCCGGGTATACTATCATGAATGATCTTTCGGCAAGATTGCTGCAGATGGAAGAAATGAAACTCAATCTGGGTCCTGCCAAGGGCAAGGATTTTGCCACCACAATCGGTCCCTGGCTGGTCACACCTGATGAACTGAGTGAATATAAAAATGAGACGGAATTTGGTGCGACCTATTCACTGGGAATGCAGGCCTTCCACAACGGAACCCAGATTTCAGATGGTAATATGAAAGATATGACCTGGACATTTGCTGAAATCATTGAAAGGGCTTCCTATGGTGTCGAGCTGTATCCAGGAGATGTGATTGGATCTGGTACGGTGGGTAGTGGGTGTTATCTGGAATTGAATGGAACGGCTGCCCTTGAAGCAAAAGAAGCTGGCAATGAATTTACACCAACCTGGTTATTACCTGAGGATGAAATAGAACTTAGGATTGACGGTTTGGGTGTTTTAAATAACACCTTGGTATCAAGTGGCTCAGACCACTCCATACTCGCCAGGAAGAAGATGAGTGAATAAGGAATAATTGGTGTGAATACGACTAAAGCTAGCGGGTTTATCAGCGTAGATCCTGATCAAAGTCCCCTCAAAGAGGTTCACAATCTATTGCTCAGCGGGGTAAGCCCCCGTCCCATTGCTCTGGTTTCAACCATTTCAGAAGACGGGGTTGACAATCTCGCTCCTTTTTCCTTTTTTAACGCCTTTGGAGCAAATCCACCCTATATCGCTTTTTCACCCGCCTATAGTGGGAAGGATGGATCTGCAAAGGACACACTGTTAAATCTGGAAAAAGTACCGGAATGTGTGGTTCATGCTGTTCCGTATGACATGGTGGAGCAGGTAAGCCTGGCTTCAACTGACTATAGCTCTGACTTGAGTGAATTTGTAAAAGCGGGTTTCGATACATTGGATTCTGAAGTTGTGAAACCAAAGCGGGTCAAAAATTCCCCCTTCCATATGGAATGCAAGGTGGAACAGATCATTCCCCTGGGCGGTACAAATGGATCTGGAAACCTGGTATTGTGCAGAGTCGTGAGATTCCACGTATCTGAAGCGGTGATGGAAAACGGAAAAATGATGCCTGATGCACTGGATCTTGTTGGGCGCAATGGCTTCAATTACTATACGCGAGCTTCTGGGGCTGCTCTGTTCACCGTTGATAAACCCACAGGCCAGGGGATGGGTATTGATCAGTTACCTGATTTTATTAGAGAATCAAGCATTCTATCCGGAAATGATCTTGGCAAGCTGGGCTCATTAGAAATGTTACCGAATCAGGATGCTGTCCAAAAATATATCAGCAAGTTAAGGATGGATAAAGAGGGGACTACGTACACCAAATTATTTCTACATGGGATGGAAGATCTGGAGTCCAACCCGGTGCAGGGCAGGAAAGATATTGAGATATCAGCCAAAGTTGCTCTCAACGAAGGTGACCTCGAATTTGCAGTTCATATTCTCATGTCCCTGACAGATTATTAACAGCGGACAATTCACTTAATTTCTACTAATAAAAACAGGCAGAATATTCTGCCTGTTTTTATTAGTAGAAATTAAGTGAATTGTC
>JABMOS010000118.1 GCA_013203185.1 Fidelibacterota bacterium | reverse complement strand
TACTTCAATCCAATAATAAAAAGTGCTGAAGCCAGGAGATAGGTGAACTGTTCTAAATAGATCATCTCTGGGCTCCTTTCTCAGTCTTTTTATCTTTTCTAAACATGCCCAGCATGCGGTCCGTTACCATAAATCCACCAATCACATTGATCATGGCGAAAACGATGGCCAGAACTCCGAGGAGGGTACTGACTTTCCAGTTATTGGCATTGGCTGCCAACAGAGCACCTACTACTGTGATACCTGAAATGGCATTTGAACCAGACATGAGAGGGGTATGCAGCAGTGGTGGAACCTTTGTAATCAACTCAAAGCCGATAAAGACGGCGAGAGTGAAAACATAGATGGATACAATTAGACTTTCCATTATGCATTCCCTCCTGACATAGATTGTTTAACAAGATCATTTTGAACTTCTCCAGCGTGAGTGATACAAGCTCCCGCTGTGACTTCTTCATCGAAATCAAGGGAGTTGTCTTCATTCTGGAAGAGATTTTTGAAGAGATTGAGGAGGTTTTTTGAAAACATCCCACTACCATTAATCGGAAGTGTGGCAGGCAGGTTCAAAGTCCCAACGATTGTGACACCATGTTTGACAACTGTTTTACCAGCTTCAGAGAGCTCACAGTTTCCACCCCCCTCAATTGCCAGATCAACGATGACTGAACCAGCTCGCATCATTTTTACCATGTCTTCAGTAATGAGTATGGGAGCCGCTTTACCAAAAATCTGGGCGGTAGTGATAATAATATCCACCTTTGGTAAACGTGCTCCAATAGCTTTCTGTTCTGCAATTAGAAATGCGTCTGACTGTTGTTTTGCATAGCCACCTGTTGTTTCAACATTCTCTTCAGGCACTTCCATATGAACAAAAGTAGCGCCCAGGCTTTTTACTTGCTCTTCAACAGCTGGTCGAGGATCAAATGCCTCCACTCTGGAGCCCAGCCGTTTTGCAGTAGCAATAGCCTGAAGCCCAGCAACACCAGCGCCCAAGATGAAAGTGTTAGCCGGTGGAATTGATCCGGCGGCAGTCATAAGTAAGGGGAATATTTTACCAAGATGGTTGGCAGCAATTAGCACAGCCTTGTATCCAGCCAGGGTAGCCATGGAGCTCAGGGTGTCCATGCTCTGAGCGCGAGAAATTCTAGGAATGAATTCAGTGGCAAAACTGGTAATCTTCTTTGCATTCATTGCCTTGAGAATTTCATGGTTGCTTAGGGGAGCAAGATAACCCATGTAGATGGCCCCATCCTTCATCATTTTGACTTCATCAACAGTGGGTGGCTGAACTTTAAAGATGACATCTGTTCCACCAAAAAGCGATGGTGCATCATCAACAATAGTGGCTCCGGCTTTTTCAAATTCCTCATCTGAAATGAACGAGCCAACGCCAGCATTTTTCTGGATAATGACTTCATGCTCCAAGCGAGTAAATGCAGTAACCATTCCAGGGACCATCGCAACGCGGGTCTCACCAGAAGTCGTTTCAAGGGGTATACCGATCTTCACTGGGTCTCTCCTGTGTTAGTTAATATTAGATTATTAGTATCAATTATCATGGCGCCAAGATATCTGAACATGAGCCCTTGACAAGAGGAGTTTTTCTCTCTATGCGAAGCTCTGTATAAACTGGTTCCAAGGTGGGCGAGGCAATTAAGTTTTGGCGTTGCCAATCATGTGCTGAATTGCCCTAAGAATGTCTCGCCGGCTGATTTGACCGATGACCAAACCATCTTCTACGACAGGAATTCTACGATACACATTGTTTAGAAAGAGATCAGCTACAGTAAAGATATCCATATCTGGCCCAATGCTCATAACGGCCTCGGTCATATACTCGCTGACAGGACCAGCTGGTGCATTATGGAAGGCACCGTTTGCCAGGGTTCGCAGACAATCCTTTTGAGAAATTATCCCTACGAGCCTACCATCCTTATCAACAATAGGGGCACCTGAAATTTCAGATTTCACCAGTTCATCTATGGCTGCGTAAATATCCGTTTCAGGAGTAAAGACAACCAGCTCTTTTGTCATAAAATCACGAACGCTAATCTTATCCATTGAAGCTTCTCGCCTCCTTTTCATTCATTTCTCATCTTCTATTTTCGAGCCTCATATTTACAAAATAAATCAACAATATCAAATACTTGTCTTAGAACATGCATTCTGATGTGTGTGATATAATGATCTGTTTGAATTCTTGTTGAAAAACTACAGCAAAATGTGCTTTTTGAATCCACAATGATTTGAATCATCATTCCTCTCGTGTATCTTTAAAGCTATGATAACGCACCAAAAAAAGGGTCCTAAAGTGACGGTTGTTATTCCACACTGGAATGGAATTGAAGTATTAGAGCCCTGTCTGCGCTCATTGGAAGCCACCGATTACAATCATCTGGAAATCGTTGTAGTTGACAACGCATCATCAGATGATAGTGTTGCCTTTGTTCATAGAGAATTCCCTGATGTAAAAGTTATACAGAATTCTGAAAATATGGGATTTGCAGGTGGCTGTAATGTTGGATTACAGGCATTAGATTCAGAGTACTACCTTGTACTAAACAATGATACAACTCATGACTCGGATTGGATTGCTCCATTGGTTGAACAAATGGAGATGGATTCGAACATTGCCGCTGTGCAACCCAAAATTATGTCCGCTCAAAACCCCGAAGTCTTTGACTATGCCGGAGGTGTCGGTGGGCTAATGGATATCTTGGCTTTTCCTTATGCCCTGGGTAGAATATTCACAACGACTGAGAAGGATGATGGCTATTACGATACGCCGAGGGATATCTTTTGGGCCAGCGGAACAGCTCTCTTATTAAGGGGAGCAGCACTAAAGGATGTAGGGCTCTTCGATGAAGACTTTTTTGCTCACATGGAAGAAATTGATCTATGCTGGCGATTTCATAATGCAGGTTGGCGTGTGGTCAATGCTCCAAAATCCAGAATATTCCATCATTCTGGCTGGACCTTACCACCAGATCGCTACCAAAAAAAATATTTGAATCACCGTAACAATCTTATGATGATTATCAAGAATTACCCCTTCGCCTATCTTGCTGCCATATTGCCTGCCCGCATTGCTCTTGAAGGTGTGGCCTTTGTTTTCTCAGCCTTAATTCGCGACTGGAAACGCATGGCAGCAATTACCATGTCTATTGGATGGAACCTTTCCCATCCATTTCTCCTGATAAAGAAACATCAAGAAGCGGGTAAAAAGCGTAAGCCTCGGGCTGTGGCAGCCACCCTGCGGAGGATGTATGGCGGATCCATTTTCTTTCAATACTTTTTACGTGGGCAAAAACGAGCCAGGGATATAAAAGGATGATGCCAGCAGCGTTTTTTGCATTCATTGGGGCCATGTTTGGAATCCTCACAGTTGTCCTGGGTGCTTTTGGAGCACATGCTTTAAAAACCATTTTGGATGGTTATGGTCAAAGCATTTGGGAAAAGGCAGTTTTATATCAGGCCATTCATGCTCTCCTTCTCCTCGTTTTACCTACGCTATCAAGCTTTATATCGCCTAAAGCGATGAACATAGCGGGGTATATGATTGTTGCAGGCGTTATCCTCTTTTCAGGGAGCCTCTATATTTTGGCTCTTAGTGGAAAGAAATATTTTGGCGCCATTACTCCTGTAGGTGGTGTGGCACTTATTATAGGGTGGTCATGGTTAGCCGTCTCCCTGTTTAAGGCAACGTTTCGATCATGAATGGAATTCGTTCCTGGCGTCGATCTGACCTGCCCTCTATCCAAAGGGTTGCCTGGGATACCTGGGCTGATGCATATGGGGCCTTCGTCCCAGAGGAAGACCGAAAAGAATTCCACGACTCTTATTATGATCTTCAGAAATTACAGAATCTGTATGATTCAAAAATAGTAGATGGTTGCGTCGCTCTGGTTGATGATCTCATTGTTGGTTATAGCAAAACATACTGGAATCAACCGGACCTCCAATTTTTTATTACATCGCTGTATGTATTGCCATCATATCAAAAGTTAAAGCTGGGAAAGCGCATGATGGAATACGGAATCAATATTGCCAAAACAAACTACAACGCTGATCGTGTATGGCTGGGTGTCATGGTTGAAAACTTACCAGCCATTGACTGGTATAATCGTCAGGGATTTATCTTTGAGGATAGCAAACCCTTTACCATTGGAAAAACGACCATACAACATTTATACGGGTATAAGCTGATCTAATTCAGAGATACCCCACGGAGGAAACATGCCAATTCTAATTTCAGGAATCTCTGGAGTCCGCGGAATCATTAACGACGGATTCGATGAAGAGGTCGTTAAAGTATACACTCGAGCATTTGCTCAACTCATGAATAAGGGGCGTATAGTTATTGCCCAGGATAGTCGACCCTCAGGAGAAATGTTCAAGGGTGTTGTTGAAGAAACCCTGAGTCGTTTAGGTTGTGAAATCATTGATTGTGGAATATGTCCCACTCCTACAGCCCAGCTCATGGTAAAGGACCTGAACGCCAGAGGTGGAATCATTGTCACCGCCAGTCACAACCCCATAGAGTGGAACGCTTTGAAATTTGTTGGGGATGAGGGTCTCTTTCTAGATTCAGATGAGCACAGGCAACTTCAAATTGAATTGGCTAAGGTGAAGGAGGCTGGACCGCTGAATGCTGAACGGAGTGGGTCTGTAACCAAGCTTGATGATAGACTTGAACGGCATATTGAGAATGTGATGGCACTGGACCTGATGAATGTGCCCGCCATTCGGGCCTTGAAACCTAAGGTTGTTATTGATGCTATAAATGGTGCTGGATCAGAAATTTTGCCTGCCTTCCTGGAACGGTTAGGATGTGAAGTTATTTCCATCAACTGTAACAACGATGGGAATTTTGTTCATACCCCGGAGCCCTTGCCTGAAAATCTCATGGAACTTAGGAGTACAGTGAGTCGGGTTGGTGCTGATATTGGTATTGCCACAGATCCAGATGCTGATAGGCTGGCCGTCGTCGATGCCAATGGGAATCCTCTGGTTGAAGAATACACCCTTGTTTTAGCTGCCTACCATGCTCTCCGACATGCCAGGGAGGATGATCGTCGACCTCTGGTTACAAATCTAAGTTCTACCAAAGCTCTGGATGATCTGGCTGAACGATATGGGCGACAAGTATTGAGAACGCCCGTGGGTGAAATCCATGTCGCCCGCAAAATGCAGCAACAAGACACCCTTATTGGCGGTGAGGGTAATGGGGGTGTAATTCTGGCCGAATCTCACCTTGGTCGTGACTCACTTGTAGCATCCGGTCTCATTCTATCTCTCATGGCTGAGACAAAGCAATCAATACGTGAAATTGCTGACGACCTTCCCCGCTATGAGATGGTAAAGGATAAAATCAATGTCCAGGGTTACCAACCTGCAGATATCCTTCATTCCCTGGCTGAAAAATACGCCAGTCTTGCTCCAAATCTCGAAGATGGAGTAAAGATAAGTTGGAAGGACCGTTGGGTTCACTTTCGAGCTTCAAATACAGAGCCAATTGTCCGCATCTTTGCTGAAGCATCGACGCAGACCATCGCGGCCTCACTGGTGAATGAGTTTAAAACGGAGATTCAGGATTTATTATAGCCACAAAAAACCATCACGATGACAAAATCCAGAATGGGTTTAAGAATCCCATGAAAAAGTATCCCAAGGTTAATACAGATCGTCTCCTACTAAGGGGCTTTCAACTTTCTGATGCCCGAGAAATACAGAATTTGGCTGGTGATTTTGAGGTTGCTGAAATGACCCTCAACATCCCCCATCCATATCTTGAAGGCATGGCCGAGACCTGGATGGAAAACCATGAAAAGCATTTCGAATCAGGTGAAGGTGTGGTTTTGGCCATGGTTGATCTCACATCGAATGAGTTAGTAGGTGCCGTTGGCCTTAAGGTTAATCGTCGATTTAACCGTGCCGAACTGGGCTATTGGGTTGGGAAACCTTTTTGGGGACAAGGCTTTGCCACTGAAGCCTCAGAGGCAATACTTGCATATGGTTTTGAGAAAATAAAGCTGAACAAGATTCATGCGAGTCACATGATGCGGAATCCTGCTTCTGGACGGGTCATGCAGAAAATTGGCATGGAACAGGAGGGTATCCTCAAGGAACACGCCCTCAAATGGGATCAGTTCGTTGATCTGGCTGTTTACGGAATATTATCCTCAACCTGGCAGGCTCAACAGACGCTTTGACTTGATATGCTAGAACCTCACTATAATACAGTAATCATTGGCGCTGGTCCTGCTGGTCTCATTGCAGGTGTTGAAGCATACAATCCTGATTATCGCATTGTCATCCTGGAGAAAATGCACAAAACAGGAATCAAGTTGCGCATTTCAGGCAAGGGTCGCTGCAATATCACCAATGAGGAGAGTATGCAAAGCTTCCTGAACCGGTTCGGAAAAAAGGGTCGCTTCCTCAAATATGCATTTTCACAATTTTTCAATCATGATTTACTCAAATACATAAATGATCTGGGTGTTCCAACAAAGCTGGAGCGGGGAGGCCGATATTTCTGTGAGAGTGATCGGGCGACAGATATTGTTGTGGCATTTGAGAAGAAATTAAGTGAATTAAATATCCCTATTGCCATGAAAACCCATGTGACTAGAATTAAAAAAAATGATGAGGGCAAATTTGTACTGCAGGTAAAAGAGGGACAACACGAGACTCAGGTGCTTGCAGATCAAGTGTGTATTTGCTCTGGAGGATTGGGGTATCCAGCCACTGGATCTACGGGTGAGGGATACGCCATGGCCAAAGCCTTTGGCCATACTATTGTGGATACGGCTCCATCTCTGGTACCTGTCCTTACAGCCGGTGACATTTCACAACGTGTGATGGGATTAAGCCTCAGAAATATTTCACTTTCAATCTGGGACGAGGGTAAAAAAGTCACTGAAATGTTTGGGGAAATGATGTTCACCAGAAAAGGGGTGACCGGTCCCATAATATTGACCCTAAGTGAAACCCTGGTGACCATGTTGGAGTCACGGAAGGAAGTTCAAATTAAAATTGATCTGAAACCAGCTCTGGATCATAAAAAACTGGATCAGCGTCTGCAAAGGGAGTTAACAAATAACAGCAAGCAAAACTTTAAAAGCTTGCTGAAATCTCTTATACCATTGAAAATGATCGATCTTTTTATGGACCTATTGCAAGTGGATCCAGCAAAGAAATTGCACCAAGTGACTGGAGAAGAGCGGAAACGATTGAGACTATTGCTTAAAGAATTTCCCATGGAGGTTATTGGTCATGATTCATATGATCATGCCATCGTAACTTCGGGTGGGGTTTCCTTAAAGGAAATCGACCCAACTACCATGGAATCTAAGTTGATGCCGAATCTATATTTTGCAGGTGAGGTTATTGATGTAAATGGTGAAACGGGTGGCTATAATCTTACCTCAAGCTGGTCGACAGGATATTTAGCAGGTCGATCGATGCGAATTAAGAATCTTGGAGTGTAACTCATGACTAAAAACAAACGCTCTGGAATAGCCAAATTATTACTGGGTAGAACCTGGTTAAAATTAACAGGTTGGAAATATGAAGGGAATCTACCTACCACAGGTAAGTACATTCTGATTTGTGAACCTCACACCAGTAATTGGGATTTTATTTTTCTACTGGCAGCAATGTTTGTGGATCGTATTAAAGTGTCCTGGTTGGGTAAACACACACTCTTTAAAAAACCCTTTGGATTTGTGATGAGATGGTTGGGTGGAATTCCTATTGATCGTAGAAGTACCCATGGTGTGGTTGAACAGATTGCCGATCATTTTGCATCACATGAGAATCTGATGATTGCACTGGCTCCTTCAGGCACGAGGGCAAAACGCGACCACTGGAAATCTGGATTCTATCATATGGCCTACACGGCACAAGTACCACTTTTACTGGGATATGTAGATTTCCCCAACAAAACTGTGGGGACAGGACCTCAAATAGTCCTGTCGGGAGATATCAAAAAGGATATGGGTTTGATTCGTGAATTTTATGCTGACATCAGAGGTGATCATCCCGAACTTGAGTCAGACATCATCTTGAGAGAAGAGCAGGAAGCCTAAACTCATTCCTTTAATTCTGGGTATCTGATGACGGGGTTCTCTATTGCGGGAATGCTTCTCAAATAATCGTAGATCGCCCCTAGATCCTCAGCTTCCATGCTGGCATAATATGTCCATGGCATGGGCGTATTTATTTGATTCTCAGCAAGGGGGATTGCACGCGCCGCAGGATTATCCAAGGCCTTAAAGCGCTGGATAAAGCCTTCTCTCGACCAGCTCTTGATGCCTGTTTTATGAGGGGTGATGTTGGCTGAATTCACAGCTCCACCTGATACCATCCCCATGGTGAACCCGCCGGCGAACTCCATTCCACTTACAGGCTTCCCTTTTTCCATGGGGGTATGGCAGTCAGTGCATCCTGCTGCGTTAGTCATGTATTTTCCATAAGCAATGGCATCAGTTTTATATGGGAGACTCCCAAACTCAGCCTGGCTTGGAATGGTTCGTACAATGAAGTTAAGGGGGAAGTTTAGTTTTCGAGGAGGGACATCATTTGGAATGGGTTCCAGGGTTCTGATGTAGGCTACTATGCTAAAGATATCTTCCTGACTCATGCGGGCATAATTAGGATATGGCATGATTGGAAAAAGTGGGGTTCCGTCCTTGCTGACCCCACTGACGATGGCTCGAATAACTTCACCATCAGTCCAGGAGCTTAGAGCAGCTGGTGTGATATTTGGAGCATAGATGGTTCCTGGAGTACCCATTTCCTCATTGAAGACCTCACCCCCGGCACCATTGGTACCAGCTTTGGTCGGTGCCATGAAAATTGACCAATCTCTTTGACTGTGACAGTCAGCGCATCCGGAGACATGTTCAACCAGGTAGGCTCCTCGTTCGAGACGTTCAGGTGTTAATTCAACAACAATATCTTGAGCCTTATCTACTTTGATGGGTAAAAATATGCCACATGAGATTAAAGAAAATGCAACAACTAACACAAAAATAGCTTTCATGATTTATTCCGAATTATAGCAGTTGATTGTCTGCAAATGAAAAACACTGATTCCGACCCATGATGATATGATCTAATAGGTCAACATTGATTGTTTCCAGGGCTAGCTTTAATTTTTTTGAAATCTCACGGTCATTCTTATAAGGTGTGGATGTTCGTGTGGGGAGACATTGGACTAAAATTACTGAAGCGGCCTTATGTTCCGTGGCCTTTTGTGTCACCTCGGATGTGTATACTGATGGCATGGAAAGAACTTTTGGTCCCAATTCATCTACATTTAAAATCAGGTTTGAATCGTCGAGAAGAAAAATTAAAACAGCATCCTGATTGCGTTCATGGTGATGCAAATTAATGTATTCCAGCACCGCTTTACTGGAATTAAGACAATTCATGCCATCTGGTTGAATAAAGAGGTTACGGCTTCCCGTAACATGGGCTTCCTCGACGATGTATTTATTTGAGTGAGCTCTCCTTGAAGCGTGGTGCGAATCAGGATCTGCCTTAGGGGATAAACCACAGGACGATAAACCTACCACCAATAGCATTAAATAAATATTTCTCAAACAATTTCCCCGTTCGTTTTTGAAGTTTAATATGATAATATATATCACAAATAATAATTATCAATATAAATTGTTGTTTTGTAGTGTCGTAGGTATTTATAAAATA
This sequence comes from Fidelibacterota bacterium, assembly GCA_013203185.1. GTDB lineage: Bacteria > Fidelibacterota > UBA8477 > UBA8477 > JABMPR01 > JABMPR01. The sequence goes on along the minus strand of JABMOS010000118.1, from coordinate 79,246 downwards.
ATAAGATGCAATACCGAACATCACATCGGATATACTTCAATTTTTAATTAAAAGGCTGAAATTATATCCTGGGTACTATAAAAGCCGATGATCAGCGAATGAGAAAAATTCATTCCCACCGACAATCAGATGATCCAGAATTTCCACGTCAATGGAAGCCAGGGCTACTTTCAGTTTTTTTGTCACAGCCCGATCACTCCCTGAAGGTGTGAGCGACCCAGATGGGTGATTATGAACCAGAATGACACTGGCGGCATCATAACTCAAAACTTTCTGGATGACCTCTCTGGGATAGATAGCTGAAGTAGTGAGCGACCCAGTAAAGAGTTCTTCCATTTTGATGATCTGATTTTGACCGTCTAGAAAAATAACCATAAACACCTCGCGATTTCTTTCACGCAAATTGTGGGTGAGGTAATCCTTAACCGTTTTGCTGGATCTGAGATAATCTTTGCCCTGGGTTTTTTCAAATAAATACCTCCGGCCCACGGCATGGGGAAGTTTTAGGGCAAAAACATTTGCTTGTCCCATCCCCTTAATATCCAGAAGCACTGAAGTGGGAGCCTCCAGTGCTCCTGCCAGATTTCCAAAACGTCTAATCAATTCCTTGGCCTGGGGTTTCATGTCTTTTCGGGGGGTTGCCAGGGTTAGGAGGAGCTCCAGAACCTCATAATCGTGGAATGATTCGATTCCATTTTGAAAAAAACGTTCTCTCAATCTCTCTCGATGACCTGAACTTGAAACAGCTTTTGCATTCATGGTATTCTCCCAATATAGATAAGTGGATTTTGGTGCTGGTAACACCGAATGATTGTAACTACTGAAACTGGGTTAGCTGATCAGGAGGTAAATTTAATAATTATTGCTTGAAGTTCAATCCTGTGAATCAGAAAAGATTGAACCCGTGCAGGGTTTGAAAATGGCGTTACTGATTTTTAAATTTAAGTGTTGCCTTTACAAAATCTTTAAACAAGGGATGTGTTTTTGCTACCCTGGATTTGAATTCAGGATGGGCTTGAGTTCCAACAAACCAGGGGTGATCAGCGATCTCCACCATCTCCACCAGCTCGTTGTCAGGAGACGCTCCAGAAATAATCATTCCAGCCTTTTCCAATTGGTCCCGATAGTCATTATTTACTTCAAAACGGTGACGATGACGCTCAGAAATATTTCCTTCACCATAGGCATTAAAGGATTTAGTGCCCTCCTTAAGGACACAATCATAGGCACCTAAACGCATGCTGGCGCCCTTGTGGGTCACATGATGTTGGGAGAGCATAAGGTGAATAACTGGATGGGGCGTAGTTTCTGAAAATTCTTCAGAGTCGGCGTCCTTCAATCCTAGAACATTGCGGGCATATTCTATGACTGCCACTTGTAAACCAAGACAAAGACCCAAAAAGGGGACTTGCTTTTCCCTGGCATATTGAGATGCGCGAATTTTTCCTTCAATACCCCGTGAGCCAAATCCACCGGGAATTAAAATTCCATGAACATGTCCCAATACTTTTTCCAGCCCGGAATCAGACTCCAGATCCTCGGCATCCACAAACTCAATGTTCACCTTGCATCGATTGTCGACACCAGCATGAATAAATGATTCAATGATGCTCTTATAGGCATCCACCATGGCTGTGTATTTACCAGCAACCGCCACTGTGATTTCATCTTCCGGGTTTAAAATATGATGGACAAATTGTTCCCACTTTGAGGTATCAGACGCCACATTTTCCATTTGGAGTTTTTCCATAACGATACCGGCGAGGTGCTCTTTTTGCAGCAAGAGAGGGACTTCATAAATTGATTTAGCATCAAGACCCTGAATTACAGCATTGGGCTTAACGTTTGTGAATAAAGCCAATTTCTGTCGCACATCATCTGATAGCTCATGCTGGGTACGGCACAAAAGAATATCTGGCTGCAAACCGATCTCTCTTAAGCGCATAACAGAATGTTGGCTGGGTTTCGTTTTCAGCTCTTCACTGGCTTCAATGTAGGGAATGAGGGTAACATGGAGTATGATGACATTCTCTCGCCCTCGGGCTTGTTGAAATTGTCGAACTGCTTCAAGGAAGGAAAGACTCTCAATATCACCAACCGTACCACCAATCTCTGTGATAACCACGTCCAATGTTGGATCAATTCGTTCAGGTGTTTCAATTCTTTTGATGATCTCGTCAGTGACATGTGGAATGATTTGGACGGTTCCACCCAGATAGTCACCGCGGCGCTCCCTTTCCAAAACCTCATAGTAGATACTGCCAGCCGTACTGTTGTTAGCCTTGGTCATATCAGCATCAATAAATCGTTCATAATGACCTAAATCCAGATCGGTTTCGGTCCCATCATTAAGGACAAATACTTCTCCGTGCTGGAATGGATTCATGGTACCGGGATCAACATTGAGATAAGGGTCAAGTTTCTGGATCGTTACTTTTTTATTCTTTAGCTCCAGTAACATTCCAAGAGAAGCAGCGGCAATACCCTTTCCAAGACCTGAGATTACCCCCCCTGTTACAATAATATGTTTGGCTTGATGTGCTTCCATAATGTCCTCAAATAATTCTTTTTAGTGGCTGTAAGTTCAGGAGCGTTTGTTTTCCTGGTGGTGCCAGTGCCGGTGTGAAAGCGTTGGTACTGATATGGGCCACCTCGATATGCATGGTCTAACGCTTGTGAAGCTTCCATCGGTTTAAATCATAACTTGCTGGGGTTGTTGCTTTTGAGAGGCCGGAAATGAGGGGGAATCTTAGGGTCACATGAATGCCAGCTCTCATGTGAAGCAATATAGTAAAAGGTCTCCCAAGGCCAAGCTCTTTCAATGAAAAACAGAGCATATATTGTTGCTCCTCTCAGCTATATTATTCGCTAATCAATTTGAGGGATCTATGGGACATATTGTCAGTGAGCACCGAGAGTACCGCCTGCTTCAGCAACGTTTTGACCGACATATAACAGGCGCGCCAGCGTCGCCAACTTTCACCAAAATTTTAGAACTCCTGTTTACGCCTGATGAAGCCAGGCTCGTGCGCCGTTTCCCTACAATTCCAACTCGAACAGCCAAATTGGCTACAAAACTCAATATGGATGAAGACAAGCTCAATGACCTGATTCAGGATTTAGCACACCGTGGTCTGGTTGTGGATATGGAGCGAAAAGGCCGCCGATATGTTGCACTCCCTCCTGTGGTAATCGGTTTTTTTGAATACACATTTATGCGCTCAAGACCAGATGCCCCCATGAAAGAAATTGCCCAATTATTCGAAACATATATGCTGGAGAATGATCGCTTCAGCAGAGCTGTGTTTGAAGGTCAAACCCAGGTGGGGCGTTCACTCCCCAGAGAGGAATCTCTACCTCAGGGTGATCATATCGAAATTCTGGATTACGACCGGGCATCTCATGTGGTTAAAAACGCCAGTTCCCATGCAGTCTCTTTGTGTGCCTGTCGACACAAGGCCGAACATCTTGGCAAAGCTTGTGACCATGAGCAGAGTAATTGTCTTTCATTTGGCGGAGCAGCTGATGTTCTCGTGTACAATGGTCTGGCACAACATGTCTCTGTTTCTGAGTCCATGCGCCTATTAGAGACAAGTAAAGAGGCAGGCCTGGCACAAACTGGAGATAATGTTCAAAATGACTTGAGCTACATCTGCAATTGCTGTGGATGTTGCTGTGGGATGATGGAAGCCATAAAAACCTTCGATATGAATAACGCCATTGTGTCTTCAAGCTGGATTGTTGAGATTGATGGAGAAACCTGCAGTGGTTGCGCAAAATGTGAATCTGCCTGTCCAGTTGACGCCATTGAAATGGTGAAGTATGAGATGAATGGTCGCAAGAAACAGAAAGCTGTTCGGGATGAGGACGTCTGTCTGGGCTGTGGTGTCTGTCCCACATACTGTACTACAGGTTCAGCTGCCATGAAGGCTCGACCACAAAGAATTTATACGCCAGAAAGCAGTTTTGATAAATATGCTGCCATGGCCATAGAACGAGGCAAGCTTTCTGATTTAATCTTCTATGACTACGATGGATTTAGCCATCGCACACTGGGCCGTGTTCTAAGTGTCCTGGAGAAAACGCCACCTGTGAAGGCACTCATGGCCATTGAGCCCCTGAAATCTACTTTCCTGAATAAACTGGTAAGCCGTCGAAATAGCTAAGACCCAAGATCCTCCTGGTGTAGGGGTATCAGACAAACACCCCCTCTAAAACCTAAATCTTTAAACAGGCTTGTATTTTATCTGAAAGCAGTGGATATTGAAAGGTGACCGCTGTAGTCATGTATATACTCAAATTAAGGAGGGAATTATGAGTCAAGCAAATGTCGTTGGCTGGTTTGAAATTTATGTTGATGATATGGAGAGAGCCGTAAATTTTTATCGGGCCGTATTACAGTGTGGGGAGTTCGAAGACTTTAGTTTTGCCAATGAAATGCTTATGGGGTTTCCCTGGGTTGAAAACGGCCTTTATGCAGCAGGAGCATTGGCAAAGAGTGATGGTTACGCGCCGGGAAGGGGTGGAACTATGGTTTACTTCAACTCTGCTGATTGTGCTAACGAGGAGAGTCGCGCAGGTGCCGCTGGCGGCAAGGTGTTAAGCTCCAAACACGCTATTGGCGGACACGGATTTATTGCCATCCTTGAAGACAGTGAGGGCAATGCAATCGGAATCCATTCAAGACAATAGGAGGGTGCCATGAATAAATTTAAAACTGAAATAAAATGGGCTCTCATCTTTATGGGAGTAACCCTGGCCTGGATGCTTCTGGAACGTCTCACTGGTCTACATAGTACCCACATCGACAAGCATGCGATCTACACAAACTTTTTCGCGCCCATAGCTATAGCAGTTTATGTATTCGCATTACGGGATAAGCGAGCTACTGATCTGGGTGGCAAAATGACCTATAGGGAAGGACTCATGAGTGGTCTTGTAATCTCACTTATAGTTGGCGTATTAACGCCCTTGGGTCAACTAATTTCAGCTTACGTCATCAGTCCTCATTATTTTGAAAATGCCATCAGTCATGGTGTAGCAAATGGCCTTGCAACGATAGAAGAAGCTGAGGCATACTTCAACCTCAAAAACTATATCATTCAGAGTACGGTCTTTGCTCCAGTCATGGGGGTAATAACCAGCGCCATTGTTGCCATATTCCTGAAAACCAAACCAGAAAGGTCCCAGGACTAATATTATTCGAAGAAATTGGAGGTAAACGGCTACAGATTTAAACCAACCGGATAGACAAGCAGAAAGCCTGGTTATCAACAATCTGAACCAATCAATTATGACAGAAAAATCTCCGTCATCGATTCAATCATCTCGTTTTACAGGGACTCAAAAATGGACTTTATTGGCAACTATTTTAGCCTCCAGCCTGGTGTTTATTGATAGCACGGCTCTGAATGTTGCCCTTCCTGCTCTTCAGGCTGATCTGGGCATTTCCGGTACACAATTATTGTGGGTAATCAATAGCTATGCGTTATTCCTTTCTGCCCTACTCCTGGTAGGTGGCTCCCTGGGAGATCTTTATGGTCGGAATAAAATATTTCTGTTAGGTCTGGGATTATTTTCCCTCTCTTCACTGGTTTGTGGCATTTCCCAAACGCCCCTTCAATTGATTGTTGCCCGTTCTTTTCAGGGTGTTGGTGCAGCACTACTTACCCCAGGCAGCCTTTCAATTCTAAGCTCTCAATTTGGCTCAGAAAGTCGCGGACGCGCAATCGGGCTTTGGTCTACTTTTAGCGCTGTGACAGCCGTCTTTGGGCCCATATTAGGTGGTTGGTTGGCCGGAATGGGGTGGTGGAGAGTTATATTCATAATTAATCTTCCACTTTCACTAATCGTGCTCGTTACCATGTTGACAAAAGTGCCTGAATCCCTCAATCCTGATGCGGGAAAATTAGATGTGTGGGGTGCTTTGTGGGTGACGCTTGGCCTTGCTGGACTTACTTATGGTTTTATTGAATCTCACAAACAGGGCTTGGGGAATCCCATAATAATGGTTTCCCTGAGTGTAGGTGTCCTGGCGCTTATTGCCTTCATCAGGGTAGAGTACACCTCAAAACACCCCATGATGCCTCTGAAATTATTCAGGTCGTCTACTTTTAGTGGGGGAAATCTATTAACTTTGTTTGTCTATGGTGCCTTGGGTGGCGCCCTGTTCTTTTTGCCTTTGAATTTGATCCAGATTCAAAACTATAGTGAGATATATACAGGCATGGCTATGCTTCCAATGATCCTCTTTATTGCAAGTATCTCTCCACTTATGGGGAAATATGTGGACGGGAGGGGAGTTCGATTACCCCTCATTATAGGACCTATGATCACAAGCGCTGGATTTTTTCTCTTCTCTACCTATGGGGTTACACAGGGTCCAGTCGATTATTGGCAGACCTACTTTATCTCATTTTGCCTTCTGGGTATTGGAATGGGTATCACCGTTGCACCATTAACTGCTGCAGTAATGGGCGCTGTTTCCCCCAATAATGCAGGAGTTGCGTCAGGGATTAACAACACGGTAGCAAGAGCAGCTGGGGTGCTTGCAGTTGCACTGTTTGGTGCCCTTGTCTTGTTCTACTTCAATAACTCCATCGACAAGAAACTGGATAGTATGCAACTATCAGAGACAATGAAAAATGAAATCAGGCTGGAGGCTTCAAAATTTGCTGGAGCTGAAGCACCCCCATCACTTCCAGATGACCAGAAGTCAGCCGTTGAGGCACTTTTTAAGGATTCGTTTATATTGGCATTTAATAGGGTTGCTTACTCAGCTTCATTTTTGACATTCCTGGGTGGGCTAATGGCTTTGGTGTTTATCAACAACAGACCCGAAACTAAAGATGACGATCCCCTGGAACAGGTCATTTAGAAAAAATAGATTTTCGATTATTATAGGGTAGTCCTTCACTCAAACAGAAAGAAAATTTTTTATGAAAAAAATACTAACCCCAGTTGAACATTTGGTTTCACCCGATGAACAAGGAGCTGATTTTGTTGAATTATTCTTTGATCTGGTATTTGTTTTTGCCATTACCAGGATCACCGGATTGGCAGCAGAACATTTTAGTGTTACAAGTGTGGTTCAATCCGTATTAATCTTCTGGCTAATTTGGTGGGGTTGGACACAATTTACCTGGGCTTTAAATGCAGCCAATACCAGGATTGCAGAAGTCAGGATGGGCGTGTTAATCGCTACGGCCGTAGCCTTTGTTCTGGCAGCTTCTATTACCGAAGCCTTCAGTGATAAAGTGATGTGGTTCGCCATTCCTTATGTCATTATCAGGGTGTTAGGTCTTGGACTTTATATTCGAGTTACATCCAATCATAAGGATCAACAGTCTGCAGCGACCATGTTCGCTCTTCTTTCAATCACGGGTCTGGTGGCTGTGATTGGCGGTGCCCTGGTCTCCCCGGGTCAACGAGTTATATGGTGGCTGGCAGCCATCCTACTCGATTTAATGGCAAGTGGTATCGGAGGGCGCTCTGAGGGTTTTAATTTGCGACCCAAACATTTTGCTGAGCGTCATGGACTGATTGTGATTATTGCTTTGGGGGAATCTCTCATTGTAGCTGCCAGTGCCTTCGATATTCAAGAACGAACACAGGCACTTCTAGTCAATGGGGGGCTGGCAGTCATTGTTACTTGCTTGCTATGGTGGAGCTATTTCTCATGGATTAATGAACATCTGGAAAATCATTTCGCAAAAACAAAGAAGGTTGAACGGGGTCGCTCTGCAAGGGACGCCTACTCTGTGATGCACTTCCCTCTCATCTGTGGTATTATTGGAATAGCCATTGGCTTCGAGAAAATTATCGGACATCCCCATGATGTGCTCTCAGTACCAGTAGCCTTGGCTCTGGGTGGTGGTTATGTACTTTTTGTGTCATTTACTGCTGCTTCTGTCTGGCGAATGAGTGGCTTGTTTCTGGCCCCCAGGATGATCATTGTATTGATTTCGGTAATCGGAATCGCTTTATCTGTGGGGCAGCCCCCAGCAATAGCTTTTACAGTTATTGCCACAGGATTAATGGCCCTCATCTTTATTGAATGGAAAAAGTGTAGACACTCTTGATTTGACCTTCTGAAAAAGGATTGTTTTGCCCCAAGTACTTAGAGCAATAACTATATTGTTGGACTGCTAAATAGTTGGCAAAATTCTGACGAGGGGAGGCAATATGCCCAGTGATTTTTCGCAACAAGCGCTGACACAGCTGCGTGATGGATCAAACTTCCAATGGTATATCATTCCATTACTGGCATTTGTATTTTATGTCTATGCCATTGAGATGGAGAAGAAGAATTACGCCGCAGTGCTGGCAGGGCTGGCTTTTTGGGGCATGGACTGGTTCAATGAGATCATGAACTCAGTAATTTTTAAACTTGCTGGTTGGGCGCCACTCTGGTGTGCACCAGGTGAGACTGCCTATCTCATTCTCATTGGACTAAACATTGAGATCATGTTTATGTTTGCTGTGTCAGGTGTTATCTGGACAAAGTTTTTACTCCCCAGCAAAGAAGATAAAATTCTTGGTGTTCCCAACAGGTGGTTCATAGCCATAGCAGGTTCCGTTTTTTGTGTGGTTATCGAGATACTTCTTAATTCTGTAGGTGCACTTACCTGGGATTGGACCTTTTGGGATGCCAATACCCCCTGGCTCATTTTCTTGTTTGGCTATCTCACCTTTTTTGTAGTAGCCTTCTGGGTTTATGATATGCCGACCATGAAACAAAAAATTATCACCGTGGGTGCCATCTGGGGGTTTGATGTGCTTGCTGTTTTGATTTTTGGGCTGGGATTAGGGTGGTTATAATACTGTTGTCTTTCACTCGTCGAGTAATAAGATAAGTTGTTTCATGCTCATGGTGAGCAGAAGCTGGCCCATAAGGATAAATAGATAGTTGAAGAATCAAATTGTAAGAATCGAAACCTATGAAAAATGGGTCAAAAATAAATTCAATATCTACAATAGTCTGTTTTTAAATCTTCCTTCAGAAAGCATAAGCAATGTTGGAATCCTCATTCCTATTTTGCACGAAGTGGCAAAAAAGGGTTTGGCAGAAGGTCTAGAACCGCTGGAAATTCTGGATGCATTCTTTACTACCCACTCAGAGATTAAGTCTGAGACAGAAAAAATTGAATTTATGTTCAACGTTATCCAATATGTTGAGCGGCAGGTGGTATTGTTTGACAGTGTTGAAGATGCCTCTTTTGGTCAGCTTCAAAAATATCATTCCGATCTATCCCTAAATGATTTTTTCACCCTCTTAAACTCCAAGAACAAGACCAAAGAAATTTTAGAAAAGCTATCTGTATTTAGTGCGCGCTTGGTACTCACAGCACATCCCACTCAATTTTACCCCCAGGCTGTTCTAAATATTATTAGTGATTTGCGCAAGCTCATCAAAAAGAATGATGTCAATCGTATTGACCAGGTTCTTCAGCAGTTGGGGATGACCTCTCTACTTAATAGAAAACGACCCACGCCGCTTGAGGAAGCCAAAAACCTGATCTACTACCTCAAATACGTATACTATGATGCCATTGGAGATCTCTATTGGAAAATCAAGCACAATCTTGGTACGGATGACTTTGACAATCATAATATTATTCAGTTAGGGTTTTGGCCAGGGGGAGATCGAGACGGAAATCCTTTTGTTACTTCAAAAACGACTATGGAAGTAGCCAATGATCTCAGAATGAGTTTGATGAAGTGCTACTATTGGGATATAAAAGACCTCGAATTAAAACTGACTTTTAAGGGTGTAGATGAAATCGTCGCTAGTTTGCGAAACAAACTCTACACTGCCACTTATGATTCTGAAAAAGCTATCTCCTATAGAAATCTTCTCGATCCTCTACTTCAGGTGAGGGACATTATTCGAAAAAAAAACAATGGATTGTATCTGGAAGATCTGGACAGAGTGATCGATAAGGTGAAAATATTCAGGTCGCATTTTGCGTCATTGGATATTCGCCAGGATCACCGCGTCCACCTCAAAACTATAGAGGCCATCCTGGTGAAAGAGGGGCTTGTTGACAATAGCTTAGACGAACTTGATTCCAATGAGCTGGTTAAGATTCTCACCACGAAAGAATTGCTACTGGATATTACACAATACGAGGATGAACTCATTCGAGATACCATGCAAACCATTTCTTCTCTAAAAGAAATCCAGGCCAAAAATGGAGAGATAGGGTGTCATCGGTATATCATCAGCAACTCGGAAGATGTTTTCTCAGTACTTTTTGTTTTTGCACTTTTCAGATGGTGTGGGTGGAAGGGGGATCAATTGCCTTTTGATATTGTTCCACTCTTTGAATCCATGAAAGGCATGGAACATTCAAAGACCATAATGGATGCACTCTTTAATACAGTTTTATATAGAAAACACTTGGTGCAACGCCACAATAAACAAACGGTCATGTTGGGCTTCTCGGATGGAACAAAGGATGGTGGCTATCTCCAGGCAAATTGGGCGATTTTTAAAACAAAGGAATCCTTGTCTGCCATCTGTGAACGCCATGATATTAAAGCAATCTTTTTTGATGGTCGCGGAGGACCACCGGCTCGTGGTGGAGGGAAAACAAATCGTTTCTATGCGTCCCAGAGCAAACAGATTGCCAAGCATGAAATTCAAATGACAATTCAAGGGCAGACCATCACCAGCCGCTACGGAACCAAAGAACATTTCACACATAATTGTGAGCAGTTGCTAACCGCTGGATTGTCAAATGTAATCTACGATAAAGAGATCACCATTTCAGGCGAGGAGCGAGACCTTCTTGAAGATCTGGCAAAGTTGAGTCACAATAAATATCTTAATCTAAAAAATCATGTGATGTTTATTCCGTATCTAGAAAATAAGAGCACCTTACAATATTATTCGGAAGCTAATATCGGAAGTCGTCCAGTTAAAAGGGGAACTCAAAAGAAACTAGAACTGGATGATTTGCGTGCGATTCCCTTTGTGGGATCCTGGAGTCAGATGAAACAAAATGTACCGGGTTATTTTGGTGTGGGTACGGCCATAAAAACCCTGGTTGACCAGGGAAGATTGGATGAGCTAAAGCGGCTGTTTATAGATGTTCCCTACTTCAAGACCCTTATGCTCAACAGTATGATGTCGCTTTTCAAATGCGATTTTGATCTAACCCGATATATAGCCAACGACCCGGAATATGCTAAATTCTGGAACATTCTCAATGATGAATACCTTCTATCAATTGAAATGCTTCTATCCATCTCAGGTTATAATCATCTCATGGAAGAGGAATCTGTTTCCAGAGAATCCATTGAGGTTAGGAAGCGAATCGTGCTGCCCCTGCTTCTGATTCAACAGTATGCCATGCAAAAAATTGAAGCTGGTGGGGACAAAAAAAGTAGCTATGAAAAGATTGTCCTGCGATCCCTATATGGAAACATTAATGCAAGTAGGAATTCAGCATAATGTTGATTTCCAAGATTTGAAAAGGAATTACAATATTCATGGCCTTTTACCAATTTAAACGAGCCCAGCTGGTTCCCGCCAGCCTTGACGAAGTCTGGGATTTTATCTCATCTCCAGCTAACCTGCAGAAGATTACCCCGCCCTCAATGGGGTTTGAGATTACTTCAGATGAACTCCCAGAGAAGATGTATCAAGGTATGATAATCAGATATCGAGTCAGCCCCATACTGGGAATTCCCACGACCTGGGTTACTGAGATCACCCAGATCCAGCAAGGGAAGTTCTTTATTGATGAGCAACGAGTGGGGCCTTACTCCATGTGGCATCATGAGCATCATCTTGAAGCACAGGCAGGAGGCATTTTTATGCGAGATATCATCAGTTATCAACCCCCCTTTGGAATTCTTGGAGCTATGGCGAATAAATTTTTTATTCAAGCTCAACTCAAGCGAATTTTCGATTACAGGAATCAGGCTTTAATAGAAATATTCGGTCCCAACAGCCCCCAATAGGAGTCCCGAAATGAAAGTTTTTGTGAAGATCGTTTTTATTGGTTTTTGCTCCCTGCAGCTTCTGCTCGGTCAGGATTGGGCAAATCTCAAACGCTTCCAGGATGAAAACCTGAAGCTGAAGCCCCCCTCAAAGGGAGAGTCACGCGTGGTACTCATGGGAAATTCCATTACTGAGGGATGGCCAAAATATTATCCTGAGTTCTTTGAGAATTCCTCCTTCATACCACGGGGTATCAGTGGCCAGACCACACCACAAATGCTGTTGCGCTTTAGGCAGGATGTCCTGGATCTGGAACCTGATGTGGTGGTTATCCTGGCAGGGACAAATGATATAGCAGGCAATACTGGCCCCATGACCCTGGATGAGATTCATGGGCACATCGTATCCATGTGTGAGTTGGCTCGTGCCAACAACATAAAGGTTGTTCTATCATCTGTATTGCCGGCTTATGAGTATCCCTGGAAAAAAGGGGTTCAGCCAGCAGGGCAGATCATAGAGTTGAATGAACTATTGAAGGAATTCGCCCAGACAAGTGGAATTACCTATCTGGATTATTTCACTCCTATGGCAGATAGTAAAAATGGTTTCACGGAAAAGTACACCTATGATGGGGTGCATCCCAATAGGGCAGGTTATATCAAAATGTCCAAACTTCTTAAGCAGGCACTCAAGGAAGCGGGTAAAAACTCCTGAGTAGTGGAAAAATAAGACCTCTAAATCTGTATCGCTCCCTGATTTTGATCATTGAGGTTGAGCATCTTTCCCCAAATTTCAATCATTTAGAGTTCATTGTGGGCTTTTTAGGGTATGTAGATTGGCTATATGCCTTACCTGTCGCCATTCAAGTTCAAAAATGCTGATTTGGCCTCATTTTCAGATATGGTTAGTTGAAGGGTTGAACTCGTTTATACTAAACGAAATGAAAATAACAACATACTAAATATTAATTGGATCAAACTATTAAAATGAATGCTTTCGCTCAACTCGGCCTATATGATGATATTGTTAAGGCCATTCAAGAACTGGGTTTTGAAGAACCAACCCCTATTCAGGAACAGACAATACCACACTTGTTAACCTCAACTCAGGATTTGGTAGCTTTTGCCCAGACGGGGACAGGAAAAACTGGAGCTTTTGGTTTGCCGGCTGTACATCTCACAAAACCTGAAGACAAAAGAACACAGACACTCATCCTTTGCCCGACCAGGGAACTCTGTATCCAGATTTCCAAGGATCTGAATAATTATGCTAAATACATCAAAGAAATAGGCGTCGTCCCAGTTTATGGTGGTGCTCCTATTGATACACAGATGAAGGCACTGAGAAAAGCTGCTCAAATCGTAGTGGCCACACCAGGTCGAGCCAAAGACTTAATTAAGCGAAGAAAATTGCTCCTTGGGAATGTTGAACGAGTGATTTTAGATGAAGCTGATGAGATGCTTAATATGGGCTTCAAGGAAGACCTGGATGCCATCTTGGCAGAAACTTCAGCCACCAAGCAAACACTTTTGTTCTCAGCCACCATGTCAAAAGAAGTACAGCGAATGACCAAAACTTACATGGACAATCCCATTGAGATCGCTGCTTCAAAAATGAATACTGGCGCTGTAAACGTTAAGCACATTTACTATATGGTTCAGGCCAAGAATAGATATGAAGTTCTAAAGCGAATCGCAGATTCAAATCCAAGCATTTATGGGCTGGTCTTTTGTCGCACCAGACAAGAGACAAAAGATACAGCGCACAAGTTTATGCATGATGGGTACAATGCAGATGCCTTGCATGGTGAATTGTCCCAGGCTCAACGCGATGAAGTGATGAAAAGATTCCGAACCAAAAAAATCCAAATTTTAGTAGCAACTGATGTTGCTGCCCGCGGCTTGGATATTAACGATCTTACCCATGTGATAAACTACAATCTACCTGATGATTCAGAAGTGTATATCCATCGAAGCGGTAGAACTGGCAGGGCTGGAAAGAGTGGTATTTCTATTGCCATCATTCATACCCGTGAGTTTGGAAAAATCAGATCCATCGAAAGTAAATTTAAGGTAAAATTCACAAAGGAACTGGTTCCCACTGGAAAAGATATTTGTACCAAACAGCTATACTCTTTGATTGATAAAATTGAAAAAGTTGATGTTGACGAAAAGCAGATTGGACCCTTCATGCCAGCCATCTATGAAAAGCTGGAATGGTTGAGCCGAGAGGAACTTATTAAGCATTTCGTATCAGCAGAATTCAATCGCTTCCTGGCCTACTACAAGCATGCTACAGATATCAATGTTTCGGCCGACGACAAACCGGAACGTGGGGAACGTCCTGGTCGAAGAGATAGAAACAAGCACGGCGACAATCCAGCCAGCAGACGAGATAGTAACAAACGCGGCGACAGGGTGGATAGTCGGAAAGAGCAAGGTCCCCACCATAAAACTTTCACCAGATTGTTTATTAATCTGGGTATGAAAAATGATTTAACGCCAACTCGTTTGATTGGATTAATAAATAAAACTTTAAACTCCAATGAAGCTGATGTAGGTGCTATAGAAATAATGAAGAAGTTTGCCTTCTTCGATATTGAACAGGGCGTGGTGAACACACTGGTTGAAAAATTACATGGTCGGGAACATGAAGGCGTCAAAGTTCAACTTGAGGTTTCTACCGATAAACCTACCCCGCTGCCAACCAAGAACAAAAAATTCTCCAAGCAAAAAGAATATGGAATCACTAAGAGTGGAAGACGTGGTAGCAGAAGTAAAAAGAGCGGAATTAGTCCGCGCCGAAGTAACAAGAAGTGATAGACTAGTATGACCTTTCAACAGCTTGGGGTTATTGACCCTATTCTCAGGGCATTGAGTGCCGAGGGCTATACAAATCCAACCCCCATCCAAGAGCAGTCCATTCCTATTCTCTTGCAGGGTAAGGATCTACTGGGCTGCGCTCAGACGGGCACTGGAAAAACAGCTGCCTTCGCCATCCCCATTCTGCAACATCTTTATCTGAAGCTGCAAAATCGCCAAGACCAAAGAGGTCGACGGAAAATTAAGGCCCTTATTGTTACCCCTACTCGAGAGCTGGCCATACAGATCGGTGAAAGTTTCAGTGTCTATGGACAGCATACTGGCATTAAAAATACGGTCATTTTTGGCGGTGTAAAACAGGGCGCCCAGACGAAAATCCTTGAAAGAGGTATCGATGTTTTGGTTGCAACGCCAGGACGCCTCCTGGATCTCATCGGCCAGGGATTCATAAGTTTGAAGGATGTGGAATACTCAGTTCTGGACGAGGCAGACAGAATGTTGGATATGGGGTTCATTCATGATATTAAAAAACTCATAGCTCTATTGCCACCAAAGCGCCAATCCTTATTTTTCTCCGCGACGATGCCTCCAGATATTGTGGCCTTATCACGGAAGATTCTTGGGAATCCTGAGAAAGTTTCTGTAACACCAGATCAAACAACGGCGGAAAAAGTTGAACAAGCTGTTTATTATGTCAATAAACCAGGTAAAACAAAACTGCTCATTCATTTATTACAAACCATGCCCATGGAATCTGTCCTGGTGTTTTCTCGAACAAAACATGGCGCCAATAAAATTGTCAAACTATTGGATCGAGCTGGTATTTCAGCTGAAGCTATTCACAGCAATAAATCACAAACCGCTCGTCAAAGGGCATTGGGAAATTTTAAAAATGGGGCGACAAAAGTTCTGGTTGCAACTGACATTGCCGCCCGTGGTATAGATATTGATGAATTGTCTCATGTGGTTAACTATGACCTTCCCAATATTTCTGAGACTTATGTCCACCGCATCGGACGAACAGGAAGAGCTGGCTTGAGTGGTATGGCCATATCCTTTTGCGATGACGAGGAAAAGGCATTTCTCCGGGATATCGAAAAATTGATCAAACAGAAAATTAAGATTGTGTCAGAACATCCCTTTGTGAATTATAAGCCAGAAGTAACAGCTAAAGATGCAGCAGTGCCTTATGGGCTTCGGAAAAAATCCAAACCTTCAAACGCCGGTGGAGGTGGTCGACCTAAACGAGGACGTTCCTCAGGCCGCAAAACTGCCTAACAAAAGATTCAAGGTTTATACTTATATTATTTCCTGATTCCTAATATGCTATAGGTTGAAATAATGAGAATCTGGTCACTTCATCCCAAGTATTTAGATAGTAAGGGGCTTGTCGCTCTCTGGCGAGAGGCTTTGCTGGCAAAAAATGTCCTTGAAGGTAGAACCAAGAGATATTCAAATCATCCCCAACTTGAACGATTTAAAGCCACAAGTCATCCACTTCGCCAAATTAATGCATATCTTTCAGCTATTCTCGAAGAAGCCAAACAACGAGGGTACAATTTTGATGAGAGCAAAATAGGGTCATCCCTGGATGTAAAATTTATGCCGGTGACCACAGGACAGATTCTCTATGAACATGATCATCTCTTGGGAAAATTAAGGGTCAGGAATCTGACTAAATATCACAAGCTGAGCGAGACTATCGAATTGCAGCTCCATCCTCTATTCAATTTGATCGACGGAGATGTTGAAGCATGGGAAATTCAAAAGTGAGTGTTTTACTCAATGCCAATTAATATGAGATCACAAATATGAGTACTGTTCTAATTTCCGGTGGAACTGGTTTAGTAGGCCAGCGACTTTCAGCAGCGTTATCTGAAAGAGGCTATGAAGTCATGTTACTAAGCAGGAAGAACGCTTCCAGTTTGAAGTATTCAACATACACATGGAATCCTGAGGAACAGGAGATAGCCCATGAGGCGATTGCCAGAGCCGATTATGTGGTGAACCTGGCTGGTGTAAACATCAGTGAAAAAAAATGGACCAATACCAGAAAGCAGGAAATTGCTGATAGCCGTGTCAAATCAGGTCAACTCTTAACAAATAGCATCCGTGAGAACAATAAAAAGATAAAAGCATTTATCTCTGCTTCAGCTGTGGGATATTACGGCGCTGAAACCAGTGAAAAAGTATTTAGCGAAAACGACTCTCCTGCCTCCGATTTTTTAGGTAATACCTGTGAAACCTGGGAGAAACCGGCTGGTGAAATTTCGAAGCTGGGGATTAGGTCAGTCATCCTGCGTATTGGTGTGGTGCTGGCACGGGAGGGTGGTGCTTTACCAAAAATGATGTTACCCATAAAATATGGTGTGGGCTCGGCACTGGGTGATGGAAAACAATATATCCCCTGGATTCATATTGATGATTTGGTCGGAATATTGATTCAGTCTATCGAAGCTGAAGGAATGAATGGTTCTTACAATGCCGTCGCTCCAGAATCAACGAATAATGAATCGTTCATGCGACTTGTAGCAAACATATTAAAGAAGCCGTTTTTTTTACCAAAAGTTCCAGCCACTATTTTGCGCATGTTGCTCGGTGAAATGGCTGTAATTGTCCTCGAGGGGTCGAGGGTGTCTGCAGAAAAGATTATCGAATCAGGATATAAATTTGTTTATCCTGAACTTAATGCAGCTCTCAGGGATTTATTGCTTGATCTCCCACAGGACCAGGTAAATTAAACGCATCAAATTAATTTAAGTTTTGGCTACGAATTGATATACTCCGTCATAATCCACAATATCAATAATAATATTACTAGAAGGGATAAAGAATATGGCTACAATAAAACTCAGGGATAATCCCATACATACTATTGGTGAACTGCCAGAAGTGGGGACACAGGCACAGGACTTTGAACTTGTGGCAAAAAACCTTGCTCGCGTTTCAATGGAAGACTTTAGTGGCTCACGACTGGTACTCAATATTTTCCCAAGTCTTGACACTGGAACATGTGCCGCATCTGTTAGGTATTTTAACGAGTTGGCAGGGAAGCTACCTGACACCAAGGTTTTGTGTATCTCCAGAGATACTCCGTTTGCACAGTCACGGTTTTGTGGTGCTGAGGGACTTGAAAATGTCCACACACTTTCTGATTTCGAAACCGGACAATTTGGGAAGGACTATGGACTTCAACTTATTGATGGTCCTATGAAAGGGTTCCTATCCAGAGTGGTCATTATAGTAAATGCTAATGGTATCATTGAGTACACACAGCAAGTTCCAGTTTTATCTGATGAACCTAACTATGATGAGGTTGTTGCCAAGCTGGGATAAAACTCTTGATCTATAGGTCATTTAATTAATTGCCCCTCTATTGCCAGATATATCACTGGTAATAGGGGGCATATTTATATTTAATATACAGATCACTTAAAACATTACGCTAAAACCTATATATGGGAGCTGGAATAATATGTATCGAGTATTGCTATTTATACTAGTTACTGGGTCACCATTGTCAGTTTGCTTAAGTCAATCCTGGTCTGGTGACACCTTACAATTCACCCCCATTACTTTTGATGAACCAAGCCCATTGGGGTGGAATGCACAGTATAAAACAGTTGTCAACTTTCCTGATGATGATAGCAGGTGGTCGCAAATATTTATGGTTCAGACCTTAAAATGTGATACTGCCACTGCTGGTGATGCATACCCATGTGGTGAGTGGGATTACATTTGGAATATATTTATCGAAGTTCCACAGGGGGATAGTACAGAGCTATTCACACTTGGAAGTTTTGTCACGCCATATGGGAAACGATTAAAACTTGGAGGTGAGAGCGGTTGGAAGTGGGTGTATGATATAACTGAGTATGCGCCGCTCCTAAAGGGCGCTCGTAATATAATTGCAGGCAATAACCAAGAATTGCTAAACCTGCAGTTTCTGTTTATTCGAGGAACACCTGCAAGACAGGTGTTGTCAGTAGAAAACGTGTATCCTTATGGGGAGTATAAGTACGAATATCTTTCTACAGATAGCTTATTAAAAGAAAGGCAGATTGTACTTTCTGAGGCGGCCGCAGCTTTCAGTCTCAAAGCGACTATATCAGGACATGGTCATGCAGGGCCATACAATTGCTGTGAATGGGATAGCAAGACTCATACCTACCGTTTAAACAGTTGGGAGACCTACAGATGGAATGTATGGAAAGATTGTGGGAATAATCCAATATATCCACAAGGTGGAACCTGGGCATTTGATAGGGCTGGTTGGTGCCCAGGAACAAAAGTAGATGAATACATGTTTGAACTGACACCAAAAGTATCCCCTGGAGACACCATTACTCTGGACTATACTATTGAACCATTTATGGACAATGGGGAAAAGGATGGAACCTTGAGGATGAGCCACCAATTGTTCAGCTTTGGCCCACCACATTTCAATTATAATGCTGCTGTTGTTCAGATACTTGTACCCAACGCTAAAGACCAATATTCAAGAATGAATCCCAGTGGTGGTAATCCAATCATAATTATCAAAAATGAGGGAGCATATCCCATAAGGGATTTGAATATTACTTATGGAATTGCAGGACATAGGAAGAAGAAATTTAACTGGAAAGGCAATCTAGAGTTCCTTGAATCCGAAGAAGTCGTTCTTCCAGCATTGAGTAGGAAACAGATGAGGGAATCTGGAAGGTTTCAGGTGCATCTTGTACTTCCCAAACCAATGCTTGATGAATACCCTGAAAACAATACTTTAACTTCACACTTTCAAAAGCCCGTTAGTTTTCCTCATAAGTTTGTTCTATCCATACAAACAAATAACCTCGGGCGTTCGGCAGAGAATAAATACTATATTAGTGATATGTCAGGGTTGATCTGGTACTATATGGATGATTTTAAGGACAGCACAAACTATAGAATACCTGTTGATTTAGCCAAGGGCATGTATCAGTTCAAATTCAGTGATGAGATGGAAGATGGGATATCACGACATTGGTGGAACAGGAACGCGGCACCCAGCCAGGTAGGGATGGATGGATTAGTGCTCTTTGAATCGATGTCTGGAGATACGCTGCTGTCTTTCCCACCAGATTTCGGCCAGGAGTTACTATTTGATTTTATCGTGGAATAAAAGATCTCAGAAGGGGTTCGTTTTCAAATATTTTATCAGTGGCTCCAAGTCGATGCTTGACAAAGGATTCAATTTTCAATGAGAGCTCGGTGATGCTAGTGTCGGGCATGGTTAAAAAGCTGATGAGGTCCGGAACTTCATTTGTCACTGTTGAGAGACCTTCATTAACCAAATCTATTGCTTCAGCGAGGATGTCATATTTGGGGCCATGTGAACAGGGGACATTGAATATGGCTGCTTCTGTAACAGAGTGTACTCCAGCACCAAATCCTGCTCCAATAAATGCCAGATTAGCATATTTATACAAGTCGGCCAATTGTCCCACGCTATCCCAAATCATGACGGTTTCATCTTTGAACTGATCAATCTCAGATTTTCGTATGGATTTTACCTTTTGGCGAAAGAGTTCAGCCTCCCAGGGAATGAGATCCCGTTCAGCAGTTTCATGGGGTACGATAATATGCATGAAAGCCCTATTGGTATTAGCCTGAGCAATAGCCGCTGTGATAATTTTTAAATCTGTATCACCTACGGAACCATATACAACGACCCGTCGGTCAGCAAGCAAATCCTCAGTTATCAACATTTCTGTGTTGCTGAGAGCTCTTTCCTGAACTTGGTCGAACCGTGAGTCACCTACCACATCAATCGGACCAGCATAGATTTGCTTGAGCAGGGATTCAAGAGTAGATGATCCAGTATAAATGTGATTGATTTGATTAAATACAAGCGAGTTGATCCCACGAAAGAGAGGGAGGAGTCGTTTCGAATCCTGATATAGGTTTGCATTGATTAAAATATTTCTGATCTGATTGCGCTGGACTGAAAGTTGGAGATTCGGCCAGATATCATGTCTGGTATTAATGAATAAGTCGGGCTTGAGAAGTGTAACGAAACGATTCACTCTAGAATATAGATCCCAGGGTAAAAAGCAGACACCATGGAAAATCTTATTCTGTGAGGCTTTGTAATAGATTGTAGCTGAAGTGAAAGTCTGGAAGATGTACACATCCATTTTAGATAGCCGTGATAAAACTGGACGCATTTGCTCAAACTCTCCTGCTGAGGCAGAATGAGTCCAAATGATAGGTTTGGGGTTAGAATTAACTTTATCCTTAAAACGTATAACTCTTGAAGTAATATCCTTCTGGCCAGTAAAACTGCCGCCAAGTTTGCTATTAAAAAAAGCTCCGATCCAAAAGACTGGTATAGCTATTAAAAGAAGAAGATTGTAGAAAGAATAAAAAAGTATTTTCATTGCTGCGATGCGATGATGAGATCGGCAAATTCGCGGAAGGCGCCATCACCCCCTGCACGGCTCAATAAAATGTCGGGTTTGAGAATGTGAAAGGCTGGCGTGCTTGAGGGGACTGCAGTAAGGCCTGCGACCTGCATGACGGTGTAGTCATTCAAATCATCACCAATGTAGGCTACTTCTGAGGGTAAGAGCTGATACTTCTCAAGAAGGGACTCAAAAACTTCCAGCTTATCATCTATCCCCAGGAAGACATCTTCGATTTTCAGCTTCTTGGCTCGTTGAGCCACTGGCTTGGAATTTTCACCGGTTATGATGGCTGTTCTAATGTTGGCTTTGGTTAAGAGGGCTGTTCCCATGCCATCATAATAGCTGAAGGCTTTCATTAATTCGCCATGCTCTGTGTAATAGATTTTTGCATCTGTCCAGACACCATCAATATCCGTTATTACCAATTTGATCTTTTGAGCTTTAGCCCGAAGTTCTTCAGATATCATTTGCTCTCCTGTTTACCAGTTGATGTCTTCGTCCTTGAGTACCACATCGGCAGCAATATCATTAATCACCATTTTTCCCAATAGTTCATCCATTCTTGCAGGTGAAATGCCGGTTCCAGGTCCCTTGGTAGTAAGCATATCCCTCGTCAGAATAGTGCCTGCAGACAGCTCTACCAGGGAAACGACGCTTTTAGCTAACTTCTTGAAAATGGGTGCTTCCGATGCTTGAATCTGTTTAGTCGGCCCACCCATGGCGACCTCGATATGTCTTATATCTCGGACCAGCTTTGAAAAACCACCTGGTTCAAGAGATGCGGCATGGTCCCCACCCTTCATGGTCCTATCTAATGTGAAATGGCGTTCCACAATCTTTGCTCCAAGGGCCACAGCTGCTTCAGTGATGGCAATTCCTAATTCATGACCTGAATAGCCAATAACAGCTTGTGGAAAATGTTGCTTGAAAGTGTTAATAACACCGAGATTAACCTCTTCAAAAACTGATGGATATGTTGATGTGCATTGGAGAATACACAGGGGAACGTCAAATGGCTTGATAGCATTAACAGCAGTTTCTACCATTTCCATGTTTGCCATCCCTGTGGAAAGAATCATTGGCTTGTTCTTTTTTGCAGTATGAATAAGCAGGGGTATGTTGGTTAGATCGGCTGAAGCCATTTTGAAAAATGGTACACCCAATTCATCAAGAAAATCGATACTCTCTTCATCCCACCCTGAGGCAATAAAGTCGACATTATGCTCACTGGCATAATTCATGAGTTCCTGATAATCGGACTCAGACAGCTCTAAGGCTTTTTTATGTTCGCCGTAGGTCTTGCCAAATGAATTGCGATTATCGTAGGGCATTTCAAGACCTTCGTGGGTCAAGATGCGCTTGATGCTGCGCTTTTGAAATTTTACTGCATTTGCGCCACCATGAGCAGCTTCTTTGATCAGTTTTTTTGCAATCTCTACTTCACCCTGATGATTAATACCTATCTCAGCGATAATGTAGGTTGGATCATTCTCACCAACGGTTTGTGAGCCTAGTTGTAAAGTTGGCAAAGCAACCTCCAATATTTAAGTAAAGCGATCTACCTGATTAAATTTTCAGCAATCTCTTCCAGCAAAGTAAAGTCACTTGGAATATCTATCTCCGGGCTGAATTCTTCGGGGAAAATGGTATACCCGATCTTTCCACCAAGTCTATTCTCTGTGCGCTGGAAATGGTCCAATGAAAAAATGTAAACAGATCCATTCTCAACATATCTGATGTCAGCTTCGTTCATATCCTGACGTCTAGGCCGGTTCATAAAATCGTATTCAGCGCGTGCTACTTTCCCATTTACACTCCAGAAAAACCGATGTGTGGGCGAGATACTAAGTAAGGAGTCGAAACCCCCATCCTTAAACTTATCCAGAGCCTCGTCCAGTGAGCCTGTGGGCCGAAGTGGACTTGTTGCCTGCAATAAAACAATGATATCCGGGGTTAAGTTCTGCTCTTGCCACCATCCAATTGCATGTGAAATAGCAGACTCTGTGGTAGCAGTATCACCAGCGATCTCAGCTGGTCTCGGAATTACCTGTGCACCATCACTTGTGGATATCTTAGAAATCTCCTCATCGTCAGTGGAAACAAAGACGCCATCAACAAATTTGGATGCGAGAGCATACTTGATGGTGTGGCTGATCAAAGGCTGTCCTAAAAATGGAGCTATGTTTTTATGTGGAACCCCTTTGGAACCACCGCGAGCAGGAATAATACAAAAAATTGACATCCCCCAATATATATGAAGAGACGCCCATCACAGCCCACAATTTTTTAATCACTCCCAGTGGAATCAGATTTGTAGGGCAGGAGCTTAATCAATACGTGTCCATGACATTCACCACGATTATGTTCAAAGCTATGAATAACAGGATTTATGTCATGCTTGTATTTGGGCTTCTGGGGGTCAGCTTTGGAGCTCCCCTTGCCCGGTTCCTTCCAGAGCTCGCTGCACTAACTATTGCATTTTGGCGCATGGCTGGAGCATCAACTCTATTGTGGAGTCATGGGGCCATCAAGAGGCAGGCACCACTGGCAAAAAACAAATTTCCTGCGATTATCGTTGCCGGGATTTTCCTGGCCCTTCATTTTGCATTTTTCTATTCTGCTGTCAAGTCGACCTCAATTGCAAGTGCCACCCTCTTTGCCACTCTGGCACCCATCTTTACCCTTGCCTATGAGCGCTTTGCGTTGAAGCACAAGTTCCCTGTGGGAGCACTGTTTGGCCTTTGGATGGCCATAGCAGGTGCTGTTATTGTCCAGGGGACTGGATTTGAATGGGGCTCAGAAGCTACTAAAGGAAATTTCTATGCCCTGGCCAGTTCTGCCTTCATGTCAGTGGTACTTATCATTGCTCAACGTGTGCGCAGTGAAATTACCAATATCATGTACACACGCTGGCTATACTTATTCGCTGCCCTTACCTTAGCGTTAATAATTTTCAGTATGGGAATTGACATAAGCTTTCAGCAGGCAGATACAAAATGGCTGTTTGGACTGGTTGTTTTACCAACCCTCATTGGGCATAATAGTATGAGCTATGCCGTCAAATATCTTCGTCCAACAATTGTTGGTTCTATGCCTTTTGGGGAACCGGTTCTGGCTTCGGTTCTGGCCTATATATTCTTTGGTGAATTGGTTGGATTGAATGTGATAATCGGGGGAGCAATCACGCTATCAGGTCTGGTACTGCTCACCTTGAAACGAAGTTAGCTAGGCATGTAAAACTTTTACTCCTCCCTTCTGGATGAGGGTCTCAATGAATACTTTTTCACCGACCACATCGTGCTTGACTGCCTTCTTGATAATTCCCTTCTCCTTGAGCCACCGCTTGAGGGGACTATCAAAATAGTGAGCAGTTGATCCGACGAAGAAATCGAAACCGTGAAGTGTGACATCAAGCCCTAATAAATAGAAGAAATATATGGTAAAGAATCCTGTTGTTGGTCGATCAAGCCCACATGATGATTCCATCTCAGACATGATTTCCAGTGGCAGCAGCGTATAATTTTTCGATCCAAGTCGGTTTTCAATGCGGCGGTGAATGGCTACCCCCTTATGATTCAACACGACAGGAGGTATCATCACCAATATCTTTTCGGGTAACGTGAGTCGTTTTTTTAAGCCCTGATTGGCACCATTTACCCAGATGTCTGTCCGCGAGCCAACCCGTGATTCCATGTGATCGGTGACATAGTTGTTAATTCTGATGATCTGATCAAACTTGTCAATCTCTCTGCCCATCTCATGCTTGGCGGCACTGGGTCCATTCCCAATGATGAGGATGGAGGAGTCTTTTAGAAACTGATACTCTTGCGGAAGATCCTTAATAGTGAAATGAGTCATATCTTAATCTTCTTTGTAAATGGATCCATCATCAAGGGCGACATTCCATTCCTTAATAGGTGTTCGCCAATCCTTGCCATATTTGACTTCGATAAACTGTTCTGCATTGGCAGGGATGGGCACCTCACCGCCATAAAAATTAAGAGTATCTGTGGTTTCAAAGAATTCCTTGCGGTGGTAGGCATTTCTGTCCCAGACTACATATTTGTAGACAACCTCATCCTTGCCAGGCAGGGTGCCCTTGTAGTAAACAAAGAGATCTAGACACAAATCTTCCTTAAAGAACAGGTGTTTGCGTGGAAATATTTTTAGAACTCGATAGTTTCCCAGATGCCAGATTTTGGAGGTCTTGGGAAAGGATCTCACACTCACATTAAAATGGCGGCGTAACTTTCGAATAAGTCGCTTCATTTGGATTTCAGATTCGTACTTCATTCCAAAGTCAAGATCATGATCCCAGGGAATTAGTTTATTATCGCGTAAGGCCCCGAGAAGGGTGCCGCCTTCTATCCAAAAATCAATGCCAGCCTCAGTCATTACAGACACGTTCTCATGCATGAAGCGGATAGCTTTTTTCTCAGACTCAGAATCAAACTGAACCTCATGTTTCTGGTAAAACCCGGACATCAATTCCATGCGGTATTTTTGTTCAAAATTAGTGTAGGCTGCTGGAGCCATAATCGAGAGATCATTCAGCTCAATTTTCTTAAGGGTGGATTCGTTTAGGTCTTCGATTGAAAAAAACGTGTCATGCCCACCTAAAAATGCAACGAACCCCCCCTTGGTGGCTTCCAGAGGCGTGATGGAAATGAAAGTCGATTCCTTACCCAGGAGACTCGGTTTGTACCTCAGCTTATAATAAAGGTGCCCCTGGCTAAATTTGGGTTTAAAAATAACACCTGACTTTAATAGCTTAAGGGCCAGAAATACAAGTCGAAAGGCAGAAGTGGGGAATAGGTAGATGCGCAGGTTGTGGGTGTACTTGTATATATCACCTTCCACAAATCCAACCAGTGATTCAGCGCCCATCGTATAGCGTAAATTTGATTGTTGGAAGACCTTTAGCGTTTTGGAAAAGGAATCGCTCACGCCTCTCCTAGTTCATTGTTGGCTTTTTCAAGGTCTTCGGTGAAGTCAACCTCAATGCAAAGGACATCTGATACATCAACAGGATAAATTTTCAAACCAGCATTGATGGCGAATTCGATGCCACGTTCAAAATAATCATTATCATCACAACGTTCCAGCATCTCTATGAAGAGTGGCACATCACTGGATATAATTTTATTGATACCTACGGACTCACCAAGGGCATTTTGTACAGTTTTTGAAACTTCATTAATTGAACCATCGGTGGACAGGGTGTATTTGACCTCTTCTTCTGCCACTGACGAGGTGTTGACTGCCATGCATGACGTTTTTGAAGCAACTACTCTAGCCAGTACTTCAGGATCAAATACCACATCACCATTGAGCCAGATGACATCATCTGCCCTGACTTTGCGCATGGCCTTCAGCAAGCTTTTTGAAGTATTTGTTCTGTCATAGACATTATTAAACACATAGGTCAGTTCTGAAAATTCTTCCATGATGAGGTCTTTTTTAAAACCAATCACAACAAAGATGTCATCTACCGAGACAACTTGTTTCAGATATTCAACCTGTCTGCCCATAATCATTTCCCCTGTGGAAAGTTTAGTCAGAGGCTTGGGACGAGGATTCCCAAGGCGGGAACCTATACCGGCTGCTAGAATTATTGCTCTCACATCACACCTTTAATTTTTCATAAACCTAAAATTTAAATTTCACTCAATATGAATTTCCCATCACACATTTTCAGGACCTGATTATATAATTAAGCAAATTGTAAAGACAAGGTTTCACTGGTGGTTACTACGCCACCTGCGTAATTGAACCATCCTTTAAAAGTTGCTCAATCATATGACTGATCCGGCTTGATGATTTGCCATCAGCTTTCCAGCAGCTCTGCTCAGCCCAATATTTTCGTTGCTCAGCGAACTTGTGAGGATTTTGAAGAGCATCCAGAATCGCTGCCTCCAGATCTTGAGCTTCAGCAGTGTGCCCCATAATCCAGTCTTCATCTATATAGGGGATTTTAAACGGACGGCTAGAACGGTCTGTCCGTTGCTCCTTAGCCAGGACATCCTCAGAGACCCAGGTTCCTGATTTCCGTTTTTCGATCTCTGGAAAACATCCTGGATAGTCTGGTAAGATGAGTTGGACTACGGGCTTATCCAGAATAGAGGCTTCAGCAAGTACTGAGGAAATATCACTAATCACAACATTGGCAAGATGGAGGAACTGATTAATATTGCCATCTCCTGGTTTTACCGCTCCATATTTTTTGGCAAGGGAGTAATCTGCGGAGTGGGGAACAATTAACAGGTTCTCCAGAGAGGAAAGGTGTTTGGCATTGTGAATGCCAGAATTCTTGTTCCTCTTGCCACCCCAGGAGGGGGCAAAAAGAATGACAGGTTTTTCTGGATTTAAACCGTATCTCAAGCATAATTGATTTCTGTTAATCTCCAAATTAACCAGTTCGTCCACCTTGGGATAGCCACCCAGGAGTCCACGCACAAACTGAGGATTGATGGCTTCCATCTTGCGTTTGAAGACTTCGCCGGGATAAAAAAGGAGGGCAGCTCGCTGAAAGAATTCATACTTGTAGGTGTAATACTTCATGGGGCTGAGACCATGCTCGATATAGATAAACTCACCTTCCCATCCACATTTTTCCAGACGGACAAGGGGTTTATCATATGCGATAACAATCATGGATGAGATCGATTTTAACAGTCGCCTATTCAGAAAACAGTTCCGATGGACTTTCTCCAGTCTCACCTGCCAACCCAGGGTTTTCATGTGTGAGAAAAGCGGGAGTAGACTGGCATATCCCTTGGTCGTTGAATAGACTAAATCGAGGGTCGGTGTCATCATGAAGAGTGTTGGCTACTTATTTCTCGGCTGCATCGAGATAATTCTTAATAATCTCCAGATCCAGGGGTCTGGTCACTTTCATGGTTTCTGGTGCGCCTTCAATGAAACCGAGGAGGGCTTGCGGATTACTTTGTTTTACGAGGCCCATTTCATCAGTATCAACTTTTCCAGATGCATGGGCGGCTTTAAGAATATTCAAGTGAAAGCATTGTGGGGTTTGGACAATCCGCAGGCTGTCTCGGTTGAGGTTTCTGAATCCCGAATCCTCAATCTGGACCATTGAGTCAGCAGGCGTGATTGCAGGAGCAACACCATCACACGTTTCCAGACTGGACAGACATGAATCGATAACCCAGGAAGGAATTAAGGGACGGGCGGCATCATGAATCAATACATTATCAGTAGATGCCGAGCAGGCCTCCAGCCCATTGAAGACAGAATCTTGTCGGGTGTCGCCTCCAGGCACCACTTTGCAGTCTGGATAGTGACGGATCACATGGTCCAAATAATCCGCTGAAGTGACAACAATAACTGCATCTATTTGTGGATGCTCCAGGAAGGCCTGAACAGAATAGGCCAGGATTTCCACGTCTTTCAATTTCAGAAATTGTTTTGGCGTGTCGCTGGCCAATCTGCTGCCACTCCCTGCTGCAACAATGATAGCTGTATTTATTTTTCCACTCATATCGTTTAACATAGCCAAGAATCCCGGAGATTACAATTTTCTCATTGGTCTTAATCTCCAATAAATATTTATTTTAAGTTAGTAAATAAAGCTAACAAACAATAAGGGGCGATCATTGATAATATTATCTTTATAGAAACAGAACCCCATAATAAATGGTTGTAATTTGCTTTTTTCTCAACCATAATGACGCCATGAATAAAAAGAATATTTTTAATCCACCCACACCTGTAGAAAGCTATTTCCTGAACCGTTCGAAGCTTGATTTTAGGTATAGTCCGGATGAAAAAATTCCAGTCATCCAGGTAGGTAATTTTCCAAATCTTGGTCAATTAACAGCTCTGCGCTTTTTGGAATGGGTCCAGAATAATCCAGAAGGCGTAGTCTCTCTACCCACGGGTAAAACGCCTGAATATTTTATCCGCTATGCCGAATATTATTTGAAAAATTGGGAGGACAAGTTAACCAGTGCCTTCCTGGAGGAAGTGGGTCTTGATCATTCACGAAAACCTCACCTGCAGAATCTACAGTTTGTTCAGATAGATGAGTTCTTTCCCATATCTCCCACCCAGCACAACAGCTTTTTTGATTATGTGATGAAATATTATATCAATGGCTTTGGGATTAGTGCAGAACGTGCGCAACTCATTGATGCAACACAGATTATTCTGCCCCAGGGCAAGAATTATCGCGAGATCTTTCCTGATGATGTGGTTGATCTTGGTCTGCGATTTAGTCAACCCAACTCAACCAAAGGTCGTTTACAAAAGGAAGCCATTGAACGGGTTGATGAGTTTTGCACAGAGTATGAAAGACGTATACGGGAAAAAGGGGGTATCGGGTTCTTTCTGGGTGGTATTGGACCAGATGGCCACATTGCCTTCAATGTTCGCGGATCTGACTATTTTTCGACAACCCGTCTAACACCAACAAATTTTGAAACACAAGCTGCCGCAGCTGGTGATTTAGGTGGCATTGAAGTCTCTAAGAAGCGTCTGGTTATTACTGTTGGCCTTCAGACCATTACCCACAACCCGGATGCAACCTGTTTGATTTTTGCTGCAGGAGAAGCCAAGGCAAAAATCGTAGCCGGATCTATCCAGGAACCTGCCAGCAATATGTATCCAGCTGGCGCCCTGCATAACATGGGAAATGCTCGATTTTATATCACTTCTGGGGCTGCAGTATTTTTGGACAGAAGACAGGTCCATGAAATTGAAAGTGCTGATGAAGTATCTGAAGAACTTGTAGATCAGCACCTGATTACGCTCTCCATGCGGTCACAAACACCTATTAAGGATATTACTGAGGCCCAGGTAGCAGAAAAACAAGTCCCGGCCATGGCCCTCAAGCGGAGCAAGGCCACCCTCCCAGAGATCAAGGCAAGGATCTTCAAGAATCTCCATGCAAAACTCACTCGAGGGCTGACACCAATACAAGACGATGTGTTTTTCCACACAGCCCCCCATCATGACGACATCATGTTGGGATATCTCGCCCATATTGTTCATCTCGTACGAACCCCTCGAAACGAACATCATTTCGCGTACATGACCAGTGGTTTTAATGCAGTGACCAATGATTTTGTGAAAGACCAAATCCTCAATGCCATGGAGCATATGGAAACTGATCAGTTTAATCGTCTTAAGGCAGAAAATTATTATGATGCTGACAATGCGGCAGGTGCCCAGCGAGATATTTACACCTATCTGGATGGTGTGGCTCACCATAGCAAAACCCTGCGAAACAATGGCTCATCCCGGAGACTTATCCGTAATCTCCTGATTCTATATCCAGATTTTAATCTTGATACGCTTCACGTGAAAATGGGTGAGCTCATTGAATACCTGGATACATGCTATCCCGGTCAAAAAGATGACCCTGTCATGCAATTGCTAAAAGGGCGTATCAGAGAATGGGAGGCTGACCTGGTTTGGGGTCATTATGGAACCCCCATAAAAAATGTTCACCATCTGCGTCTGGGTTTTTATAAGGGTGATATATTCACTGAAGATCCCACCATAGATCGTGATGTCCAGCCCATTCTCGAGTACATGGAGAAAATTAGGCCAACCGTGGTGACGCTGGCACTTGACCCTGAAGCCAGCGGTCCTGATACCCACTACAAAGTGATGCAGGCTATTGCTGAAGCCATTCGTCTCTATAAAGAGAGGCATCCCTCCGCATCGTTAAGGGTCTGGGGTTACCGCAATGTCTGGTTCAAATTTCAGCCGACGGATGCCAATATTTTTGTGCCCGTATCTCTAAACTCAATGGCCATCATGAAGGAAACTTTCAAGTATTGTTTTCAATCACAAGTGGATGCCCCATTTCCCAGTCATGAATTTAATGGACCGTTTTCAGGTTTGGCGCAGGCCATTCAGGTCCAACAACATCAGGATATGAAAAGGGTAATGGGACGCGATTTTTGGTATGAAAATGCACATCCACGTGTTCGAGCCGCTCATGGGCTGGTCTATCTCAAAGAGATGGAATTGGAAGAATTCTATACCAGAGCCAGAGAACTACAGAAAGTCACTGAATCTCAAGCCTAGCATCGTGGTTCAGGTCTTGAGCTGAGCCTTGTAGGTCTTTCGCATGATCAAAAAGACTTCATGATAAGTGTTTGATTTAAAGTCTGGGAAGGTGTTCTCAAAAGCATGGAACTGTCCCTTCTCAAAATAGAGTGTGGGATCAGCGTAAACGCCCTGCTCTAAATAGATTTTTTGACCATTATATTTGGCCGAAGCCAAGACCAATTTGTGTAAATCCAGATAACCAATATCAAGATTGACCTTTCGGGATCCACCTGCCATCAATTCAGCCTCAATTTGATTGCAAAGGACTTTTAAGCGTGGCAGTTCACCAGGAGATAACAATGCATCAAAGCTGTAGATGATTCTGGAGATAGTTTTGCCCATTTCATCATCATAATAGGATGTCACCTCAAAGGGAAAAGCTTCTGATATCAGGTCAATCTCCCCAATACGCTGTTCACAAAGAGATATTCCTTGCCTTAGCAGGTAAACATCTGAGTATAGGGCACCAATAAAATATTTAACAGGTTGGGGTTCTGTGGTTTTCATTTTTGCCTCTGCTTTAATACATGTCTGGCTTCCTCAAGCTTCTCAAGAGGGATCTTGAATCGCTCCTTAATCACTTTTTCAGCCAGATTCGCCTCACGAATTTTCTGAACAGATTGAGGTGACGTTATCTTTATAAAATCTCCTTGAACAAATATCATCTCATTGCCTTCTACCCGTGTGAGGGTGAGATCGTCCATGCCTGGAAGGTGAAAAGAATTCTCCCAGAATGTAGCAAACTGTTCCCAGGTGACGGGCTTATCAATAAATCGATAGCGCCTGACAAACTGCCCCTGGCGATAGGTATAGACAGCGTACTCATCATTATCCCCATCGAAGCGCAACGATAGTCCAGTTTCAGCAGAAAGCTGTGCTTCCATATTGGACTTCCTTAATGGGAGCGGTCTGAAAATCATATAGCCTGGGTCCACAAGATATTTTGAACCCCCAAATTGAATAACCACTGCTGAATGTGTGTTTTCTCCCCAATTCAAATGGCAGATTAAGGGTTGTGTCTTGTAACCCAAGATGGTGTATATCCCGCTGAGGAAATAAGTCAGAGAAAAGCAAGTCCCGCCAAGATGCCAGGCCATATGATCATGGGTGACTTCATCAGGTAACCTGAGTCGGTTTGTCCCAAGTGCTTGGTCTCTTTTCAATATTTTACTGATATTCTCGTAGGGGAGCCTGCTGAAATACCTGGAGACTTCAGCGATATGCTCAAGGGAGGGTTTTGCACCACTGAATTGGAATCGCTCAAGAAAGGCGACTGTTTCTTTTTCAAATGCTGCAGGATCAATAAGTGTCATGGGTTTCCAAATATCTTTGCCTATTCATCTTACTTAAAATAGCTCATGATTTTGTTGCAACAACATTTAGACTATATTGAAATCCCTACGAAAACAGGAGAATATGCTGGATGGATAGTGCCTTAAAATCCTTTGGGGGTATTAATTACATTGATCTCACCGAAAGCGATTCACGTATCAATCAAGAAGGCGATTTGAATGATCTGCTGAGTTTGTGCTATTACCACAATTCAAATCTGCTATTGCTGAGTGAGAAGAATCTTTCGTCGGATTTTTTTAATCTACGAAGTGGACTGGCTGGCGCAGCCATGCAAAAATTTGCTAACTATCAGGCCAGGGTGGCCATCCTTCTATCATCTGATGCAGAGCAATCTCAAAGATTTAAACAATTGATGTATGAAATGAGCAGATCAAATAGTTTTAGATTTTATGACAATAGAGAAGATGCTGAAGTTTGGCTCACAACTTAATTTGAAGGGTTAATCACATGATACCAACTCCTGCACTCATTGCCTTCTACCTGCTCATGCCAGCACTGATTCTTTGGTTGTGTTACAAATCAACTCTCATTGATAAAATCGGATCTGTAATACTGGCCTATGTCTTTGGCATTTTGCTGGGGAATAGTGGTCTCTTACCTGAGGGCGCAGCAGGTGTTCAGGATGAGTTAAGCGGTATCACAGTTGCCCTGGCCTTACCGCTCCTCCTGTTCTCCATGGATGTGCCCTCCTGGTTGCACTCTGCAGGGAAGGCCATTCTATCCATGCTTGGTGCTACCGTACTGGTTGTTTTTGTAGCTGGCCTGGGAAGTTGGCTGGTGCATGCACATATTGATAATGCCTGGCAGTTTGGTGGGATGGCTATTGGGCTATATACTGGAGGTACCCCTAACCTGGCTGCCATCAAAACCGCCTTGGATGTTGATTCGACCCAATACATCATGATGCATACCTATGACGCTGTCAACGGAATCATTTACCTCATTTTTGTGATGAGTTTTGGTCAGAAGGTTTTCAATAAGGTGCTGCCAAAATACAAATCGGTTCTCACAAAATACTCTACTTCAGAAGCCAGTGAGAACATCCATTCATACGAAGGCATATTCAACCCACGAATTCTTTTAGGCCTTTTGACTGGCCTGGGTATTTCAATCGTTATCCTGGGTGTGAGTTTTGGGCTATCCCAACTGATTCCAAAGGAATATTCAACTGCTGCCATTATGTTGCTGATTACCACATTCGGTATTAGCTCTTCATTTATTCCAAAGATCAGAAAGATTCCCATGACCTTTCAATTCGGGATGTACATCATTCTGGTCTTTAGTCTCATTGTGGGGTCCATGGCCAACTTGAAAGAACTGGTGAACATCAATTGGTCCATGATGTTTTTTGTGAACTTCATCGTGTTCGGTACCATGCTACTCCATGCTGTTTTCTGTAAAATCTTCAATATTGATACGGACACCTTCCTCATCACGTCTGTTTCAGCCGTTTGCTCACCACCCTTTGTGCCCGTGGTGGCTAAGGCTTTGAATAATAAAGAAATAATTTTATCTGGTTTGACAACTGGAATTATAGGCTACGCCATCGGAAATTATCTGGGTGTTGGATTTGCTTATATTTTCAGGGCATTCCTTTTTTAAATGATTGCACGATCTGACATATATTTGCTTAAGGAAAAGCCATGAAATCTATAATAATTGGTATTGCTGGTGGCACTGGTTCAGGGAAAACGACCATCGCCAAAAATATTGTCCAGGAGTATGGACCAGGTGAGGTTTTACGTCTGGATCTGGATTCATATTACCGAGATTTGTCTAATTTGAGTGTCGAAGAGCGGGCAGCGATAAATTTTGATCACCCCTCCTCTCTGGAGATTGAGTTACTTGTTCGACATGTGGATGAGCTGTGTCAGGGAAAAACGGTTCACATTCCAATTTACAATTTTGCCACTCATAACCGGTCGAAAGACACACGCCAGGTCGAGCCCCACAAAGTCATCATCATCGAGGGAATAATGGCACTATACTTTGCGGAACTCACGGCAAGGATGGATGTGAAACTCTACGTGGATACCCCTTCTGATATTCGCTTTATTCGACGCCTCAAGCGTGATATAGTCGAGCGCGGAAGATCTGTGGATTCAGTCATTGATCAGTACAAATCAACAGTAAGACCCATGCACTCCCAATTTGTTGAACCCAACAAGTTCCATGCAGATGTAATCATCCCTGAAGGCGGGTTGAATCATGTTGCAGTAGATTTAATTCGCACCAAGATCGACGCAGTGCTCAAGGAAAAGCATGATGGCTGAATCACAAATAGCACTGCGCGAACTGAGCAAGTCCAATTATCGGGACATTCTCAAACTAAAAGTGGCGGACCATCAGACTGGTTTTGTTGCCAGTAATGCTATTTCGCTAGCCCAGGCACTTTTCCACTCTCAAGCGTGGTATCGGGGAATTTATGATGGGGATATTGCAATCGGTTTTGTCATGCTTGATCTTGATATGGACAAACCGGAATACTATTTATGGCGCTATATGATCGACGAAAAATTTCAGGGCCAGGGGTATGGCTTGAAAGCTTTGGAGTTGGTAATTGAATATGTAAAAGCCCTCCCTGGCAGCACTGAATTTCTTCTCAGCTATGTTCCAGGAGCAGGCAATCCAAAGGGGTTTTATGAGAAGCTTGGATTTATAGATACTGGCATCATGGAAGAGGGAGAAGTCATCATGAAGCTGGAATTTAGATAGGTGTGGAGAGACCTGCGAATCGTGCGGAATTATCTGCTGGAAACAATGTTTTTCGGTGGACTCAAGCCAGTAGAAAACTATAATAAGTCATCATGAGATATCAGTATTATAAAGAGCGAATAAAGGCAAATCCCCATAGCGGTAATTTTCTTAAAATATTCCTCATGGCCTTGATTCTGGTTGTGGTAGTTGTGGGGGTTATCATGTGGAACCAGGCCAACACTTACGAACCTGAACTCATGTCTGAGCAGGGGTTTTATGAAGGATACTTCACGCTCAATACGAGGATGGACCAGACCTTGACCCGTCGTTTCCCTAGCCTGGAGTTTGTTGAGGGCCGATTGAGTGACGATGGTCTGGGTACACGTGTATTCAAGATAACTGATCAGAAAAAAATTCGATCCTCAGATATCGAAAAATTACTGGAAAGCACATTAGGTGGCTTCGGCTTCCAGGTTGAGCAGACTGCAAATGCTGATTATTGGGAATTCCAGGTTGGCAGCGATTCTACAGTATGGTCGGTGTACAGATTTGAGTATCCCGAAGAAAAGTCTGCCCCTACATCAATTTTACCCGCAGATATTGCCAAGGTCTCAAAAAGACCAAAGCTGGCTGTTATCATAGATGATTTTGGTTATTCCATGAATGAAACCATCACAGGGTTTATCTCGCTCAAAGAACCTTACACAGCAGCTGTCATTCCAGGTCGACCCTATTCAACGCAAGTGGATGAGCGTTTAAATAGCAGATCTATACAGACCTTGATTCATATGCCCATGGTTACCGTCACCAACGCAACCAGTGAGCCTGACTATGCTCTGTCGGAAGACCTGAGTGATGGAGAAATTTCCAGGCGGTTGAAAAAAGCCCGCAAAGATGTTCCCAAGGCAGTTGGAATGAATAACCACCAAGGGAGTGGGGGCTCCCAGAGCCGTAAAGTCATGACAGGTGTGACAGATTTTTTAACTGAGCAGAAAATGTTCTTCATTGATAGCAGGACCATAGCTGCTTCAGTAGGAGAAACCGTAGCGAGGGAACGTTATGTTCCCACCAACAGCAGGGATGTTTTCCTGGATGAAGTTGATGATCAGGAAGCCATCGCTGACGAACTCTTTCGCTTGGCTCGTATTGCTAAGGAGCAAGGGGAAGCCATAGGAATTGGACATTGCAGACCGAATACGTTGAAAACATTAAAAAAATATTTACCTGCGCTGGCTGAAGCAGGATTTGATCTGGTTCCAGTTTCAAAACTGGCAAAATGATCACCTAAAGAAATAAATCGAGGATATTATGGCGCAAATGGAACTCAATCTGGACGGCTTTATTAATGCCCAACAGCAACTCAAAGTAGATGGTCTCAGCATACCTGGCGTGGTGACCATTGCCGGACTATCAGGAGTAGATGGCTTTAGTTTGACTTTTGATGGACGTTCTCCGTATTTCAATGAGAAAGACCTGGAATTGACTATTGCAGCTGCCATGGATACACGGTTCGCCCTGAGGATAACACCAAGGGCCGACCTTCTCCAGCTTGCACTTAATCTCCCAATTAATCAGGTTACTTTTACCGGGGAGAATATTTTTGAAGATTTCGGTGCTGACCTGGAGACTTTTGTCCCACAATTGAAGGATACAGGCAAGCTAATTTCTTTCTGTCTGGCCCCTGAATTGGGACTGCTAAAAAAGGCGTATCGTCAACAGGCTGACCTGGTTGAACTTAGTGTAAACCACTATTCTGAAAACATTAGCATGGCGGGTCAGGCTGAAGCCCAGGAACAAATTGCCCTCATGGCACGAACTGCTGAAAAAAATGGTCTGGGTGTTGCTGTCAATGGTGGTATCTCATTCCAAAATGTGTTGCCCCTGGTAAGCATTGAAGCTGTAGAGAATATCGTTGTTGGGCGGGCAATTATTGGTCGGTCAATCTTTGTTGGATTGGAAACGGCTATCCGGGATTTCAAAGCTCAGGTTCAATGAAATCACTGATCACCCAGGTTACAAGATCGGGTCACGTTGAAAGCTTTCATGTAGGATATGGCGTCATTGTTGACCCAGCTGGTAACATTGTCAGAGCTTATGGGGATACAGAATATCTCACCTATGTTCGGTCATCGGCCAAACCCCTCCAGGGAATGGCAGTTTTACGCTCAGGCGCATATGATAATTTCAGCTTTACCCCACAAGAGTTAGCGGTCATCTGCTCTTCTCATAGTGGTGAACCAGTTCATACTGAAACAGTATCCCAGATATTCTCTAAAGCAGGAATTAGTCCAGATCTCCTGGCCTGTGGCATTCATCCACCCATCCACAGGGAAAGCGCTCAGGCCCTGCAAAATGCAGGAATAGCTCCTCAGCAAATTCATAACAACTGCTCTGGGAAACATTCTGGAATGTTGGCCACCTGTGTTCAACTGGGGCATGATCCACAGGACTATTTGAACCCAGACCATCCTGTACAACAATACATCTACTCCATTGTGAAAGAGTACACCTCTTCTGATCAAATTCATCGAGGGGTGGACGGTTGTTCGGCTCCAGTATTCCACCTGTCGCTCCAAAAAGTGGCCAGGGCTTTTGCCCGAATAAGCCAACAAGAGAATCAGGAAAGTCGCCAGATTTTTCAGGCCATGAATGGAGATCCCCATCTGGTTGGAGGTGAAGGTCGCTTTGATACGGCGCTTATGGAAAGTTATCCAGAAAGACTTATGTCAAAGGGGGGTGCTGAAGCTGTTTCAGCTGCAGGATTTATCATGCCTGACGGTCAAGTCTATGGACTGGCTGTGAAAGTGCTTGATGGTAATTATCGTGCCATTGGCCAGATGGTGTTGAAGATGTTGGAAGACATTGGCTTTGTAAAAGAACCTTTGTCCGAAAAGCTGATGAAATGGTGGCAGCCAGAATTAAAAAATCATGCAAAGCGTATCATCGGTACAACCAAAACGTTGATTGTTGAATAAATAAGGAATTTGGAGACATGACGAAGGAAAGAACCTCCTGGGACAATTATTTTATGCAGATTGCGCTTGATGTTTCCACACGCTCTACTTGTGATCGAAAATTTGTTGGCGCTGTTATCGTCCGTGACAAAATGATTCTATCTACTGGATACAATGGCTCCATCAGAGGGTTACCCCACTGTGAGGAAGTTGGCCATGAAATGGATAACGGACACTGTGTACGAACGGTACATGCTGAAGCAAATGCCATTGTGCAGGCCGCTAGAAATGGTGTCAGTATTGACGGGTCAGATATTTATGTAACCGCCAGTCCCTGCTACAACTGTTTTAAACTTATTGCCAATTCTGGTATCAAACGCATTTTTTATGGTGAATTGTATCGAGATGAAAGGATTAAAATCCACGCCAAAGAAGCTCAGATCGAGCTCATTCATCTAAAAGACTAATTCCTAATGCTAGAGGCGAGAGAGGTTTCAAACATGCGATCCCTAAGCTATGGCCGCGTAATCATCATCTTAAGTTTACTTTTGATAGTTGGGGGGTGCTCAGCTTCCAGGACAGTTCTGGTTGAAAGCGAGCATGCAGTAAAACCTGAGCTTGATACTCTGGTCTCAGCATTCAAAGGGGATGTCGGGGTTTATGCTAAAAACCTGAGGACTGGTGAGGAGGTTGAGATCAACGCCGATGATCTTTTCCCCACGGCCAGTATGGTCAAGGTGCCAATCCTGCTTACCCTCTTCCAAAAAATTCAGAACGGGGATATTGATTACGATTCAACCTTCATCTGGTCCTCTGATTTGGTGAATTACACCGATGATGGCATATTGAGTTGTTTTAAGGATAGTTCCAGCATATCACTTTCAAAAATTATATCCCTCATGATCACCTACAGTGACAATCTGGCCAGTCTATGGTGCCAGCAATTATCAGGCGGTGGGCTTGAGATAAATAGGTGGCTGGATGCCAATGGTTTTCCGCAGACTCGGATGAATTCCAGAACCCCAGATCGCCAGGATGATTGGGAGATTTATGGATGGGGACAAACCACACCCAGAGAAATGGCAGGGCTGCTCCAATTAATTCATGAGCAGAAAGCTGTGTCACCGTGGGCCAGCGAAGAGATGTACCGATACCTGACCAGGATTTATTGGGATGATGAAGCATTGTCATCTGTTCCCAGGACGGTTCAGGTTGCCTCCAAGCAGGGAGCCGTAAATGCCTCACGCTCTGAAGTGCTCCTGGTAAATGCTCCTGGGGATGACTATGTGTTTTGTGTGATTACCAATAATCAAGAAGACGAATCCTGGGAAGAGAACAATGCAGGTTTTGCCTTGTTGCGGGACATATCTGCTCTTTTGTGGAACGCCTGGGGTTCTGCATCTTCGACTGAATAACGAATAGAGGAATTATATATGATGGATTATAAAATTATTGCGAATACGATCAGAGGGTTGTCAATGGATGGAATCCAGGCGGCTAACTCAGGCCACCCCGGACTTCCTCTGGGGATGGCAGACGTGGCCACAGTTCTCTGGACCAAATTTTTAAAATATAATCCTCGAAATCCTGAATGGGTGGACCGCGATCGCTTTATCCTTTCGGCAGGGCATGGATCTATGCTTATCTATAGCTTACTGCACTTGTCAGGCTACGACCTCCCTCTGGATGAGCTCAAGAATTTTCGGCAATGGGGGAGCCTGACCCCAGGACATCCTGAAAAGGGACACACCGTTGGTGTGGAAGCCACAACCGGTCCACTGGGGCAAGGATGTGGAAATGCAGTGGGCATGGCCCTGGTTGAGCAAATGCTGGCCTCTCGCTTCAACACACCTGACCACAAACTGGTTGATCATCATACCTATGTCATTGCCTCAGAAGGCGAATTTATGGAGGGCGTATCTCACGAAGCGTTTTCCTTTGCAGGGAATCACAAACTTGGCAAGTTGATCGTGTTCTATGATGAGAATTTTATCAGTATTGAGGGCGATACTCGCATCACCTATTCCGATGATGTGGAAAAACGCATGTCAGCATATGGCT
Source organism: Fidelibacterota bacterium (assembly GCA_013203185.1). Lineage (GTDB taxonomy): Bacteria > Fidelibacterota > UBA8477 > UBA8477 > JABMPR01 > JABMPR01. The sequence goes on along the minus strand of JABMOS010000118.1, from coordinate 38,904 downwards.
GGCATGTACAGCGTATCAATGGTCATGATTATGATCAGATCAGCAATGCGACCAAACTAGCGCAACTTGAATCCCATCGACCCTCTGTTATTATCTGTAAAACAACCATCGCTTATGGTTCACCAAACAAGGCTGGTTCTCATGAAGCCCATGGTGCTCCTTTAGGTGAAGAGGAAATTCTGCTGACCAAAGCGGCTCTCGGGATACCTGAAGAAAAATTCCATGTTCCAGACGAAGTCCGTGAACTGTTCACAAAGGTGGTGGGAGCCAATGAAAAAAAAGAGAATGTCTGGAAAGATATGTTCAATGTTTACCAGATGAATCTGCCTGATAAGGCTGCTGAATGGATTCAGTGTATGGATGGTAAATTGCCTGCAAATCTAGACGAACTGATTGGCGATTTCGAACCAGATGGAGCCATCGCCACCCGATCAGCATCGGGCAAAATTTTACAGGACCTGGCGAAAGCCATTCCTTATCTGGTGGGAGGTTCTGCAGATCTTGCTCCATCAAACAACACCAATCTCAAAGGTTATGGTGATATTGCTGCAGGCGCTTTTAATGGCAGGAATTTGCACTTTGGTGTACGTGAACTAGGAATGGGTGCCATCATTAATGGTATGCAACTCCATGGTGGCTTCCGGGTGTTCGGTGCAACATTCCTGGTTTTTGCTGATTATGTTCGGCCAGCCACGCGTCTGGCAGCTCTGATGAATCTGCCTGTCATTTATGTGTATACCCATGACAGTTTTTATGTGGGTGAAGATGGACCAACCCATCAACCAATTGAAACTACAATGAGTTTGCGCATCACGCCCAACGTCACCGTCATCCGGCCTTCAGACGCTACGGAAACCAGATATGCCTGGGTGGCTGCGTTGGAAAACCAGTCGGGACCCACTGCGCTTCTACTCACCCGTCAAAATCTGCCAATTCTGGACCGGAATGAGCTGCCATCAGCAGCCAACCTCAAAAAAGGAGCCTACACCATCTGGGAGAATGCAGGAAGTGATCATGACATTCTGATCATGGCCAGCGGATCAGAGGTAAGCATGTCCATTGATGCCGGTAAAAAACTAGCTGAGCAGGGACACAAGGTTCGGGTCATCAGCTTTCCCAGTTGGGAGTTGTTCGAGGCCCAGGATGCGGAATATAAAGCCTCGGTTCTCCCCTCAGAATGTCGAACACGTCTAGCTGTTGAGGCTGGATATCCCACTGGTTGGGAAAAGTATGTTGGAATAGAAGGCCGAATTCTTGGGATAAATCATTACGGCGCTTCAGCACCAGCAGGGGTCTTGGCTGAAAAGTTTGGGATGACCGTGGATGCTGTAACTCAGGCAGCCAGAGAGTTGCTTAAATAGCTACATAGCCAAAAAGCACAAGCTAGACCCGCATTCCATATAGAATAAATGGTGATATACCGTTGACACATGCTTGGGTGCCGTCTATATTCGCTGGCTTTTTAATAAAGGAGATAAAGTTATGTACGCAATTATCCAAATTGCAGGGAAACAGTTCAAGGTGAAACCTGGTATGGTCCTGAACGTTCCGACTCTCGATGCTGAACCTGGTAATAAGGTCAAAGTCGAGAGAGTACTGGCTTACTCTGACGGTAAAAGTCTTGAGGTTGGCACACCTGAGCTAACCAATGTTGACATCGACGGAACGGTTGTGGCTCATGGTCGCGCTAAGAAAATCATCGTCTTCAAGAAGAAACGCCGCAAGGGTTACCAGAAGAAACAAGGACACCGCCAGGGTTTTACACAGATTAAGGTAGAAGGTATTGCACCTGCAAAACCTGCTGCCAAGAAAACCGCCGCCAAGGCCGATGCTGAAGTAAAAGCAGCAAAGCCAGCAGCAAAAAAGGCAACAGCCGCCAAAAAGCCAGCAGCTAAGAAAGCTCCAGCTGCTAAGAAACCAGCCGTTAAAAAGGCTGCAGCTAAACCGGCCGCTGAAAAAGGAGAATAGCAATGGCTCATAAAAAAGGTGTTGGTAGCTCCAAAAATGGTCGCGAGAGTCATTCCAAGCGACTGGGTACAAAACGTTATGGTGGAGAATTCGTTTCTGCTGGAAGTATCATAGTCCGTCAGCGCGGAACCGCCATTCACCCCGGCCAGAATGTTGGCATCGGTGGGGATGATACCCTTTTCGCAAAGATCGATGGTTTTGTGACCTTTGAACGTAAAGACCGCACGAGAAAACAGGTAAGCGTCTACCCAGAAGCTTAATCTGTTTTCCAGTACAAACCTCAAAATCCCTCGAGCAATCGGGGGATTTTTATTTTATTGAACTTATGAACAAATAACTTCCTTGTGATTAAAAAACTAAGCATAGGTTCTGATCATTAATCGAAATACTATGCTTCGAGAGCCTCAGCAAGACAATCTGTAAATCCACTACACACACTTGTCTCCCTGAGCCTGTCGAAGGGTTTGATGACGATGGTTTTTTAAAGGATATATTTCTAAACCGCTCCGGAAGGTGATTGATAAATATGACTGATGATGTAAAAAAATTAAATGAAATGGTTGATGCTTTTGACCGCTTGAAAAATGAATTATCAAAGGCAATTGTTGGGCAAAACAAAGTCATTGAGCAGTTGGTCATAGCCATGCTTTCAAGGGGACACGCTCTTCTGGTTGGTGTACCTGGCCTCGCAAAAACCTTACTGATCAAAAGTTTAGCCGAAGTATTGGATCTCTCCTTCTCACGTATTCAGTTTACACCCGATTTGATGCCTTCGGATATTACCGGTACTGATATCATCGAAGAAGATCACACCACCGGTAAACGTGAGTTTCGCTTTGTAAAGGGGCCAGTGTTTGCCAATATCGTTCTTGCTGATGAAATCAACAGAACGCCACCCAAAACTCAGGCAGCCCTGTTGGAAGCCATGCAGGAGCATAGAGTAACTGCTGGCGTGGAAAGCTATGTCCTGGATGAACCCTTTTTCGTTCTGGCGACGCAAAACCCCATCGAGCAGGAAGGGACCTACCCCTTACCTGAAGCCCAACTTGATCGTTTTATGTTCAACTTACGAGTCGAATATCCAAGTCGTGACGAAGAACGGCAGATTGTGGATCAAACCACGTCTGGTGCCTCTGTCCAATTGAAGAAAATTCTTGATAGAAAGGCTATCATGGAATACCAGGACCTCATTCGTCGAGTCCCGGTTGCTGACAACGTCATTGATTATGCTGTTGACTTGGTGGGTAAAACACGACCTGATTCAGATGATGCTCCTGATTTCATTCAAAAGTGGGTTGGTTGGGGAGCGGGACCCAGGGCTTCACAATATCTCATACTGGGGGCAAAAGCCCGAGCTGCTATGATGGGCAATCCAACCCCATCAATTGATGATGTCAAAGCGGTGGCTCTCCCAGTGCTAAGACACCGCGTTCTCACCAATTTTAATGCTGAAGCTGATGGCGTTTCGGTGGATGAAATCATAAAGAAATTGTTCTAAACAGAATACGAAATTATTGCTTGTAGAAACCCAATGCATTGCATCTCTACAAAAACACAACACAAAAAATGAATATCAGGCTGATAATAATATCTCTAGTTGTCATGGCTCAGTCCCTGTCAGCCCAAAATATGTGGATGTGGAATCAACGTACCCATCCAGAATTAAAATGGCAAACCCTGGAAACAGAGCATTTTAATCTCCACTATCATCAGGGACTGGAAACCATGGCTGAAAAAGGTGCTCTCATCGCCGAGCAGACGTATCAGCCCATTATGGATCAACTCCAGGTTAAAGATTTTGGTAAAACCGATATCGTTTTTTCTGCTGAAGATGAAATAATGAATGGTTTTGCCATGCCCAGCAATCAAATATTTATCTGGGTCAGTCAGAATGATGTGGCTGGACATTTTGGGGGTTCGGACAAATGGTTAAAGCTGGTGGTCACCCACGAATTTCAGCATATCGTCCAATTCCAGGCTCACCGAACCTGGGCCGGGATTTTCGGTGGCCTCTCCATCCCAGCCTGGTGGATTGAAGGCATGGCTGAATACATGACAGAAGTTTGGCGCGTTGGTCGCAGCGATTCACGGATGAAGATCCATACCTATCGAAACAGCATGAATGAGCTGGATGCCCACGATGATGGCTATGCAAAAGTTCTCTATCTCGCATGGAAATATGGTGATTCTACCCTGGTCAAAATCTCGCATCACCGACTTTATCTGTTAAAAGAAAAAGAGAAATATCCATACTGGTATGACTTCAAAGCTGCTTTCAAGGAGGTTACAGGGCAAACGGTTGAAGCTTTTAATGAAGAGTGGCGTCGCGCGATGAACACATATTATTACGGTTACAAAGCCCAAAAGGAGACCATTGGGGAAGTGGGAGAAGTGCTTCCCCTCACAGGTTTCACTAGCGTGCAAAGCGCGTCAATATCACCAGATGTAGAAACCATAGCAGTTGTCGGTCGCCGTGACAGAAAAATGCGGGACTATGGGCTGTATTTGCAAAGCACTGACTCCACTCACCAGGTAAAGGAAATTCACTACGGGCGGTTCAATGGAGATCCCGCTTGGTCTCCAGATTCAAAGCAACTCGTTGTCGCCGAATATCATCGTGGGAGCCATGGCTCACTGCTGAATGATCTGCGTCTCATTGATGTAGAGACAAGCAAGAGTCGCTGGATCACTCAAAACTTCAGAGCGCTTCATCCAATTTTTTCTCACGATGGACAGGGTGTCTTTTTTGTGGCTCACCCCTCTGAAACCACACAGATTTACTATCAAAATACTGAATCAGGGAAGCGAATCCAAATGAGTCACTTTGAAGGTGATATTCAGATTCAAGATCTCGATTTAGCACCAGATGGAAAAAGGCTGGCGTTTATGATTCAGGATATCAAAGGTGATGTGGATATCGCCATCATGAATGTAGATGGTACTCAATTCCAAAAGGTCACCAACGATCCAGAGGAAGATGTCTATCCCGTCTGGTCAAGTGATGGATCAGCCATTGTGTATACCTCGTATCGAAATTCAACCCCCAATCTGTTTCGTGTAGATATGGATAGTCTTCAGGTAACCCAGATGACAGACGTGGCAGAAGGGATTTATTCCAGACAAAGACTTCCCAATTCGAACAGGATCATTTCATCTACGCTGGCCGATGTGGATACAGTAAGGATCATGGTGGTTGAAGACTCTCGGGTGGCTCCTTCTCTTGGCCTCCAGATCAGAGAACCTTTCAATGCATGGCGGACAAAGGCACCAGAAATTCAGCTGCCCCCAATTGACTATAACGCTGAACTGCTAACACAAAAATCTCACTCATATCAATCACTAAAGACAATGCGGCCTCTGTTTAAGTTTATCTGGCCTGTGGGTGATGCTTTGCTCCTACTGGGGGCCGGAGAAGATGCTCTTGGGAAACATTTGTTACAGGCTGGTGCTGAAATACCGTGGGATGGTTCCATGCCAGGTGCATATATCGGATATACAAACCTGCAGTTTAGACCTGCAATTCATGTCATGGGATTCAAGAATGTGGCTTATCACTTTACCAACACATCGATGCATTCCTTCCTGGAGCAAAGAGATGAAATTGACCTAATGATATCCCTCCCTGGGAATAGTGGAGAATCGCTTTCTTCTAATCATACCCTTACGGCAAAACTGCAATTCTCAAACCGAAATGTGGTCATGATGGATGGTGGTGCAGTGACGACCAACTCACCCCCAAAAGAGTTTAAAACCGGGCTCACTTACACCTGGAAATCTCAAAGGCCTCATGTAGATATCTATAGTCTTCCACATGATGGACTTGGAATTCAGGCATACGTGGAGCGCGCTACTTCAGTAATCTGGGGAGACCTCGACTATTCCCAATACTGGCTAGATGGGTTCTTTAACTTTGATATTCCCAGGGTACCTCTTGTCTTATATGGTCGCATGAAATATGTGGGACAAACTGGAGATATCCTTGAGCAAGATAAGTTGGGTTTTTCAGAATCCGCCCCGCTGTATTTTTCAACGCAGTATTTGAGGTTCATTGAAAGCACCGGAATAATTACGGCCCCTGAATCCTTTAGCCTAAGGGGGCAAAATGGCCAATATGCTGGAAGCGAGTTAATCTTTTCATCGGCTGAATTGCGTTTGCCCATTCTTGACAAGGCTCCTATTAATATTCTAAGCCTGGGTATAGGAAATGTGACCTCAGCTCTTTTTTATGATTTTGGTTTTATCCCTGAATCAGAAGCGCATATAGAAACATTTGGTGCTGAGTTAAAATTTGATGTAACACTGGCGACGGTTCCATTGGTTACCCTTGCCTGGGGCTGGGGAGGAGATGCTGATTATTGGGCTGGGGAGGATGATCTCAGAAATGAGGATTTTTTAGCCCGATCATATCTGAGAATGGCTCTGGTGAATCCGTTTTGAGTTATCTGAGTTCGATATGAGAAGAGTAGAAAGAAAATGAAAAAATATTCTTACTATCTCTTTGATGCAGATGGAACCCTGTTTGATACAGCGGACCTTGTCTGTCACTGTTTTCAGTATGTTGCCCAAAAGTATTGTGCCATGTCTTTATCCAGGGATGCAATACTGTCAGGTTATGGACTTCCCCTGAAAGGCCAACTGCTCAAACAGTTAGGTGATAATCTGGATATTGATGTTGTTTTAGATGATTTCATTGACTACCAGATGCGTATTCTTGAAGATAATATTCAGCCCTTTCCAGGTGTAGTGGCCACACTAGAAACATTGAGAAAGAATGGAAAAAAACTAGCGATAGTCACCTCACGTAAGCGCTATAGTACGGGTCGAATTCTTGAAATTACAGATACAGCAAAATATTTTGATGTCATTGTTAACCCGGAAGACACGACCTTCCATAAACCTGATGCAGCTCCTGTCTTGTTGGCTTTGTCAAGGCTTGACGCCGGAAAAGCGAATGCTGTTTTTGTGGGTGATGCTCAGTATGATATCTCTAGTGGCAATGCTGCTGGGATAGATACAGTTTTCGTTAACTGGAGCCATGCGGCCCCTGAAACTTTACCTGTTCAGCCCACATGGAGAATAGATAGTATACTGGAGCTGATCGAAGACTGAAACGTATGAAGCAGAAAATGGACTGGAAATAAAAAGTGGCGACTGACAAACGGAAATATTTAAATCCCCGCACCCTGGCGACTCTGGCAAACATGCAGCTCAGGGCTCGTATGGTGGTTGAAGGATTTATTGTGGGTCTTCATAAAAGCCCATATCATGGATTTTCCGTTGAATTTGCTGAACACCGAGCCTATGGCCCTGGCGACAACCTGCGCTATCTGGATTGGCGTCTATATGGCAAGACAGATCGCTTTTATGTCAAACAATTTGAAGAAGAAACCAATCTCAAAGCCCATCTCATGTTGGATATGTCCAAATCCATGGCCTATGCTTCTGGAGATATCAGTAAATTACAATATGGCAGTTATCTCGCTGCAGCGCTTACCTACCTCTTGCTCCGTCAGCAGGATGCAGTTGGTCTAACCCTCTTCGATACTGAAATTCGTACCCATATCCGACCTTCTTCACGTCCCTCCATGTTGAATAATATTTTGAGCCATTTGGAACATGTAACCCCTGGTGAAGAAACCGCCATAGGACATAGCCTTCATCATCTTGCTGATCGCATCAATCGCCGTGGTCTGGTAATTATCATCTCAGATATGCTGGATGATCTGGACAATATCCTGAATGGTCTCAAACATTTCAGGCATGACAGGCATGAGGTTCTGGTATTCCACATTCTGGACCCCAGGGAGGTCGATTTTGCCTTTGATGCCCAGGCGAAATTTAAGGATATGGAATCAGGTGAGGTCATGGCGACGGAACCCTGGCATATTCAGAAGGACTATCAGAACGCCGTGGATGAGTTCAGAACCAAGCTTGGTGCACGGAGTCGTGAACAGCATGTTGATTATGTCCCATTAACCACTGATCAATCTCTTGATGTGGCACTGCTGGCATATTTGAACAAGAGGCATTCTGTTCGTTAAACCCTGCTTTTCACGTTGTCTGACTTTGGCAACACTTCTATATTCACCAACTTCATGAAAAGACAATTTTATCAAAGAATGAACCCCTTGAGGCTAGGTCAGTGTCTGTTTCTGCTGCTCATATTTCTATCTGCCTCAGGGTTTGGACAATCTGCAGGCTCAGTAACTGGAAGGGTCATTGATGGCCGCTCTGGCGAAGGACTCCCGGGTGTAAATATTCAAATTCAGGGCAGCTCCTTTGGCACGACGACGGATCTGGAGGGCTATTACAAGCTTGAAGGTTTAAGCCCGGGGGAGTACACAATTTCATTCTCCATGATGGGCTATGCACCCCTGAATGAGAGAGGTGTGGCTGTTATCCTTGATGCTCCAACTCAGCTGTCGGTGCAATTAAAATCTAATGTCCTCGCATCGCCACAGGTGGTTGTCACCTCCAGCCGCAAGGAACAGGATATTCTTGAATCTCCTTTTTCAGTTTCAGCTATAGGCCCGCGAGAGATACAGGCAAAGGCTGTGGTGAGTATGATAGATATCCTATCCTACGAATCAGGCGTGTCTACAATTAAGGGACAATTGAATATCAGAGGTACATCGGGATATACCATGGGTGCCGGTACGCGCTCCCTGCTCTTGTTAGATGGTATCCCCATGCTGGGGAGTGCTGCTGGAAACGTTACCTGGGCGACTATCCCCACTTCAGAAGTTGACCGGGTCGAGATTGTCAAATCAGGTGGATCTGCATTGTATGGTTCAAGTGCCATGGGTGGCGTCGTTAATATTATCACTCGAAACGCCCCAGTACAGCCAGAAACCCGCATTTCAACAAAACTTGGCGTATATAGTCATCCCCGTGTTGATGAGTGGCGCTGGCGAGAAGATCGTGGACTATTGTATAATACAGAAATATCCCATTCTCGGAGAATTGGAAATCATTCAGCCTGGTTACGGGTTCAAAAACGTAGCGACGATGGGTTCATGGAATTGAATTGGGAAGAAGCTATCAATATTTCTGCTAAACTTAAATTGAACTTTGGCAATGCTCACTCAGCTGCAGTTTTTATGAATGTGCTTGATGACAAGTCAGGATTAACATCGATTTGGGAGAGCCCTGCGAACCCCTTTAGTGCACCAAAGGGATCAAAAAATGATGGCACTCAAGGACAAAAGATTGTCCTCAATGGTCACTATAATTATGTGTACTCTCAGGATCTGGTTATAAAAACCAAGGGAAGCGCTTATTGGAATGAATGGACCAACTTTGGTGTAGATCCTAATTACTCAAACGAAAATCGCTTTTATGAAGAGGTACAGGCAAGTAAAAGTTGGACCACGAATCTTACTACGCTCGTGGGATTAACCATGCAGCAGAACAAGGTTAATGCAGAAATTTTTGGCGCTCACACCAGTTCATCCTTGGCTACCTTTCTACTTATTGAAAAGAGACTACACCAATTCACGCTTTCTGCAGGAAGTCGTTGGGAAGCATATCAGGTAGATGGTAAGCGTCAGGATGAGGTGGTTACGCCTCAACTGGCTTTGAATTGGAAGCCATCTCCCTGGCTGGGGTTACGAATTTCTACGGGGAAGGGTTTCAGGGTTCCCACAGTGGCAGAAATGTTTACGTCTGCACGGCGAAGTATTTTTACTGTTGAACCAAATCCAGATTTGATTTCAGAAACCAGTATTAATCGTGAGTTTGGATTGACTCTACTGGCGGGGCAGATAGGTGTGGTGGATTTATTTAAGCTGGATGCAGCCATTTTTCACAACAGGTTTGAACGTTTTATTGAGCCCATTCCCGACGAGAATGCGGTTATTCATTTTCAGAATATTGCAGATGCCCGCATCATGGGTCTGGAAATAGGCTTGGGCTTGAGTGCCTTCAACAATTTGATAGACTATAAGTCAGCACTAACGGTGATTGACCCCATGGAAACAGATTCTAAGGGTGAAATCCTGGACACCCTGTCCTATCGGCATCGTTACCACTGGATCAGTACCATGGGTATACATTACTGGGGGATGGATGCCTCCATTGAATATAGATATCTTAGCCGCATGGAAAGCGTCGAACTTTTTCAGGAGAAGCCCCTCACGGGTGCCGATGCACGGGTGCCCATTCATGTGTGGAATGTTGGAATTGGAAGATCAATGGGAGATTGGCATTTATTGGTGCGAGTGGAAAATGTCTTTCAATACTACTATACCCAACTGGAGCGGAATATTGAAGAAGAGCGTATAGCTACTTTTACTGTTGAGAGGCGGTTCTAATGCGTATTGGCTTAACCTTTATCATTGTTTCGCTCATGACGATGACTGCATGTGAAAAACCGGCAAGCCTGGAAGCCATCGCCGGTGTTGAGGGAACAGTGATCTTCAACAGTTGGTCAGACTCACTTGAAGGTGGGGTGGTTGTTGTATTTGATGACAGCCTGGATTTTACTCGAATAGACGAACCAGGCTATAAAGTCATTGACCATTTTATTACCTATGGTGACCCCATAAATCCAGGTACATCCAGTTTGGATTATTTTGTCCAATTGGAAGCAGGAGAGTATCAACTCATGGTCATAGGCTTGCTCTTAGACCCTGCTCAATTGCTGGCCAATGAAGAATTATTTCAGGAAATACAAAACTATATTGTTATTCCTGAAAACTCTGCACCACGGGGGATTGTAATCCGAGAAAAACAAATAAACGAACAGACTGACTGGTATGTTCAGTTTTAATCTACAACCTGAGGCATTTTACATAAGCACATTTTAATTTGCTTCGTTGAAAAGCACTTCTATTTTACGTGATCACTTTACACAGATACGGATATTCAAGTCGATATCTGTAATAAGACAATAACAAGGAGAGAAAATGATGAGTAAGCTTTTGCGCGTATTACCCCTTCTGCTGATGATCAGCATCGCATTTGGTGGCGGTATGGTAGAAAACACGAACCAGAGTGCTGACTTTGTCCGCATGTTGGCTCGCAACGCTTCAACAGATCTAGACGCCGTATTCTTTAATCCAGCAGGGTTGACCAAACTGGATAACGGAATGCATCTGTATCTGAGTAGCCAAACGATTACACAGGGCAGAACCATTACAAGTGATATTGCTTCACTCAATAGTGATACCTTTGAGGGCACAACCTTTGCGCCTGTATTCCCCAACTTTTATTTCGCATACAAAATGGACAAACTTGTCTTCTCGGCTGGATTTGTACCCGTTGGTGGTGGCGGAACTGCAGCATTTGAAGATGGCCTACCTTCATTCGAAGCTCCTGTCTCAGCATTGGTGCCAATGATGGCAGCAGCTGGTGTAACTGGATATAATCTAGATGTTGAATTTAATGGTTCATCAACCTATCTCGGTGGTCAGGCTTCAGTTTCTTATGCAATCAATGATATGATTTCAGTTTCTGCTGGTGTTCGATATTTTTCAGCTTCAAATAGCTACACAGGACATCTCAAAGATATCATGGTTGAAACCGCAGCTGGCGATATGATTCCTGGTAATGTCATGCGTGGTGTTGCTGCACAGTATACCAGTGCTGCTGCAGGTGCTACTGGTGCTGCTACTGGTATGACGGCTGGAATTACTGCGGGCCAATTCTTGGGTACTACTCCACTATCTGCAATTGATTCTGACGGTGCTATTGCTGCTGGACTTGTTGCTTTTGGAATTGATCCAGCAGGTTACAGTGTTGATAATGCTATTGCCGCCTATACCGGTGCTGCCGCTAGCGCAACAGCTACAGCAGCTGGTTACACTGCTCAAGGTTTAGGCCTGGACGCTGCAACTGCAGATATGGAAGTTGATGTTGTTCAAACAGGTTCTGGTTTTGCACCTATCGTAGGTTTGAATATCAGTCTTATGGACAAGTTGAATATTGGTGTTCGCTATGAAATGCTGGCTCCTCTGGTATTGACAAATGAAACTGAAGTAGATGGATCAGGAATGTTTCCTAATGACGCTGAGAGTAATGCTGATATGCCTGCCATGTTAGGTGTTGGTCTTTCCTATCTTGCTATGCCTTCCTTAAATATCGCATTTGATTACAATATGTATTTCAATGAAGATGCAAATTGGGATGGTAGAGAAGCATTTGCTGACAACGGTTCTGAAATCGCTTTTGGTGCTGAATATTCACTGACTGATGCACTTATTCTTAGTGCTGGTTACAATATGGCCACCTCAGGTGCAATGGATACATACCAAACAGATCTCAGCTATAGCCTGAATTCTTCAACAATTGGTCTGGGAGCAAAGTATCAGCTTAATCCTGGTATGGCTATTTCTCTTGGATTCTCCAACACCACATATGAAGAAGGTCAGAATCCTTCTGTGGCTGCTGGAACAGGCAATGAGACTTACGCAAAAACAGCAACTATTTTTGCATTAGGTCTTCAGAAAAGCTTTTAAGTAACACGTTATAATATCTGTAAAAAGGCCGCTCCTGCGGCCTTTTTGCTCTTAAGGAGTACAATCATGTTAAATATCATTAGAGCTGGATTAATCATTTCAATCTTTGGAGGATTGTTGATTGGCTGTGAGGATGATGAAGTTACTCCTGAAAACATCCATCCTCTGACTGGGGAATATACTTTAACGGAAATGACCATTAATGTTGAATCAACCACCCTGCGCGACACAACCTTGGCATTTAGCACACCTCAAAATGGTGTAGACTCAGTTAGCATACCTGCTGGGACGCTGATTCTAATTGAAAATGATTGGTACACTAGCGCAGACTCAATTGACCCCATCGAGGGCACGGTGAGCTTGAGAAATGATCTCAGTGGGACTCTCTCTGGCAACTTACCTGTTAACTGGGGAACAGGGTGCTCTCCCAGCGTCCTCATCTCGGGACTAACATCAGATGGTACCTGGTCCGCAGATACCACCACAGGTGTATTTACCCTGGATTTGGTTGTTGATGCATTGGATATCGATGGATCCTTTAGCATTTCAGCAGATCATCTAGAAGTCTTTTATGAGTCCACGCTAAGCAATGATGCGCGTACGATTTCCAATGTGAATTATCTGGGTACTGATGTTGCAATTACTCCAGCCTGTCTACCCGTCTCAACAATTACAGAAAGAATATTGACACTTACTTTTAACTAAGGGCTAATCTATTCGTAGCCCAGAATCCATATCAAAGAATTGATAGGTCTCAGGTGCAGCATATAGACTAAGGGCAGTTCCAATCTTGCGAGGAGCATTGTCAGCAACTCGTGCAATAAAAGTATCCAATCCAGTAGAGCAATATAGAAAGGACTCGTTGCCCATGAGTTCGCTTACTTCAAGGCTTGCCTTGATACTCGTGGGGGAGTCGATTAGCTGAAAATGTTCTGGGCGAATTCCTAATCTGACCTTGCGACCATCAAAGGCTTTGAGCGCATCTGGATGTACATCATCTATGGGTAAAGAGAACTTCTCATTCACCAATTGACCTGATTGAATCTCCACATCGAAAAAATTCATTGATGGAGAACCAATAAAGCTTCCCACAAAATGGTTTTGTGGACGTTTGTATATTTCCAGGGGTTCATCGGCCTGCATGATATAGCCATCCTTCATAACCACGATGCGATCTCCCATGGTCATGGCCTCAACCTGATCATGAGTAACATATATCATGGTTGTCTTGAGACGGGCATGGAGTTTTTTTATCTCCGTTCGCATCTGTACCCTGAGTTTTGCATCAAGATTGGAAAGGGGTTCATCAAAGAGGAAGACAGAAGGTTTCCTGACGATGGCTCGACCTACGGCAACACGCTGTCGTTGACCTCCTGATAGTTCTTTGGGGCGGCGATATAGATAATCTTCAACACTGAGAATTTCTGCAGCTTCATCAACACGTTCTTTTATTTCCTTGTCAGAATATTTCCGTAGACGCAAACCAAAAGCCATGTTCTCATAAACATTCATGTGGGGATAGAGAGCATAATTTTGAAAAACCATGGCGATATCTCGGTTTTTTGGCTCAACATCATTTACCCGGGTATCACCAATGTAGACGTCGCCGCCGCTGGCCTCTTCCAGGCCTGCCACGATTCTCAGTGTGGTGGATTTTCCACATCCGGAAGGTCCCACAAGAACAGCAAATTCACCATCCTGAATTTCAAGGTCAATACCATGAAGAATTTGTGTTTCGCCATAAAATTTATCTAATTTTTTGAGAGTTACTTGAGCCATACTAGCTTCCTTTCAAAATGATTATGTCAGGCACCAACTGACATCGCCCTGGCCTTCGCGGATCACTATGGGTTGATCATCATCAGTCATATCAATCACAGAAGATAACTCTGCCCAGGTAGGACCTGAATCCAGGATGAGATCTACCTGGCCTTCATAATACTCTGAAAATTCCTGAGGATCACTTGCAAAACTTTTTGCGCTCATATTAACGCTGGTTGAAATAATTGGATTGCCCAGAGCTTCCACAATGGCCAGGGTGAGAGGATGATCAGGTATTCTTACACCTACTGTTTTCTGTTTTGATAACAGCGCTTTGGGGACTTCTCTGGTCCCTGGGAGGATAAATGTATAAGGCCCAGGAAGGTATTTGCGGAGATTGCGATAGCTCACAGTAGAAATTTTTGCATATTTGGAAATATCTTTTATGTCAGAGCAGACAAAACTCAGGGGTTTTTGCTTTTCCATCCTTTTGACTCGATAAATTCTTTCAATGCTGGCTTTCTGGGTGATATCACAGCCCAGTCCATAAACGGTGTCAGTGGGATAGATAATTAGACCACCATTTTTTAGAACATCCACTGCTTGTTCGACAATTCGATGATTAATACCATTTCCGTGAATCTCAATTCTCATGTGGTGAGATAATCCTTTATGATAGCCATACTTTCAGTTGGTTTTTCAAAGGGGAAAAGATGCCCTGCTACGACGGTTTTCACAATATGATTTCCACTGGACCGTTTGAGCCGGCTAAGACCAGGCTTATTCACAGTATCGGATAACTTACCAATTATGAATAGGGCAGGCGTGGGTAGCTTTTTCGGTAGTCGCCAGACATTTAAGGGGATAGACTGATAGATACTGGATTCAAGTTGGGGGGCGCAAGATAGCTGGAATTCACCCTTTCCATCTTCATGAAGACAGGTCTCAACATAGGCTTCTAGAAATCTGGGTTCCCAGCGCGAGAAAATTTTCTTCCTGGAGTAGTGGTTGCGCGCAGTTGCCCTGTCCTGGAAATTATTTTTACGCCGTTTGGCAGCCCTTGCCAATGGGATGGTATGGGTTAGGGAAAGAAACTTGAGGACTCTAATCACAGCCAGAATTCCCTTCGGAAGCATCACTGGATCCAGAAGAATAATTTTTTTGAACCAATGGGGTTTTTGAATGGCCATGAGCATGATAACAATGCCACCGATTGAGTGTCCCATGGCAATCATGGGTTTTCCCGGTGGGTTCATTTCAAGATGGGCTATATAATAGTTGGCCAAATCCATCCAGGCCTCGATCCGACCATTCCAGCGTGAATCACCATGACCAGGGAGATCGGGAGCCCAGACATCATAATCCTTGAACAAGGGCTCAAGAAATGGCTGATACATTTTTGAGGAGAAACTGTTTGCATGGAGAAAAAAGAGAAGGTCTCCTTCTGGATTTCCCCAGCGGTGTATGGTGGGTGCGGATGGAAAGGGTATCTGCATTGAAACAAAATAAGGTGAATGCACTGATGGAGAAGGGAAAAGACACTGGAAATAGATTCGTGTACCTATATTAGCAAGATCAAAATATTCTATAGGTAGTTCAATAATGAAGATCAATTATTACTCGCTACATTCAAAATTGCTGGTGCTCCTGCTTGGGCTAGCCACACCTTTTGTGTCCTGTGAGGAAGCTGCAGAGGATGGGGCCAGGGACAATGTTGAAGAAATTGAAATTGAATTTTTACTTGAGATAAACCCACGGCAGGCTGATGATGTGACCGGGTCGGGGTTTGCCAGCTCTATTGAGGCACTTGAGCTATCTCAAAGGGAAGAGATGATTCTTTCAAACATTAAACAGGGGAATATACCTGCGTTCCTAAGAGATTTAACTCCCATAGAAATCAGTATGACTATTGCGGATTCAAATTACTCTTTGACATTTTTTGTTATGCCGGATTATCTGTCCATTGGGTCAGATAGTGATCATTTTCTCATGCCCATGACGCCCATACTGGCTCAAAAGGTCGCTGATCAGTTGGGTGGCATTTTGCCAACCAGGAAGATGGTTGATCTTATCTGGGCAGTTTCTGGTGTCAAGCTAACACCTGAGCCAATTCCTCCCAGTGATGCCATGGTGACTGTTGGTATTTTCCGTGAGCACAACACAATTGTGGAAATATCCCGTTCTGCATTTTTGACGAATCATCCACTTGGAAGTCTGGTTAGTGGACACAAAAAAGATGTGATATTATCAAATCGTATTGCCTCCAACCCCAATAAAGTAGTCATCTACGGATGGCACTATCCAAGTGGCGATCCCATTCAGCCGCTTTACAGCGGACATGTAAATTGGTATGCAGATTATAGCCATGGAATTCGAGTCATCTTAAACAAGTGTTTGTTGAATGAATCAGTGGTGGATCTATCACAAATTTTGAGAGATCCCAATCTATATCAGTTAATCAGTGATGAAACTGGAGCAATGGAAACGACGCGCTATGATACAGCACGGTCAAATTATCCCTGATCTCTGACCAATCGTCCCCCTATAAACACCCTTTACCGAAGAAATAGACCTCAACTGTCATTGGTATGACAACATTGATGTGTCCATGCTGTAATTTATGGTTGGAATACTTAAAAATGACGGCTGCGGAATGTTGATACGCATCGGCGGTGCTCCAAATTAAAGATGGTGGAGTACTGGTAAATATCCGTCCGCAGCCGATTTTAATAATGTCTTACTCAGGGAAGTGTGATACGATAAACTTGATGGCCGATTCCACGTGGGTTTTCCAGAAAGTATGCGAATGTGTTCCAGGCTCCTCCCGAAAATCAATTTTGTATCCTTTAAGTTCCAACAGTTTCGCCATCTCTTGATTTTCCTTGAACGCGAAATCATCACGTCCACACACAAGTAGCATATTGGGACTATTTGGCGGTGCTTGCTTATTTGCGAGGTTGAGAGGATTGTTTCTTTCCCAGCGGTCGGGATTATCAGTATACAACCCAAGGGCTCCAGTTAAGTGCCAATTATCAGTATGTCGGGTAATATCCATGACACCACTTAAGCTGGCAGCAGCAGCATAATTATCGGGATAGTTCAAGACCTGAATTATGGCACCAAAACCACCCATACTGAGCCCCATAATGCCGTGTTGTGTATGTTCTATGGAACCATTATAATTCACAACCATCCAGATTTTAATTTCCTGGAGGATGTGTGTCGCATAGTTGCGTCCAGGACTTACCTCTGAATCGACCCACCATCCATCATAGCCACCATCCGGTAAGACCAAGAGAACCTGGTAAGTATCACATAAACTCTGTAAATCTGATTCTTTTTCCCATTGGGTCTCATCGCCACTCCACCCGTGAAGCATGACGATAAAGGGATAACCACCTTTTTTGTGGGGGTCAAACTGGGCGGGGGTGGCAAGGATCACTCTGTTGCTGTCGGACAAAGCTATTGAGGGTGTTTTTAAATGGTGGATATCCCCTAAAACTGGAGTGAATGCGGTTACGGTCAGCAGGAGAATAGCTAGAGGGGAAGAAAATTTAAAGTATGGATTCATAGTGCCAAAATATGCTTAAAAGGTCACCACAGGTCAAAGCATATATTGGTGTGTACACAATTGCCCCTGGGGCATATGAAAACCAGTTTCAAAGCGATTAGTAATGCTTAAACTGAACTCCCAAGAATATGAAAGGTGAAAACGGATAGTTATGGCTTTGAAATATAGAAATATTGGTGCGTGGTTGATTCTAAATGTTATTGCCCTGGGTGTGATCGTACTTCTTAATATCTAGGTCCTGGCAGGATGGTTACTCCTGTCCCCACTATAAAAAGAAACTCGTGAAATGAGTGAAATAAAGCGCCAACTCAACTTGAAGTATAGTCTGGCCATCATCATTGGTACAGTGATCGGGTCAGGCGTGTTTATCCAACTTCCCATTGTTCAACAGGCCACAGGAAGTCCAGGTCTTGCTATTATCGCATGGCTCATTGGCGGCTTGATTTGGTTACCACAACTATTCATTCTAGCTGAAATGGGAACTGCCTATCCCCAACAGGGATTTGGTTATCTATATCTTCAAAAAGCTGGGAGTCCTGGATTGGCTTTTGTTTATGTCTGGACAGTATTTTGGACCAGCGATACACCTTCCATTACCATCCTGGCAGTGGCGGCAGTAGCTGCTCTAGATGTTTTCTACCCGGCGCTAAGTGATTCATATTTAACCAAGATTATTGCAACTCTAATAATCATGGCACTTACCTGGGTACATGTAAAAAGTGTGAAGCAAGGGGGCAAGCTTCAATTAATACTTACTATAGTAAAACTATCACCCCTCCTCCTTCTGTGCATCCTGGGTTTCTTCTTCTTTGATTCTTCCAATCTTTTTATGGCCAGTACCATGAGATCTGATAAATCATTATTTATGTTGATCACTGCAGGAGTGGCAGCCACCGTTTGGAGCTATGCTGGTTTTCCCAATATCCTTTACATGGCAGGAGAGATTAAAAACCCGGGGAAAACGCTTCCAAGGGCCTTACTGGGCAGCCTTCTGGTGGTAACGGTGACATATGTGCTGGTTGCTGCAGCCACAGGTGTATTTGTGCCCCACCAAGAGCTTGTGAAGATTAGCGGTGGATTTGCAAACCCATTTAAATATTTACCCCTCCTCGCTGGAATTGGAGCGGGCTTTTTAGCTTTAGCTGCATTTACATCCATGGTGGGCGCCACCAATGCCTGTATTATGGTTCAGCCCAGAATTGAATATGCCATTGCTCAGGACGGGCTTTTCTTTCCCATCTTTGGAAAGCTTCACCCCAAGTATGGTACACCAGCAAACTCTATAATAATACAATCTGGGATGGCCATTATCATGATGTTCATGGGTGGAATTGAAGCACTGATGGGATATTTCACCCTCTCGTATATTTTGCAGAATCTAGTAGTTTATGGTGCCATCTTCTGGTTACGAAAGCGGGAGGACTATCAGCCCACTTACAAAAGTCCGACCTGGCAGGTAATGGCAGGCTTGGCAGTCATTTTCCAGATTCTCCTCTTATTCGGTACCTTTGCAGCATTTCCTCTAGATGGGGTTCTTGCCGCTCTCGTCTTAATCCTCACAGGTCTGCCCGTTTACTACTATTTTAAGCGAAGACAACCGACAACTCTGGAATCCTTGAAAGGATAATTAATGCGCCATCAAATATTAATAAGCATACTTCTCATAAGCTTTATAAATCCCGGATTTTCATGTACCTCTGCTGTGGTAAGTGGCAAGGCCACTGATGATGGCAGGCCGCTGTTATGGAAACACAGGGATACTGGTGACGTGGAAAACAAACTGGTCTTTGTAGAGGGGAGCACCTTTGATTTTGTCGGTGTGGCAAACCGCGTTGATACACTTTCTCAACAAATTTGGATGGGCTCCAATGAAGTTGGCTTTGCCATTATGAATACAGCCTCCTACAATCTGAACCAGGGGCAGGTGTGTGATGTGCCTGATGATCAGGAGGGCTTGTTTATGCGAGCCGTCCTGGAAGTGTGCTCTGACCTGGACGATTTTGAAGCCTTCATGGATAGCTCAGTGGGAACCTGGGGGTTAGCTGCAAATTTTGGAGTCATTGATGCCAGGGGAGGAGCGGCCTATTACGAAAAAGGGTATTATGATTATACCAAATATGATGTGACTGATTCAGATACTGCTCCAGAAGGATATCTGATCCGTACCAATTTTTCAATGTCTGGAAAAAAGGACAAGGGATATGGATTCATTCGACATGGGGTAACCAGCGAGCTTTTTAGTGAACAGAAATCCATTTCAGTAGATTTTATTCTCCAGTCTGCCACACGCAATTTTAAGCATGGATTAATGAACAATGATTTGCGTTCTGATCCATTGCCCCTGGACAAAAGTGATGAGAAGTATGTTCTTTTTCAGGACTATGTTGTCCGGACTTCGAGTGCTTCAACCCTTTTAATTCAGGGCGTTCTGCCTTCAGAAGATCCCCAACTAACGACCTTGTGGACCATACTGGGTTGGCAACCGGTGACTCTGGTAACACCAGTCTGGGTAAAATCAGCTGCTTTACTCCCCCATATGGTGCTATCCATAAATGGCAGCCCAGCACCGATAAATGCAGCTGCCATGGCGTTGAAGGCGAGTTGTTTCCCTGTCAAAAGGGGCAATGGTCAAGACTATTTGCTCCATTCACAATTGACCAATCAAGCGGGAACAGGACTGTTGGACATGATTCTTCCTGCTGAGAATAAAATTATTGATAAAACAAAGGCACTCCAGACCAAATGGCGCAAGAAGGGCATCCGCGAGCGTGATTTGAAGAAATATAATAAATGGCTGGAGTCCTATATTCGAAAAACATATAAGAAAGATTTAGGGCAGGAGATTGGCAAATAATCACGAGCTGAGCTCAGCTCTCAGGCGATTAATATTTCTGGCTGGCATTTCAGTATCTATTTATGCCATAAATCGCCTATTCCTCATTCAAATGTTGCCAGAAATAGGTTTCTTGAAATATTACCTCAGTGATATTTTGGCTCTCCCAGTTTATCTACCGACTTCACTTTACCTAGCCTGGCGACTCCACTTGATTTCAGGGGAATACAGACTGGATTTCATCCACATACTGGGAGCGGTACTTACATTTAGTTTATTATTCGAAGGCATTGTACCTGTTTTCGATGCAACAACGACCAGAGATCCTTATGATGTTCTGGCTTATTTTGCAGGGGGTCTGTTGGTTTACATCGTAGGATCTGCTGGAAGACATAGGCGAAGTTTAACCCAAGAAGGATGAGGAATATATGCGACCATATTTATTAGGAGAAAGCACCTGGAAACAAATCAGAGATCAAGAGGTAGATCTGGTGATCTTGCCCTGGGGTGCAACTGAGGCACATAATCTTCACCTCCCATATGCTACAGATGTTCTGCAGTCAGATCATCTTGCCGCTGAGGCAGCCCGTCTTGCTCATGAACAAGGTGCCAGAGTTATGGTGTTGCCAACCATACCCTTTGGTGTGAATACCGGGCAGACAGATATTTATCTGGACATTAATATGAATCCCAGCACGATGACAGCTATTGTGGGGGATGTGCTTGAAACCCTTGATCGACAAGGCATTCGCAAATTTTTGATTTTCAATTCTCATGGTGGGAATGATTTCAAACCCATTTTGCGAGAATTAGGTCTCCAATACCCCGATATGTTTTTGGCGTTTACGAATTGGTTCTCAATCGTGGACAAGGCAAAATATTTTGAGAATGATGGTGATCATGCTGATGAAATGGAAACATCACTCATGCTACATATCAGACCAGATCTGGTGAGGCCATTATCTGATGCAGGTCCTGGCACTGAGCACAAAATAAAAATTAAGAGTATTCAGGAGGGGTTGGGCTGGACTGAGCGGAGATGGTCTGAAGTGACTGAGGATACGGGGATAGGAGATCCCAGACAGGCCACGATAGAAAAAGGCGCAGCCTATTTCAAAGAGGTCACAAAAAAAATGGCGCAGTTATTTGTTGAAATCGCCAATGCAGATCTCAATGACTTGTATGAATAGTCATATCTACTATGGAAAACCTCTAGCGATGCGTCTGTTATTAAGGTTTATATAACAAGTTATAGAAATTAACTGTAAGCGTCAGTTTATTCGCTTTTTGGTGTTATCTATAGGGCGATAACCAACCCAATTTGGAAACCCGTCTTCTTGGTGAGGTGCCGGCCGGCATGGCTTCCGAGATTACTCTCTCTTAGAAGGGGACTTCCTCTTCAGCTTCTGCGACTGCTGCTGTTGCATTTTCCTCAGCACCTTTTTTCCAGCCACCAAGCATGGTGAGTTTTTCCCCTACAACTTCGGTCATGTAATGACGTTTCTCTTCTTTGTCATCCCATGAACGAGTCTGAAGCCTTCCTTCCACATAGATGAGAGCACCTTTTTTGACGTAGTTTTCTGTGAACTCTGCGATCTTTCCAAAAACCACAACACGATGCCATTCTGTACTATCCTGAAACTCTCCTTTCCCATCTTTACGGGTCTCTGTGGTGGCTACACTGATGGTTGCGATGGCCATTCCCTTTGTTGTGTGACGCACATCGGCATCACTGCCGGTACGTCCAACCAATAGCACTTTGTTTACGCTATTGCGCTGCATAATACCCTCCTTCTGTTGGTTTGATTGGGAATATTATATTTGTGGAAGCGGAGAGAAGCAAGAAAAAAATATTAAATAATTAATATAATATTAATAATAACGTAATAGGTTGAGACCAGTCATTTTCAACAAACAACAGGTTTTTCACTGCATCATAGGAGTTAGATTAGTGCGGTATAAAAATCGTTCAGGTCACTGGAAGGAATGGGGATGGGTATACTTGATAAAGCATTTTTAGTTGGCAGTTACCTAGTTGCCATGTTGGCAATATGGTCGCTGAGGAATAAAAAAAGCGTTGGGGAAAGCCGACCCCCCTCAGACTATTATCATGGCATCGCCTTCGGGGTTTTAGGCATTGCCAGCTTACTATTAAGCATCTTCGGCTGGGGAATTCTAGGTATTATGGGAGAAGGAACCAGTAATAAACTGGTGGCGATCGTGTCCTCGCTTATCCCTTTTTCGTGGGGGATGGGATTGATTTCAAGGTTTTATCCTAGATATGAAAAATTCTTCCTGGCGTTGATGATCCTTGGGCTGGGTTTAATCACACTGAGTCGATTTATGGATGCGCCCTTAATGGCGAGGATTGTATATCCCGTGTTTCATAGCACTGCAGCACTTGTTGTGATTGCTACCCCGATAATCATGGTAAAAAAAGGGCTTATGAATTTTCATTTTCTTACGGTATCCATTGGAGGTGCAATCATAAGTGCTGCTGGTATTTCTCTGGCATTTCTGTCGGCGGGAAGGCAATTACTATTTTTTTCGCAAGCGTTTGTCTTAATGATCTTTGGCCCCCTACTCTTCACTGTTGTGATTTTGTACTTCTGGGGTTTGATTCGAGGAGAAAAATCCTGAATACCTCTCGTCGCTCACCTATTTCCCCTAATAGCAGAAGCGTTGAAGCTTTGCTTTTCCCCAAAGAAACGATTTAAATATCGTTATGTTAAATGATAGGCCCCTGAACAGAAAAAATTCTATTAGGATCTTTATGAGAAACTCAAATCTGACTTACCGGCGCCGCATAATTCTTTCTTTTCTGGTGCTGGTCTTCTGTGTAACAGTATCACCAATTGTGGCAGGAGAGAATCTGGATTCTCTCTTTATTGAAGCAAGAACGGCTGCTAAAGAATCGGGAACTCGAGATCTAGCCATTGAAATGTGTCAGCATGCCCTGGAGATCAATCCGGATTACCACGATTTTAGAATCCTATTGGGTCGATGTTATAGTTGGGAGGGAAACTATGAGAGGGCCGAAGAAGAGCTGTCCCAGGTTGTGGCCGTTGCTGAATCGTATCAGGATGCCCGCAATGCCCTGCTTGACACCTATATTTGGTCAAAGCAAGATGAGAAAGCCATGGCCTTATTAGAAATCTCAGTACAGATGTACCCCAAAGACCTGAAGTATAAAGTCAAACAACTTCAGATTCTTGAAAAGCTGAAAAATACCCCTGAAGCCATGACAATTGCCAAAGAAATATTAGTCCTTGATCCAAAAAATAGCTATGCAGAAGAGTTTATCGGACGTGTTGAAGTCTCGGAAATCACACGCTCCACCACTGTGCGGTACGCTTACAATCGCTTGGCCGAAACCAACACAGAGTGGCAATTTTTTGTTGTTGAACCAGGTCTTGACCCATGGCACTGGATATCTCTGGAGCATCAAGAGTCATTTCCATTTGGCCCAGTAATCTTCAAGCTGAATTATGCCAGCCGATTTCAAAATAAGGCAAGTCAGATCGAAGTGGAGTCATATCCGGTTCTTAGAAAAGGAACCTATCTCTACACGGGTATTGGCATATCAAATTCTGACTTATTCCCATCCTTTAGGATGGGTTTAGAAGTGTTTCAGGCTTTGCCCAAAGATTTTGAGGCTTCTCTGGGATTTAGATATCTCGAGGTTCCAGACAAACAAATCCCCATATATGTGGGTTCCCTGGGTAAGTATTGGCAAGCCTACTGGATCAGCATGAAAACATACATATCACCCTCGAATTCTAGTCTATCGAAATCCTGGATATTTGCAGTTCGGAAATATCTCGCCAACCCTTCCGACTTTTTCGAAGTATATGCTGGTTCAGGCGTCTCACCAGATAGTGAACTTGGCGGAGAAGAAATAGATTTTTTAGGTAGCCGGAGTTTTGGAGTGAGCTATAAGGTAGCGGTGAAACCCCAATATGAGGTGAACCTTGGACTTCATTTTTCAAATCTAGAAACCAGGTCAAATGCTTTTCGCGGCGACACTGGACTTCAGATAGCATTTACGAAACATTATTGATGGAATTGGGCTCGCCTAAGTGACATATATTACATTTAGATATGATTGAAAATATCTTGATTAGGTTTTGAGCAGTTTCAAGTCATCTTGAACTGATGAAAGAAATTAAGAGGGGCTAAAAAATGAAAAACAACACAGGGCTAAAATTGCTCGCCATCCCATTTCTCATGGCAGGAATTCTTAATAGCTGTACTGAGCCACCAGAAGATGGCCGAATTATTCTTGAAAATAAAGCGTCAACACTTTTGAACAGGGTTACCTACGTCAACCAGGTCATAGAAATTGATACAACGCTTCAAACAGGAGGTTTAGCAAAACCTTCAGCTGATCCTGTAAGTCTTGTTTTAATTGCAGAGATCGACCCACCCACCATTGATGGGCAAGCGCTTCAAGCAACAGATATATATATCAAATCGAGCAAAGCCTACGTTTCATATAATATGATTGGCGAGCCCTATTTGGGAGCAGTAGATATATTTGATATTAAGGATGAAGATGATCCAGAGCTGATATCATCCATGCTTTTCACTGACTCAGATGTTAATGGTTTGACATTGAAAGATAGTTACCTGTATTTAGCAATGGCCACTAATCGTGATGAATTTGACTCACCTGCAGTTGTGGAAAAAGTCCGGATTAGGCAAGATCAGTTGACCGATGAAACAGAGACCTTTGATATCCCCAGTTGGGCTGCCACTGATGTTGAAGTGACCGATAACAATCTTTTTGTCACATCAGGTGCTGATGGTGGCTATGTCACAGTTATTGGACTGAATAACGACGAAGTTATTTTTTCATATCCCATTGAAGATGCCCGTGGCGTAGCTTCAGATGGAACTGACATAGCTGTGGTCGCTGGTACACCAGCTAGAATGGTCACATTCGATTATGCATCAGGGGAAATGCTAAATGATTATGACCTGGAAGGTGCCAGCATCGATTTTTCAAAATCAACTATTGAAATTCATCGAAAAAAAGCAGTTTTAGCATTGGGAGATGGTGGCACACAAATTCTTTGTCTGGAAGATGGCTCTCTAATCGAACAGATCGCCCCACCTGTTGTGGATGATCTTGATCCATCAGTGACAGTTACCAATGCCGCCTCAACTGATAGCAAGACCTTGTATATGTCTAACGGTGAGGCTGGTGTGTACGTCGCTTACACCAGGGATAAATTTGACTCACGAGATTGCGATGTTGATGAGCTGGAGTTGATTGGTCAGTTTCGTCTGGATGACTTAGAATCAGTGAATGCTGTAAAAGCTGATGGTGATTATTTGTTCATTGCTGGCGGACTGGGTGGTTTAAAAATCATCGAAGTAACTGAAGAGGATGATTAAGGGGATTTTCTCTTAGTCGTCTTAGTCAGGGTTTGTCAAGGATCCGTTCAACCAAGTTAGTCTGGCTCACATAAGCTCGAATCATCTCAAGATCAGGATGAAAGTCGATTTCCCCCCAATCATTGGGATCACATTGACTGAAATGAACTTCATGGCCAGCATTAATGATATTCTGGATAGCTTTTAAATAAAAGACATTCAGGTTTTCAGGGTCACGTACCATTGACTCAAGCATGTCTGTATAGATTTTAGGACCTGATCCACAGAACTTTATTATCCCCACAGATTCACCATTGGCTTCTTCCACAGGCACTTTTTTACTCACTCGCTTAACGAGACCATCAACAGATATTATTTTCATATCATCATCATCATACTGGTCCTTGACATCTGTGACCATGGTGATGGGATGGGGGCTTTTGATCAACTCGCGGATGATAGAAGCATCAAATATGTCATCCCCATTAATCGTAATGAATTCATCAGAAAAACAATGTCTGGCCATCCACACTGACATGAGATTATTGGAGCTCTCAAAGAAGGGGTTGTACACAATTTCAATATTGAAATCTGACCGATAGTCGTTCAGTTTGGACTCTATTTGATCAGCACGATATCCAATGATCATCACAATATCCTTGATACCGCACTCTTTTAAGCTGTGCAATTGCGTTTCCAGGAGTGTCAGGCCTTGACCCACATCAACCAGGCTCTTGGGAATGTCTTTGGTGATTGGGTAAAGTCGCGTCCCTGTCCCGGCGGCAATAATTATCGCTTTCACTTGTAATCCTTTCCTACTATAGCCTGATCATCCACCCTGAAATCCCATTCTTTTTGAGGTTCTCTCCAGGCGCCATAGCGGTATGTCAGATAGCCATCATAATCTGTGGGAATGAGATAGTCTTTGTCCTTAAAAGTGATTGTAGAAAGGGATTCGGTAAAGTGTGCAGGCGTGGACTTGAGCACGCGTTTCTCAACACCAACCACCCAGAAACACGCATCTCCAATCTTGCGCTTGATAAACACATCCAGGGTGACGCCCCCTTTTTTCAGCCTACGGGAAAAATTGCGAATTTTGATGATCTTAAGTTCACCCTTTTTAAATGGTCCCATATCAGCTTGATGGTTTTGGAGGGTTAATCGGTATCCTCTAAGCATTAGCATGGGAACGATTAACCAGAGTTTGGATTTAAAGGTATCATATATGGAGATATCCATATCATTGTCCCAAGGTAAAAGTCGCTGCTCCCTGACAATCCCAATTTGGGTACCACCCTCCAGCCAATATGGAGCACCTACCATATCGAAGATACGAGTCACACTAGAGAGCATCTTTTCAGCGATTTGAAGATTGTTTCCATCAGATAGCTTATTATTACCGGACAACACACCTCCTGATTGAACACTTACTCTTTGGGGTAAGTAAAACTTGCCCACAGTTTAAACATGACCAGGGACTATGTGATGTGATAAATTGATATCGGTACTGCTTTTGAATCTCCGTGGAGTGTACTGCTGGATTGATTGGGAAATATGTGAAGGGCTTAAATATCAACTGGATCAGGAAAGATGAGGGTAAAGGTAGATCCCAAGCCCTTTTCGCTATCCACTGTGATCTCCACATGATTCATATCGAGATAGCGCTTGGTCAAGGCTAATCCAAGCCCAATACCCTGGTAGTCTTTGGCAAGACCTTCGCTTTCTTGTGAAAACACCTGGAACATTCGTTCACGATACTCATCAGATATGCCTATGCCTGTATCAGTAAAAGTGAGGTGCAGCTTGCCATCAACCCTGTCAAGGAGAACAGTGACACTGCCTTTGTCAGTATACTTGATCGCATTCTGAAGAATATTATGGATTGCATGATAGATGGAATATTGGTCAAACTGGATTTCATCATCTTCGGTGAGGAGTTCACATTTTAATTTGAGACCCTTTTCTTCGGCATCTGGAGTTACCTTTTCACAAAGCAATTGAATGAGTTGACCCAATCGACGAAGTTTTGAATCCAGTTGCAGTGTACCTGCTTCAATTTCTGAGATATTTATAATGGAATCTAAAGTCCTCAATAGTCTTTGACTGCTGTTATTAATAAATTTGAAATAATCTTCTTCCGCTGGTTTTAGATTTTCTCCAAGACTCTCTTTGAGACGGCCGGTAAAACCAGTAATCGTGGTGAGCGGTGTGCGGATTTCGTGGGTGATATTGGCAATAAACTGGTCTTTAACTTTATTGGCATTCCTGGCATTGATGAGGGCTTGCTCCAGGCCTTCTTCAGCTCTCTTCCAGGCTGTAACATCACGGCTTACTCCCAGCACGGCGGTGATATTACCGGCTCGATCACGTACGGGGTTGATGGAGGTGCTCACCCATATTGATTTGCCAGTCGTAGGCATGGGGGTTTCGTAGGTACCACTTTCACCACTGATAAAAGTTTTGTTTAAATACCCTTTAAAGGTTTCAACCGTTTGAGGTGGAAACAACACAGAAACATTTCTACCTTCAATTTCATCAATACTGCGACCTAAATATTTTGTAGCAGCGCGATTAACAGATTGAACCACACCCTTGCTATCAATAAGAAAAATAATGTCAGATGAATACTCCAGGAGGGTGCGATATTTGGCTTC
This sequence comes from Fidelibacterota bacterium, assembly GCA_013203185.1. Taxonomy (GTDB): domain Bacteria; phylum Fidelibacterota; class UBA8477; order UBA8477; family JABMPR01; genus JABMPR01. Next base: position 10,281 of record JABMOS010000118.1, on the reverse strand, counting down.
ATTCACAATGTGTTGAGCTTCTTGTTCTCGCTGCTCAGATAAATCTCTGATATAAATGCGGACACCGACTGGGACCATATCACTATCTAAAACAAAAGCACCCTGACATTCTCCCAGAAAACTTTCCCCAGTTTTCTTTTTCATCATGAAATCATAGAGATCTTGTCTCTCATAGCGAGTGTAGGCTGTGCGGTTTTGATAATTTTCCAGACCAAATTTTTCGGCCACCTTGATAGATCTCGCATATTCAGTATCATTTTGAAATATTTCTCTAAGGGGCAGGCCAGTTTCAATATCGGCTTGGTTATGCTCAAAAAGGGAGAAGGCGATACGGTTCATGTAGATGATCAGGCGACTGGCGAGATCAATTTCGATCAATGCACCTGGGAGAAAATCAAAATATTGATACGCTTCTCGTTTGTCTTTGTGCATAACTTTAATACTCCACCGTTAATTATCAAATGCCTGGTTGCGATGAGATTTGGGCTGAGGAAGGAGATTGGCGATGGGAAAGGTGATGCGTAAACCCCCATGATGTCTCAACATCAATCTGATAGTCGCATATTCCCCACTCGATTGGAAAAAAGATAAACCCTGCCTGCTAAACCAGCAAGTCAAGAATTCTCACCACATTATGGTGAGAATAATCAAAAACACGGAATAAATATTACCTGCTAAACAAAACTAAAGCAGTTTGAAGTCAGCTCCCAATAAATCCCCAGAGTCTGGACCGACAAAAACTTTAAAATTTCCAGGCTCCCAGCTGAATTTCATGTCCTTGTCCCAAAAGCGCAAATCCTCGGCACCCAAAGTGAAATGAATCGTTTGTGATTCACCAGGGGCCAACATGGTTTTATGAAAGCCCTTCAACTCTAATACAGGGCGTGTAACGGAGCCGAACATGTCACGAACATAAAGCTGGACAACTTCTTCGCCAGAGACGGGTCCTGAGTTTTTTATATCCACTCCTATAGAGATGCTCTCCCCGGCGTGAAAGCTGGACTTATCAAGCACAAGATTGCTATACTCAAACTCTGTATAGCTCAATCCATAGCCGAAGGGATACTGGGGTAGATGATCCTCATCGATGTATTGGGATGTATATCGCTCTGTTGGGTCATAGGCTCGACCCGTATTTTTGTGGTTATAGTAGATAGGAATTTGCCCAACCGAACGCGGAATAGTTACAGGTAATTTTCCTGATGGGTTATAGGAGCCGAACAGTACATCTGCAATGGCTGGACCGGACTGAACACCAAGGTGCCAGGTTTCCAGTACAGCATCACAGTTCTCATACATCCAGGGTTCTGCGATAGGTCTACCATTCATGAGGACCACCACCACTGGTTTACCTGTGGCTTTAAGCATTTGAAGCAATTCCAGCTGGACACCGGGAAGACCGATATCTGAACGACTTAGGGCTTCCCCGCTCATGAGGGCCTCTTCACCAACAACAGCGATGATTACATCAGCTTGTTTGGCCATAGAACGTGCATTTTTGAAGCCACTTTTATCCGAAGAATTGACCTCACATCCCTTTGCCGTCAAGATTTTTGTCTCATCACCCGAAGCTAGTTTAATGCCTTCAAGAATGGTTGTGACGTGCTCTTGTCTCCCTTGAGCAGACCACGTGCCAAGAGGTGTTTCCTTATCGTCTGCCAATGGACCGATGACAGCAATTCGATTTAAGTCAGTGTTAAGGGGAAGTGTCTGGTTGCGATTCTCAAGAAGAACAATAGAGCGTTTGGCAATTTCACGGGCATGTTTGAAATGATCATTGTGCAGGACGACTTCTGCCTCTCTTGCAGGATCACTATACCGATAGGGATCTTGGAATAATCCGAGATCATATTTGATGGCCAATACTCTGTGGACGGCCTCATCGATATAGGAGATATATGTGGGATTTTCTTTCACCAACTCCTCCATAAATTCCGTATAGGTCGTCGAAACCATTTCCATATCGCATCCGCCGATCAGGGCTAGTTCTGCGGCCTCTTTATCTGAAGAGGCAATACTATGGTCAGTCATTTCCTGTACCGATGCCCAGTCAGAGACTACAAATCCCTGGAAGTCCCATTCCTTCTTGAGTATCTGACGTACCAGGAGTTCGCTGGCTGTAGCGGGGATGCCATTCAGGTCATTAAATCCATTCATAAAGGTTGCCACACCAGCCTTGGCTGCAGCTTGAAAAGGAGGGAGGTAGACTTCTCGAAGGGTTCTTTCAGAGACTTCTGTTGTATTATAATCGCGCCCCCCTTCGGCAGCTCCATAGGCAGCAAAATGTTTGGCCGTGGCGGCAATGGTGGACAGACTTGACAGGTCATCACCCTGATACCCCTGTACGCGAGCGACTGCCACTTTAGAGCCCCACCATGGATCTTCTCCGGCTCCCTCCATGATACGACCCCACCGTGGGTCTCGAGCGATGTCAACCATTGGGGCAAAATTCCAGTGAAGTCCGGATGCAGCAGCTTCGATGGCTGTGATCTCAGCAGAGCGTTTGATTAGGTCAAGGTCCCATGAAGCCGCTTCTGCCAGGGGAATGGGAAAGGTGGTCTTATAACCGTGAATCATATCGTATCCAAAGATAAGGGGGATTCCAAGTCGAGTTTGGTTGACGGCCAATTCCTGGGCGCTGCGAGTACGAGCTGCACCAAACACATTGAGAAATGAACCCACTTTACCGCGGGTAGCCAGATCAACCATATCAGGATCCGTGACAACAGGTCCTGTTTTTTCCCAGTTCCCTGTGGCCTGACTCATCTGGCCAATTTTTTCAGCCAATGTCATCTCATTGAGGAGTGAATCAAGAAATGCCTGTTTGGGTGAGAGCTTTTGAGCCTGGTCTGGACCAGAACACCCTAAAAAGATTCCAAGTATGAAGGTAGAAAATATCAGTCGCATTTGCCCCATCCTAATTGTCTGTTTTGTAGTTTTCTATACCCTGATATGATAAGATTCTATTTTCAAAATGCTCTAAAAACAAGGGGAGTAATTATTCATTTGCCTGGAAATAATTGGGTGCAAATTGATTGATAATAATTTTAAGGCTCAAAATTTACGAAAAGAGGGACAATTGTTCAGAATTAGCTACCTGCTTATTAGCATATTATTTTCAACAAGCCTTATTGCTGGTCCTGAAGATTGGCGAATTGCGTTATGTATCTCCGATGATCCGCAACATCAGATGAATGTGTCCTGGCGTACTATGATGGAGCTGGATAATCCACAAGTGCAGCTTGCAATTAATTCGCCACTGGTAAAATTTTACAAAGACCATCGTGATTTTATTGCTGACGTGGAAGCCGTGGTCCTGAGCGATAGCAGCGTGGTGTTTGCCTATTCTTCGGAAATGAAAAATTTGACACCAGGAACAGCATATGCCTATCGGGTTGGTTCCAAGGAGAAGTGGAGTGAATGGTTTGTTTTCGAAACGGCAAAGATCAATGACGACTCCTTTCGCTTTCTCTTTTTTGGAGATCCCCAGAATGGATTGATCAGCCATGTACCAAGAGCTTTCAGGGAGGGATATAAAGAGGCACCTGATGCAGCCTTCCTTGCCCTGGCTGGAGATCTGGTTTCAGTACCTGGTATTGATCAACAATGGGAGGATCTTTTCCATGCGGGATCATGGATATTTGGGCAAATACCTCTGGTGCCAGTTATGGGCAATCACTCCTATTATATCAATGGGAAATGGTTGGATCATTACTCTCCCTACTGGAGACCCCACTTCACATTACCGGAAAATGGTCTGGCAACACTACCTGAGACGAATTACTCCTTTCGTTATCAAGGATTGCTCTTTGTTGTTCTAAATGGGAGCGAGCAATTGGAGGAGCAGGCAGTCTGGCTTGATGAGCTACTGGGTCAAACTGAAAGCAAGTGGGTCATTTTGAGCATGCACCAGCCTTTATACTCAACGGGCCAGGGTAGAGATGGTGCAAAAAGGAGAGCGGCATTATTATCGGTAATTGACAAATATGAGGTGGACCTGGTTCTTCAGGGTCATGATCATACTTTTGGTCGCACTTTTCCTCTTAGAAACGGCCAGCGGGTCAAGGGACGCCAGAAGGGGACGGTGTATATCAATTCAGTCTCTGGGTCCAAGCAATACAAGCTTGAACCTGCAGTAAAGGATGTGTTTGCAGTAACTGACGCTGATAAGCAATTTTATCATGTTGTAAATGTTCAGCCCTCGAAGCTGACAGTGATGTCTTACACAGTAGATGGTGAGCTAAAAGATGAAATTATTATTAAACCTTCCAACATGAGGTGATGTGAGGCAGGGGACTCTCTTGCAGGCCAGAATTATCTACTCTGGAGCTTCTCACTGGTGTGAGGAGATAAAAAGCGTTGCCCTGTCATGAGTTACGAGATGATCTGACAATTTTTTGGTCGATTGTTTCTCAGTTGAATAACCCTCCATATTTTGAATAAAAAAGACATGGTTTTTGCCGCGGTATTGGGTCTAAAACTGTCACAATTAAACATCAATATTAATAATTACTTAGAGCAGTATACAATGGATGTATAAATCAGTACTTGCCAGGGTGAGATATTACTGAATAAAATACAAACTAAACACTTCAAAATATTACTGGTTGGAAAGCTTTTGTGGGTAGTAAGTAAATATTCTAAACTAACCCGCTAACCAACAAAGTCCGAAAAGGAAGGGAAACCAGAATGAAAAGAAGTAATATTCTTATTGCTGCTCTGACGCTCATCTTTGGTCTTGCAACCACATCGTATGCAAATATATATGCTACGAATCTGGAAGTAAGCGCCGAAGTGATAACCACAGGCACAACAAACACCACAGTCGAAATCTCATTTCTATTGAATGAAGATTCTGACAGCGGGGTTGATGTAAAAATTTATAGTGGTACCACTCTGGTGCGTACCATTTCGCTGGCAACAGCGACAAAAGGAAGCAACTCCGTCACCTGGGATGGTACAGATGATGGAGCCGTGACCCTTTCTGATGGGGATTATACTTTTGAAGTTGTGGCAGCTGATGATGGTCATTCTGAATGGACCAAGATCAGTGATCCTCTTAAGACAGTCATGTATTCACCCAAAGGTGTTGCCGTAAATCGCAATCTGGACAGTGAATATTTTGGACGCGTCTACATCTCCAACGGATTTGCAGGCACAAGTGGCAACTCTGGTGCTTTCTATAATGGCAAGGGCATATTTATGTTCGATGCCGTTCAGGATACTGTTGCATTTGCCCAGGGTGTTACATGGGGAAGTTCATCAGAATCTCCAGGGAAAACATCCATCGGTCTGGATGATAAGATCTACGTCACTGATTATTCTTCCGATCTTCTTTATGGTTTTGATGGAGATATGACCACTCCGTTGAATGTTCTGGAAGCAGACAATCGCCTGACAGATCAGTACATAAGTGCAAATTGGGTCCATGGTTCCGGTGCAGATCGTGCCATATACACGGCTGATATGCATTATGCCACAGGTCGTGGTATTGTAAAATATGAGCTTGGTCTCGATAATGAGATGCCTGCCGCAGATACTGGTATTGATGTTATCCAGCGTCCCAATAATGGTTACTATCAATCAGATGTTGAGCTGGATGCTGCTGGAAATATCTATTTCACCCAGTTTAGAGGTGTCAGTGGTCAAGCCTACCCCCTTATGAAGTATCCTCCCTATACAGGCACACTGTTGACAATTGACGATACATTATGGACAGTTCCCATGAGTATGTATGGCGCCAAGGGGCTCGCTATTGATGAAGCCACGAACCGCGTAGCTTGGGCAAATGAATACTCAGGTGATGTGATTATTCACGATGCCACCACAGGAGCGATACTGGATACGATAATCACAGGTCAGGGTCGTAATAAAGACCTAGCTTTTGATGCTGCTGGTAATTTGTACACTATTGACAATAATACTGAATACTGGAACGTGTGGTCTGCTCCAGATGGTGCCAATTCCTTCACAACTCCAGGTAGAGCAACCATAGCCATTGAAACACCAGTCGTAGCCAGCGATGTATTGATCAACGAGTTTGATACCAATACTTCTAGCCTGGAATACATTGAGCTCTTCAATACCACTGATGGGGCCATTGATCTGGCGACTGCAGGGTACTCTCTCGTTTTTTACAATGGAAGTGGTGATGTAGAGTATCAGACAACCATGCTCACCGGATCGATCCCTGCAAACGGGTTCTTCGTTTTGGCTGAAGCTGGAGTGACAGACATAGGTGGTTATACACCAGATCAAAATGCTACCTGGACATCATTCCAAAACGGAACTGATGCTGTCGCCTTACTTATGGGCACCGACCAGGTTGATGGAATCATTTACGGATCATCGGCAGACACTGGTCTGGAAGCCTTGTTAGACCTACCTGGCATACTCATTACCAATGGTTCCAGTGGTTCGTCTTCAAGAGTCACTGATGGTCAGGGCGGAGCGGGTTATGCCAATGATGATTGGCACACTACCGTAACACGCACTCCTGGTGCTACAAATGTAGCTCCACCACCATCTTTTACCCCTTATACCATCCTCGAAATTCAAACACCTGATGCAGGTGGTGATTCTTCACAGTATATGGGTGAACTTGTTGAGACCAGCGGAATAATCACAGCCCTGACGAGCTATTCCTTTTACATGCAGAATGGCACAGCGGACTATTCTGGTGTATATGTTTATGTGAGTGGTGATGTGAGTGCATACGCACTTGGAGACAGCGTAACGGTACAGGGTACTGTCGCCGAGTATAATGGTTTGACACAGATTTCCAGCATTTACGATGTCACAGTTAATGCCTCAGGACTTTCAGTTCCAACCCCAATTATTCTGATAACAAATACCTTGTCAGAAGGGCATGAAGGAATGTTAGTAGAAATTGCCGGTGAATGTACTGCAGTTTCAGTCGACGCAGGCAATGATCGCTGGGCATTCAAGATTGATGATGGCAGTGGAGACGCACTGGTTGATGATCAGGTATTTTCGGATGCTGAGAACTCAGCAGTGCTCGGATCAGACTACAATGTTATCGGTCCTGTAAATTATTACTATGGTGCTTTTACAGTGAATCCAAGAAGTATAGATGATATTGTTGAAATTATTCCCGAAACGGACCTGAATCTGACTTTTGAAGATGATTCTGACGCAGCCAACTGGGGTGTTTATGATGGTGCTTCCGGGTTTACTACGGTTACTCATGATGCAACAGCTGGCGTTGATGGGTCTGGTGCCATGGTCTTTGGTGATGGTGGTTATGGCTACTATATCAAACGCCCCATTAATGCAACAGTGGGTACAGAGTATGTCCTGTCTGTTGACCTGAAAACATTGGGTTGGGACAATCCTGATACATATCCCATTACTTTGTCAATAGAAGGCTTGGGGGCAGAAGAAAACTCTGTGAGTATAAATAGTATCACAGAATTTACCAACATCGTACTCATGGGCACTTCAGTCAATCCAACTGGGTACATCAAGCTGCAGGGTTCAAATACATCTGCTGCTGGTGCCGGTGGAACCATCAATGTGACCATTGATAATCTCATGTTTGATGATGATTATGTGTTTGAGGATCTGGACTTGGATATCGCATTTGAAGATGCTGTTGATGTACCAAACTGGGGAGTTTATGATGGGGCGACCGGTTATACCACAGTGACTCATGATGCAACTGCAGGAGTTGATGGTTCAGGTGCCCTGGTTTTTGGTGATGGTGGTTATGGTTTCTATATCAAACGACCTGTTGCTGCCACACCTGGTGAAGATTATTCGTTCACCCTGGATGTGAAAACACTTGGTTGGGATGCACCTGACACCTACCCAGTTACCCTGGCAATCGAAGGTCTAGGCGACGTCGAAAATTCAGTAAGCATTAATGCTCTTGCTGATTTTACAACCATGACCTTAACAGGAACTGCCTCCAATGCATCTGGATATATCAAGATAGCAGGTTCCAACACTTCTGCTGCCGGTGCTGGTGGAACTATCAGTGTTACCATTGACAATTTGATGTTTGATGATAACCTGGGAATCGTCGATATGACCCCACCTGCTCTAGTGTCAGCCGCTGCTCTCTCAAGTTCCATAGTTGAACTGTTATTCGACGAAGACATTGACCCAGTAACAGGCGCTAATGTTGCCAATTACAGTCTTGATCATGGCATTGGCGCACCTACTGCAGCTGTTGTGCTAGAAGATATGGTTACCCTGACATTGGGTACTGGTATGATGTTCGATTCCACCTATACAGTGATCATCAACAATGTTGCTGATCTGAGTGAGAATGTATTGCTGGCTGATACGGCTTCATTCATGTATACCTATGAATTCGTCAGTGACCTGTTCTTCTCTGAATACATTGAAGGCAGCTCAAATAATAAAGCGCTGGAAATATATAATCCTACAGATGTAGCCATTGATCTTAGTGGTTACACTATTGGTGGAACCAGCAATGAAGCAACAGATTGGGAGTATTTTTATACGTTCCCTGACACTGTCGCTTTGACCATAGATCCCATGTCAACATATGTCATCGCTGATGCCAGTGCAGACCAGGAGCTACTAAATCTTGCTGACTGGGCAGCCGCCTATCCTGGACCAACAAGCTACAATGGTAATGATGCTCGAGGCCTATTTAGAATAGTTGGTCTAGACACCATCCTCATTGACGCAGTTGGCGATGTGAACAATCCTACTGCAGCTGATTATGCTGTAGCTGGTATGGAAGATGCCATGGGAGAACACACCCTTGTCAGGAAGGCCAGTTTGACCATGGGTAATCCTGACTGGATGATGGCCGCTGGCACTGATGCAGCATCATCTGAATGGGTTGTCTTTCCCCAAAACACATTCCGCTTTTTGGGTGCTCATCCGCATACAGATCTGGCTGGTCCAGAACTTGCTGGTGTTGTAGCTGTATCAGAGACACAGATTCAATTGCGCTTTAGCGAGCCAGTTGTGTCCGCAGATGCACTCACTTTAGGGAACTATAGTGTTGCTGATGATCTTGGATCTGAAGCACCAACTGCTATTACCATGCTGAATGATTTTATCTATCTACTTGATGTGCCAGCTCTGATGCCAAACAGTCTCTATACAGTGACAGTTACTGGCATCCATGATGTGAGTGGAAATGAAATCATGCCTGGTTCAACTATCGATGTTGTGCTAGATATTCCTGGCGACCTACCCATTGATCGAATCATGAATGACTTTACTGTTGATGTCGGTAACTGGGGTCACCCAACCTATTCAGGTTCCACCGCAGGAATCCTGGGTGCTTCAACCTTTGCCTCTTCAGATAGTATGGCATTTGCTGGAACACACTCAGGAGAGATGGTGCTTCTTGACGATCCTGATGTAAGTGGTGGCTGGTTTGTGAGATTATGGAATATCAACCGCGTCGACCGAATTGACGCAGACTCTAAAATGTTCTTCTATCTCTATGGTGGTGGTGCCGATGTCCAGGCTCGTATTGTTGTCAAGGATGATGACGGATATGAAGCTGGTCCATGGCACGATCTTACCTTTGAAGAAACAGACTGGCAAGTTGTCTCTGTTGATCTTGAGAACGATCCCGTTGAAGGTTGGATCACTGGAAATGGCACCATTAATGCCGCTGGCGGTAGTGTTTCTATTGATTGTATCCAGCTCCGCTGTTCTGAGGATGTCAGCGTCAATCTGTATTTTGACATGGTTACAGAGCGTTACAACATCGATCCTGTAGAAGTCACATTTGATGTGAACATGAATGTGCAAACCCTCATGGAAACCTTCGTTATGGGAACAGATTTTGTTGATGTAGCCGGTACCTTTAATGGGTGGGGTGACACACCCATGGTTATGGATGATTCTGATGCTGACAGTGTATATTCATATACACTGGCTGGTGTGTATCCCGGTGATAGCCTGTATTACAAATTCAGGATCAACGGAAACTGGGACACATCTGAATTTCCAGGTGGTGGTCCAGACCGCATGTATGTTGTTCCAGATACGAACAGTGTCGTGTATAACTGGTATGATGATGTAGAAACCTATGTTGGTGTCGATCTTGCCGGTCTGCCAACAGAGTTTGCACTACATCACAACTATCCAAACCCCTTCAATCCAATCACCAACATCAAGTATGATATACCTGAGAACACATTTGTAAGGCTCTCTATCTATAATGTACTTGGTCAGCATGTGGTTGATCTGGTGAATGAAGATCAGGCACCTGGTTTTTATCATCTCCAGTGGAATGGTTTGAACAAAAATGGTACGCCAGTT
>JABMOS010000117.1 GCA_013203185.1 Fidelibacterota bacterium | reverse complement strand
TCTCTGCGTCTCTGTTTGCTCTGCGAGATGAAAAAAATAAAGGACCGAAATAGTGGCTAGTAAAAAACTTAAAACTATTCTGGCAACGGATTGTGGCTCGACCACGACTAAAGCTATCCTGATCGAACTCACAGATCAGGGGTATCGTTTAAAGACGAGGGGTGAAGCTCCTACAACCGTGGAAGCACCCTTTGAAGACGTCACCAAAGGTGTGCTTAATGCAATCATGGAAGTTGAAGAGCTTTCAGGGTTGAAGATACTAGATGGTGATCAGATTATTCATCCCATGAAAGATGCCAATACAGGTGTGGATGTTTATGTGTCCACCTCATCTGCTGGCGGTGGTCTTCAAATGATGGTAGCTGGTGTTGTAAAGGCCATGACCGGGGAGAGCGCTGAACGCGCGGCCCTGGGAGCTGGATCTATTGTAATGGATGTTCTTGCCTCAAATGATGGTAGGCTACCTCATCAAAAAATTGAACGTATACGTCAGCTTCGCCCAGATATGATTCTCTTGTCTGGTGGAATTGATGGCGGAACGGTTTCCCATGTTGTAGAATTAGCAGAAATCCTGGCTGCAGCCAACCCAAAGCCCCGTTTAGGTCAGAACTATAAATTACCTGTGATCTATGCTGGCAATATCAAGGCGCAGGAAAATATCGCCAAAACTTTAGGTGAGATTACAGATCTGGACATGATTGAAAACATTAGACCCGTGTTGGAGGTTGAAAACCTGGGACCTGCCAGAGACAAGATTCATGATCTATTTATGGAGCATGTTATGGCTCAAGCTCCTGGCTATAAAAAACTCATGACCTGGACTGATGCACCTATAATGCCTACGCCGGGAGCTGTTGGTTCCTTGATTGAGATGGTAGCCAAGAAGGAAAATATCTCGGTTGTTGGTGTTGATATTGGTGGTGCTACTACAGATATCTTTTCAGTATTCCAGGGACAATTCAATCGCACAGTGAGTGCCAATCTGGGCATGAGCTACTCAGTATGCAATGTGCTGGCCGAAGCCACTCTAGAGAATGTACTGAGATGGGTGCCTATTGATATTGATGAAGGTGAGCTTACCAATCGCATTGGCAATAAGATGATTAGGCCCACTACGGTTCCTCAATCACTTGAAGAATTAATCATTGAACAAGCTATCGCTCGTGAGGCCCTGAGGCTTTCCTTTATACAACACAAATCTTTTGCAGTAAGTCTGAAGGGTGTTCAATCGCAACGAACCATTTCAGATGCTTTTGATCAATCTGGTTCAGGCGAAACTCTTGTGGATATGATGGAATTGGATCTCCTGGTCGGTTCAGGCGGGGTTCTTTCTCACGCTCCACGTAGGGAGCAGGCCATGCGTATGCTCATTGATGCTTTCGTTCCTGAGGGAATAACACAACTCGCTGTTGATTCAATCTTTATGATGCCTCAACTGGGCGTTATGGCAAATATCGAACACGCTGATATGGCTGAGGATGCACGTAAGGCTGCAGTAGAAGTATTCGAGAAGGATTGTTTGATTCGTCTTGGTACTTGTATTGCACCAGCTGGCAAGCCAAAACCAGGTTCAGTGATGTTAACAGCTGAATTTGATATTCCTGGAGAAGGCATTAAGACCGTTGAATTGAAGACAGGTGAGATCATCGTTATTCCAGCCTCCTATCAGCCCATTAAAGCCAAACTTACTCCTGCAAAAAATATGACCATGGGAAAAGACAAGGGTGAGGCACTTGAGACAGAAGTTTATGGTGGAACCGTTGGATTAATTCTTGATGGCAGAGGGAGACCTTTTGAACTCAGCACTGAGAAATCAAAAAGAATTGAAAATTTGAATAAGTGGTCTAAGGCTACCAATGAATATCCGGACTCTGAATTACTGGGAGGAGCATAGATCATGGCCCATTCGTATACTCCTGGACTAAAAGTCCTTCACGAAACCAAAGTTAGAAAAGATCGAATTTTACCCCTGAAGGGGGAAGTGTTAGTTGAGGCAGGAGCTTCTGTTAAACCAGATGATATCGTTGCCCGTACCCATCTGCCAGGCAATGTGCAGATGTTGAATGTGGGTAACCTGCTAAATATTGATCCCACTGATGTTGAAGCCGTCATGCTGAAACCGGTTGGCTCAAAATTTACCAAGGGCGAGATGATGGCAGAAACCAAAGGAATCTTTGGACTCTTTAAATCCAATGTACTGGCACCCATTGATTGTACGCTGGAATCCATTTCATCAATCACAGGTCAGGTCGTCCTCCGGGATGCACCAATTCCAGTGGAAATAGATGCCTACATCCGAGGCGTTGTGGCTGAAGTGATCGCTGAAGAGGGTGTGATCATCGAGACTGAAGCGGTATTTATTCAAGGCATTTTCGGCATAGGTGGTGAAAGCAGGGGAGAGCTCGTCGTTCTGACTGAAGGTCGCGAAGATGAACTCACGGCAGATATGATCAAACCCGAGCACGCTGGAAAAGTATTGGTTGGCGGCTCGTTCATTAGTCTGGCTGCCTACAAAAAAGCGCTAAGTATGAATGTTGCCGGTGTTGTAGTTGGTGGCTTTAATTATTTTGATCTGGAAGAGATACTGGGTTATACCCTGGGAGTTGCCATTACAGGCTCTGAGGATCTTGTTACCTCCCTGGTGCTTACAGAAGGGTATGGGGAGATACGGATGGGATCTCGAACTTTCGACCTCCTTAAACAACATCATGGAAAGTTCACTTCAATTAATGGTGCCACCCAGATTCGAGCTGGCGTTATCCGTCCTGAAATTGTGATTCCACTCAGTCCAGAAGACATCAAAGGGGATATTCAGGCTGTTAAGATTAATGAAGGTATACAGGCTGGAAGTCTGGTGCGTGTGATTCGTGCTCCTTATTTTGGCAGAATCGGGACAGTGGTTTCGTTGCCTTCGGAATTGCAGAAGATGGAGTCTGAAACCATGGTGCGTGTAGCAGAGATAAAAATTGATGATGAAGTCTTGGTGATACCGCGAGCAAACCTGGAGATGGTAGAAACTGATTAAGACAAAGGAAGTGGTCAGTGCGCCATCCCTGCCTACAGCAGACCTGGCCTTTATTGAGCGTATCGCCAAACGGATTTACGATACTGGTTTTATCACCCCTGCGGTCTTTGCCCTGGAAATGGTTAAACCTTTAGCATTGTTAGGCAGTCATAGCATGATATTTTTTGGTCCCATAGTTAGCGCATTTATCAAAGCAGATGGGTATTATAAAGCTGCAGAGCTATTTGAAGAGCCAAGTAACATTGAGCTATTGATCTCAAGACTTGAACAACTGGAAGAAGAGCATAAAAATAAACAAACGGAGAAGCACAGTGAAAGATAAACAATTCTGGT
>JABMOS010000116.1 GCA_013203185.1 Fidelibacterota bacterium | reverse complement strand
TTGTCTATAGGGATGCTTGTTTCTGAATCCTCTAAATGTCACTACTTACACTGGCCTCGATCTATTTTTACAACGAATAAAACGAAAAGAACGAAAGTTATTATGTTGATTCGTAATCTTCGTCAGCCGTGTCTATCGAAACCCATAAGGTGTAGATAGATTCGTTGTAGAGTAAAATAAATTCACCCTTTTACCCCATATCCCAAAATACCACCCTTTTTGGAACCGCCTTTTTTATTGTCTATAGGGATGCTTGTTTCTGAATCCTCTAAATGTCACTACTTACACTGGCCTCGATCTATTTTTACAACGAATAAAACGAAAAGAACGAAAGTTATTATGTTGATTCGTAATCTTCGTCAGCTTCGTTGTAGAGTAAAATAAATTTACCCTTATACCCTTATACCAAAATACAACCCCTTTTGGGCTGCCTTATTTTTCTACTTAATCCTTCCTACATCATTGTTTTTCTCAATGTTTACGCTATATTTTTCACTCATTAATCAATCCAGGGGGGATCGTGACAAGTTTGGAGTCAATCATCGTCAGGCCTTCAATCATACTGATATGCCTGTTTTCAATTGGGCTGGCCAGAGATGACAACTCCCACAGACTTGCAAAACCATCTACGCGGGAATTTATTGAGTTTACCGGTAACAATATCAACAGCTGGTTGGGTAACCAGGGGCACCTGGCAAGTCACATTCCACAAGGCTATGGCGGTTGTGAATGGCCTGCTGGTAGTGGTAAGACGGTCATTTACGCCTCAGGTATTTGGATAACTGGTCAGGTTGATGGTGAGCTTCGCAGTGCTGCTGCAGAAAACTCAAGTGAGTGGACGCCTGGGACAATACCCTATGACACTCAAACAAAGCTACCAACCAATGATACTCCTGACAATACCCCAGATCATCAAATATACGCCATAAACAATTGGGATTCCTCAGATCCTACCTCAGATAGCTATAACCGTGAATATGCAAACTGGCCAGCCTCAGATGGGGCTCCAGCACATGATGGCGAGATATTTACGGATCTGAACAGCAATGGCCTTCGAGATCCTGGCGAACCCTATGAGGACTTTAATCAAAATGCTAGCTATGACCCTCCTGATGGTCAATATGTAACAGGTGAGGATCCTCCTATCTTCAAGGGAGATGAACAGGCCTGGTGGGTCATGAATGACTGGTGGAGCCCCGCCCATGACAATCTCTGGAGAACTGAACCCCTGGGGCTCGAGATGCAGGTTACGGTATACAACCAATCCATGGATCTCTTCTATGAAAATGTGCAGTTTCATGATGTCACACTGGTGAACAAAAGTGGCCACACTCTGGACAGTGTCTACTATGCCTATTGGAGTGATGTGGATCTGGGCGATGCCTCAGATGATCAAGGTGGCTGCGATTCCAGCCTATCCCTTGGATATTATTATAATGGAAAACCCCGAGATCAAAGATATGGAATGACTCCACCAGCTGTGGGATATACTTTTCTTCAAGGACCCATGGTTGAATCGATTGGTGATACAGTCGTTTACGGTGAATCGGTGTTCTCAGATAAAATGATACAGGGGATGACAGCCCATATCTTGATTTTAAAGGGAAGTCGCCCTTTTTCAGATCCTGAAAATGAACGCATTGCCAACTTCTATATGCAAGGCTTTGATGGTGAAGGAAATCCTATCATGGACACTGATAGTAATGTGACTACCTTTCATGTCTCTGGGGATCCTGTACTCGGTGATGAGTGGACTGCACTGAACCAGTACTACCTCAGTGATAAAAGAGCCCTCATGAGCTGTGGCCCCTTTAACATGGCGCCCTGGGATGACATCAACCAAAACGGTCTCGCTGATTTTGGTGAACCAGGTGTACAAGTCATTAAATCTGCTCTCATCATAGTTGCGGGCGTGGATTATCTGGATGCTATCACCAGTTTAAAGTATGCCACTGGCAAGGTACGCTCAGACTTCCATTTCAACTTCGAAACCCCTGAACTAGATCCACCCCAATTAAGCGCCAGTGCCAATGACCAGGAGATAGCCCTGAACTGGCACGCAGGTGCCGAGGAATATGAAGTATTCAACAGTTATGGATACCAGTTTGAGGGCTATAACATTTATCAAGCGCCTAGTGCCAACGGACCCTGGACCAGACTGCATACCTTTGATGTGGTGAACGATGTTGGCCACATCGTGGAGCAGGTTATGGACGAGAATGGCATAGTAGGTTCTGAGCAGGTCCAGTTTGGAGAGGATGCAGGTCTCCAATATCTGCTAAATATCACCGAAGATGCTCTCCAGGAGGGCGCACCCCTAACCAATAACAAACTCTATCATTTTGCCCTCTCAGCCTATGCATACAATGGGGAACGATCCCCAAAATCTATTGAGAGTAGCAAACGCATTGTGAGTATCAGGCCTCATCTGAACTATGAATTGCCTGGAATGCGAGATACGCTTGATGTGGCGCATACTGGCAATGCAGATGTAAAGCTCACCATCGATGTCCTTGATCCAGGCGCACTAACTGGCCTAGACTACGAGTTGGGCTTCCAATATGATTCAAGTGCCGCTGTGGCTCGCTGGCATATACTACGAAAATCAGGATCATTTCAGGATACCGCATTGCTGGGTGACTGGACTGACATCGATTGGTTCGCACACCGGGATTATACTGGCGAAAAAGCCTATCTGGATGGATTTGAAATATCCCTGGATGAGATCGGACTGTTGCCGCCCCGTAAAAATCACAGTTGGAAGCAGAATATCAATGTGCAAGGCGATTCGACCTGGGTGGAAAGCTATCTAGCAATCTCACCAGGTGGAGTCGACAGTCTGTTCATCAAGGACGGGGATACACTTTCACTAAACGAATACTTTGAAACCAACTCACGATACAACTATCCAGCTTATTTCATCAGGGAAGAAGGACTCCAAACCTGGTTTGACATCCCCAGATCAAGCACACATAAAGTCATCCTGTCTTTTGGGTCGAATTTTGGAGCCATAGGAGGGGATAGATTATCTGATATTCCCAATATTGGGGGAGGCTCAGAGGACCCAGAATTTTACAGCTCTGATCTGGAGATACGTTTTACTGAAAATGGACAATTCGCCACAAAATATCAAAGACGCAGAAATGATAGCCTGGTTGTGATTCCATTCGAAGTGTGGGACATTGAGAGAGACCGACAGTTAGTTGTGGGCATCAAAGACAACAACAAAACCGGGGGTATTCAGGACACCAGTCTTGAGAATTGGGAGAGCACTCTAGATTTGGATTGGGTCATTGTCTTTGATCTCGATTACAGCACACACGCAGATAGCATTCAAGAATTACTTTTCAATCCCCATTCTGGTTGGGCCTGGCAATTCAACGATAACTCCAGGTTTTCTGTGGGTGATCTTGTAACACTCCATTTCGTGACACCCATTAACACTACTATCGATTCCTGGGTGTGGTCAACAGCTGCAATGAATATGAACTATGATGAAGATGCCCTGGATCTAATTCAAGTGTTTCCTAATCCCTACTTTGGTTACCACAGCGATCAGACCACAGCGTCGGGTCCATATGTAACCTTCTCCAATTTGCCGGCCCAGGAATCCACCATCCGCATTTATGATCTGGGAGGACATCTGGTGAGACGGTTTGATCATGAGTCTGGCTCCTATGAGAATTGGAATCTTCAAAATGAATGGGGTAGCTCGGTGGCCAGTGGCATATACATTGTTCATGTAGAAGTACCTAATCTGGGCAATAAAATCCTGAAAGTGGCAGTCTTCCAGCCCGAATAGGTGAATACATCCTATGAAGAATACGCACATAATTAGACTCTTTTTGAACCTCATGATAATTTTCTTCATGGGATTCTCATTGGGTGTTGCCCGCGATTCAGACTCAAAGACACTGCACAGGCCATCAACCCTTGAAGACGAATTATTTGAAGGCAATAATATTAACAATTACATCGGGAATGATGGTCACCTGGTGAGTCATAGAGCTACCGGTGATTCTGGTTTAGAGTGGCCGGCTGGTTCAGGAAATACCGCAATATTTTCTGCCGGAATCTGGGTGGCTGGAATGGTAGATGGAGAGATCCGCACGGCGGCTGCAGAATTTTCCTCAGAATGGACGCCTGGTTCCATTCCCTACGATACCCAGACCAAACAACCCATTGGTGATTTAGCGCCAAACACACCCTTGCATCAGATCTACTTCATCCAGCAAGGCAATTCATCTGATCTGAGTTCACCCCAGTTTAGTAGGGAGTATGCCACCTGGCCAGCCTCTGATGGCGCTCCAGCACGGGATGGAGAAAATTATACAGATTTGAATCACAATGGGATGATTGATCCAGGCGAACCCTATGAGGATTTTAACAGGGATGGCACCTATAATCCCCCAGATGGTCAAATGATCACAGGAGAGGATCCACCCCTGTTCCAGGGAGATGAAATGCTCTGGTGGATCATGAACGATTGGAGCGCTGAAACACATCATAATTTATGGAGCACTCCACCCCTGGGGATGGAGGCTCAGGTAACCGTCTACAACCGAACTGGCGACCCCTTCTACGAAAATGTTCAATTCTATCAGGTTAAGCTGGTTAACAAGGGTGGTGAGCAGTTGGACAGCGTTTATTTTTCTTTTTGGAATGATGCTGATGTTGGGGATGCCACGGATGATTTTGTAGGTTGCGATACAACTCTTGATCTAGGTTATGTTTACAACGGACACCCCTACGATAGAGACTATGGAATAACCCCTCCTAGTGTAGGGTATACTTTCCTTAGAGGTCCACTTGTATCTTCACCGGGTGATTCAATCCTCTATCAAAATGCAGTACATCCTGGTGTTCGAGCACTGGGAATGACAGCGCACGTCAAGCTCACCAATGGTTTCCCTCATTTTCATGATCCAGAAGAGGCTATGGAAACCTACTGGGTCATGCAGGGTCGTTATTCATATTCCGGGGAGGCCTATCATGAATACCTGGATCCTTCCAGGCCTGTAACAACCTTCCATTACCCAGGTGATCCAGTTACCCGGTCAGGTTGGACTGAATATGATGATTCCGATCCAGATGATAGAAGAAATCTGACCAGCACGGGACCATTTACCATGCCTCCCTGGGATGATGTCAATGGGAATGGACAAGCCGATTTTGGTGAACCAGGCGTCCAGATTATTGAGTCCGCATTGATTGTTACAGATGGTGCCAACAATTTAGATGCCATCACCAGCTTGAAATATGTTACGGGAAAAGTTCGCTCTGACTTTGCCCAGGATTTTGAATCCCCTTATCTCGAGTCGCCTGCTGTAAACGTCAGTGCCAATGACCAGGAAATTGTTCTGAATTGGTATGAAGATGCAGAAGCCTATGAAGCTACCAATCAATACGGATATGCATTTGAGGGTTACAATGTGTATCAGGGGCAAAGTGCAGCAGGACCCTGGACCAGACTTCATACCTACGACATGATCAATGAAGTGGGTCACATTGTTGAACAAATCATGGATGCCAATGGATTTGTTGGGACAAAGCTGGTCCAGTTTGGCGATGATACCGGACTCACACACCTTATCTCAATCACCGAAGATGCCTTGAATGAAGATGCACCTCTCACAAATAATAAGCTCTATCATTTCGCCGTGTCAGCCTATGCCTACAATGAAGAGAAGATTCCAAAATCTCTTGAGAGTAGTAAGCGTGTATTCAGTATTCGGCCCCATGAAACCTATAACATGGCAGGGGTAAGAGATACCCTTGAGGTGGAGCAGGTGGGGATTTCAGATGTGGATGTCACGGTGGATGTTAGAGATCCAGGTCAGTTGACTGGTCTCAATTATAAACTGGGGTTTGATTATGATTCAACTCAAGCCAAGGCCCGTTGGTACGTGACGCGTAGATCAGTCTCCTTTCAGGATACGGCCCTGAAAAGTGACTGGCATGGTCTAGATTGGTTTCCTTCTCAATATTATCGAGGGGCAGATCTATATCTGGATGGTTTTGAACTGTCAATTGCTAATATGTCTTTTTCTCGACCCCGTGTGAATGCCACCTGGCAACAGACAGTGAACCTTGAAGGCACAACAATCGATTCTCTTACCCTCAAGGCAGTTTCACCAGGCGCTGTAGATTCACTTTTCTATGATCTTATGGGTAACCAAATCGTACATATAGATACACTTGTAGGTCATGATTACTACTATGATTACTACCGCATCGAAGAACGTAGCGACGGAACCTACTACATACTCTACCACTATAAAATTCATGATGTCTATATACAGGCTTTTGCCAGCAATTTTGGAGCTATTGGAGGAGACCGCATCGCTGATATTCCTGGCGTGGGGGGCGGATCAGAAGACGTCGAATTTCTCCAATCAGATATTGAAATTCGATTTACAGAGTCAGGTCAAAAAGCTACGCGCTATCTAAGACGAGCGAATGACACGCTCATCACCATCCCTTTTGAAGTGTGGGATATTGAAAGGGATATTCAACTCTGTGTTGGTATCCGGGACAACAATAAGACGGGTAACATACAGGATACCAGTCTGGTAGATTGGGAAAATACATTGGATTTGGATTGGGTGATTGTGTTTGATAGGGACTATGAAAGCTATGCAGATAGCCTGCAGCCCTTTTACGACAATCCATATTCTGGCTGGGCTTGGCAATTTAATGATGAATCCCGGTTTTCAATTGGTGATCTGCTCATCCTCCAATTTGTGAACCCCATCGATCCAGCAGTTGATGCGTTTCACTGGACCACTGATGTTTCGGGTTTGAGCTATGATGAAGAGGCCCTGGATAAGATTCAGGTCTTCCCCAATCCATATTTTGGATATCACACAGATCAGACAACCGCCTCTGGACCGTACGTGACCTTTAGTAATTTACCTGAGGGGGAATGCGCCATCCGCATCTATAGCCTTGGTGGTCATTTGGTCAAACGAATCGATCATGACTCTGGATCTTATGAAAATTGGAATCTGCTAAATGAACATAACCATAGGGTTGCCAGTGGTATTTACATCGTTCACATCGAGGTGCCCGACCTGGGTAATAGAATCCTGAAATTAGCCATCCTCCAACCAGAATAATTGAAATTCAGTTAACAATCATTGACTCCACCTCCTGGCGTTTTTTCCCACCTTTTTTCCATAGGATTCATTAACTGATTTTATTCATCCCGGATTCAATTAGTTTAAGCCCCATTAGGAGATAAATATGTCACTGGCAGCTGCAATTGGCTATGCAATCGGCATCATGGGTTTTGCC
>JABMOS010000115.1 GCA_013203185.1 Fidelibacterota bacterium | reverse complement strand
GGCTAAAATGTTGTCTATCCAACTGCCGCCAGACCTGGTTGTTTCACCGAAAGTTCCATCCTGGTTCAGTGTACGGTCATGATCAAGGACACTACCCCCGGCACACCTTATCATATAAAGGTTACCAGTAATTAATGAATAGGTGTAGGAGTCGTCTGAGAAATACGTGCCAGTTAGCTCACCCGGTTGAAAATACCCCCAATCCGCATCAATCACAGCAACACCAAGTCCATCGGGATAAGAACCAAATTCAGCATAATATATGCGTAGTTGGCTCCTAATGCTTCCAAGGGCCACATCTGCCTCAGCCTGTTTGGCTTTTTGGACGCTATTGCCGTAAATAGGCACTGCAATGGCCGCAAGGACTGCAACAATCACGATCACCACCATCAACTCTAATAGTGAAAATCCATGGTTGCTATTGATATGTTTTGGTTGATTCATACGTTTTTTATCTCGATAAAAAATAACTTCTTAATGATGCAAATCAAGGTAGAACAAGCTGGAAAAGACCCGACCACTCAGTAATTATACGATTTTTACTGTATTATCAGATTGGGGCCTAAGCGTAACATAGAATTTTAGGTCTTGATTATTTTTATCCGGTTCTATGAGGTCGAAAGCATGAAGAATCGTAAGCAGGACTGCCTGCAATTCTATATCTGCAAAGTGCTTTCCGAGACAGGCCCTTGGACCAAGTGAATAGGGCATCATCTCCTGCCTCAATACATCGTCCTTCGAATTATGCGGAATGCTAAAGGAAGGCACATAATAACCCTGCTTTTAGTGACCACAAAATGGGATCACTCAATTGGATAAAAAGAGGTGCCAGGGAAGGGCAGAATTGTCAGCTCCATCCATTACTCGGTCGAAAATGGTGGGATATGGGCTAACCTTGAAGATGAGTTGGTTTTAGTGTTGAACAAATTCTTGGCGACTAAATGGACTTGATGTAGACGATAGCTTGTTCCATATCTATGCGCTTCGAGCTACGGCTTGGCAGGGGGAATTATTTCCTGACACAAAAAATTAGGGATTGAATGTTGCTGTTAAATAGTTATTATATCGTGCGCGATATAATCGCACATGATATGTAAATTGAAATTATGCGAGGAAAAAATGAATAAATTTTATGATTTTCAGGCCAACTCTCTAAACGGCACACCCATTGAGATGTCCAAGTACCAGGGGAAGGTTGTTCTGGTAGTGAATACAGCCAGTAAGTGCGGTTTTACACCCCAATATACAGGACTCCAAAAACTACATGATGACCATCACGCAGATGGATTGGAAATTCTTGGGTTTCCCTGTAATCAATTTGGAAAACAAGAACCTGGTGATGCTGATACCATTAAAAATGAGTGTCTAATCAACTATGGTGTGTCTTTTCAAATGTTTGAGAAAATTGATGTGAATGGGAAAGAAGCACACCCCCTCTATGATTATCTAAAAGGTGAGTTAAAAGGGACCATTGGAAAATCAATTCGGTGGAACTTTACGAAATTCTTGCTGGATAGCACGGGAAAACCTATCAAACGCTTCGCCCCCAACACAACTCCTGAACAGATCGAAAAATACATTATCAAATTGCTCAAGGAGTCGGCAGATTCTGCAGCCGCCTAAGAATAGCAGAAAATTATGAATAGCAGGATGAATACCAGGGAAGGGTTGGAATGGATCAAAATCTGAATCCTGAAACCAGTGATGAATATCTTAAACTAGACAATCAGCTCTGTTTTCCCTTATATGCCACTTCACGCATGATCACCAGGTTGTATCAACCCCTTCTGGAAAAACTTGGACTTACCTACCCACAATACATCGTTCTGCTGGTACTGTGGGAGGCAGATTCCCTGTCAGTAAAAGAGATCGGTGAGCGGGTCCAGCTCAATACCAATACCTTGACACCTCTTTTGAAAAGGATGCAAGAGCTCAAATACATCACCCGGGTTAGATCTACTGAGGACGAAAGAATCGTCCTAGTGAACCTCACCAAGGCTGGTCGCGACATGAAGGCAAAGGCTCTGGAGATTCCCCATCAATTAATCGCATCGCTGAACTATCCTGCAGATAAAGCCATTGAACTCAAGCGAATGCTTGATGACTTTATGGATCGTTTAAGCAAAGCTGAAGAATAAATCCATTCTCAATAAGACTATCTCACACCCCAATATCCAGGCCTCTGTATTTCAGATCAGGGGCTGAAAATTTCCAGAAAAAATGAAGTAGTAGCTATGTAAACAGATAATGTTTAAAGAGTAAATGTGTTAAATGACAATGAGAGTAAAAGATAAGAAGTTAGGAGAGCAACATTGCTTTCCTGTATAACGTAACAATTATAATATTAAGGTATATATATGAAAGCAGCAGTAATTAGAGAGTATGGTACACCCATTGAGATTGCAGATGTTCCTAAACCAGCATTGTTAGCTGATAGTGTATTAATAGAAGTTCATGCCGCTAGCGTGAACCCGGTTGATGGGTTCGTTCAGGCAGGTTATTTGAGAGAAATGATGCCCATCACCTTTCCCTTCACCATGGGTTTTGATGTTTCCGGAGTGGTTGTAGAGGCGGGTGATCAAGTTAGCAATTTTAAAAAGGGAGATGAGGTATACTCACGACCCAATGGGATGCAGGCTGGAACCATTGCAGAATATGCTGTAATCAAAGCTGAAGAAATTGCCATCAAATCTGCAAACATCAGCCACCAAGAGGCTGCTTCAATTCCTCTGGTTGGATTAACTGCCTGGCAAGCACTGGTGACAAAAGGAAATATTCAAAAAGGACAGAAAGTCCTGATCCATGCAGGTTCAGGTGGGGTTGGAACCCTGGCGATTCAGATGGCAAAATATCTGGGCGCCCAGGTTGCCACAACTACCAGTGCCACAAATATTGAGTTGGTGAAAAGTCTCGGTGCTGATCTGGTCATTGATTACAAAACCCAAAAGTTTGAAGAAGCATTAAGTGACTATGATTTGGTCATAGACATGATGGGTGGCGAAACCCTGGAAAGATCCTTTAAAGTGCTTAAAAAAGGCGGCCGTTTGGTTTCGATTAAAGGGGAAGATAGCAACGGGTTGGCAGAACAATACGGTGTTCACTTTGAATCCTTTTTCATGTGGCCCAGTGGGGAGATGTTATCTCAGCTGGCTAAGTTGATTAGCCAGGGAGCAATCAAACCTGTTATTGATCGCACTTTTTCAATGGATCAGGTCCAGGATGCTTATGCGTATCTTCAAACAGGTCGTGCAAAAGGCAAGGTTGTCATTCAAGTGGTGTAGTAAATACATTTTTGGAGGCTTAACAGAAGGATGTGTTCAATTCTCAGGGCGGGGGAGACTCCGCCTTTTTTTTGATTGGTCTGGAAAAATGCTATTGACCTTCAGTTGCCAAAAAACTGCGGCTACTAAAGTAATCTGAACCTCCAAAAAGTAAGAAGGGAGCCCAATGGCTCCCTTCTTACTTTGTTCAACAGGTGTGTTTCAGTTTAGCTTGGCTAAAATATCTCCCTGGGATATTACCAGATAATCAACTCCGTCATAGCTTAGTTCATCACCGGTGAATTTACCGTAAAGAATCTCGTCGCCCTTTTTAATAAGTTTTTGCAAATCCTTATCATTTCCAACGGCCACTACCGTTCCACGCCGTGGTTTCTCTTTTGCAGTGTCCGGAATAATGATACCGGAAGCAGTGGTCTCATTCTCCGTGGCAGGTTGAACCAGCACACGATCATCAAGTGGTTGTATTTTCATTTTCGCTATTCCTTAAAATATTCAAAGTTTATAATTGGATAATATGCTTAGTACATTCCGCCCATACCACCCATTCCTGGATCCATTCCAGGACCACCAGCAGCAGGTTCAGGTTTGTCTGTAATGGCACATTCAGTTGTCAGGAGAAGTCCAGCAATGGAAGCTGCATTTTCAAGGGCAATACGAGCAACTTTGGTAGGGTCGAGGATACCCGCTTCCAGCAGATTCTTGAACTCTTCAGCGCGAGCATCAAAACCAAAGTCATCTTTGCCTTCTTTAACCTTCTGAACGACAATTGAATCTTCCCAGCCGGCATTCTTTGAGATCTGGCGGATAGGTTCTTCCAAAGCACGTCGAAGAATATCGATACCCAACTGCTGATCACCTTCAAGGGTAAGATTCAGAGCCTCTGCTGCACGTAAGAGCGCAACGCCACCGCCAGGAATGATTCCCTCAGCTACAGCAGCACGGGTAGCATGCAATGCATCTTCAACACGGGCTTTCTTTTCTTTCATCTCAACTTCTGTAGCAGCACCAACATTCAACACAGCAACACCACCAGCCAGTTTGGCCAGACGTTCCTGGAGTTTTTCGCGATCGTAGTCGGACGTGGTGTTGTCGATCTGGTTGCGGATCTGGGCTATGCGGCCCTCGATCGCATCCTTCGTGCCGTTGCCATCGATGATCGTGGTGTTTTCCTTGTCGATCTTGACGGCCTTGGCCTGTCCGAGATCGTTCAGGGTAACGCCCTCGAGCTTGAGGCCCAGTTCCTCGGCGATAAGCTTGCCGCCGGTGAGAGTGGCCACATCCTCGAGCATTGCCTTGCGACGGTCGCCGAAGCCCGGCGCCTTGACGG
>JABMOS010000114.1 GCA_013203185.1 Fidelibacterota bacterium | reverse complement strand
GTTCCAGACCTTTCTGAAATGCTTTCAGATTGAACTCCAAGAGATGTCTCAACTTAAAGATAAGCGGTAGAACCCTTTGAACCACAGAAGGATCAAGAAAATCTGAATAACCAGCAAGTACTCCTAAAATGACAACATTGGAAGTTCTTGTGTTTCCCAATTCCTTGGCAATTTCAGTTGCTGGAATGGGTATTCTTATCACGTCATCCCGCTTTGGCTCAATATCAATTAATGAACTATCCCACAGAATTGCACCACCTTCAATAACATCGTCCTCAAACTTCTCCAACGAGGGTCGATTCATTGCAACCAGCACAGTGGGGTGGGTAACCAGAGGTGAGCCAATAGCTTCACGTGACAGCTTGACGTGACAGTTTGCTGTCCCTCCCCTCATCTCAGGACCATAAGAAGGGATCCAACTCACCTGTAAATCCTGGCGCATCCCAATTTCACTAAGCCAGACACCCAAAGAGAGAACACCTTGCCCCCCAAACCCGGCAATTTTTATCTCTTGATCAATGTTTTCACTTAAGTTCATTGAATCAGCTTCAATTATTACCTTTTCCTGGTCCAGTCCCAAAAGTTTTGGTACTCTGGCGGGTGCGGCAAGATTCTGGCTTAAATCCAATGGTTCAACTTGTTGAGCAATATCTTTAAGAACGCCGAGGGGGAAATTCTTTACCAAAGTTGATTTGATCCATTCTTCTGACTGCGGTGCAGTCATTTTCCACCCCGTGGGGCAGGTGGATAATACTTCAATAAAAGAGAAACCCTTTTTCTCGATCTGATTTTTGATGCCTCTGCGGACAGCCTTCCGAGCTGCATTTTTTGACCTCACATCTGCCAGCATCACCCGTTCCACATAAACTGGAGACTCAAGGCTGGCAATAATTTCTGCCATTCGAATCGGGTAACCCTCGTTTCGAAGTGTGCGTCCATAAGGTGTGGTCGTTGTCTTCTGACCGATAAGGGTTGTGGGGGCCATCTGACCGCCAGTCATTCCGTAAATGGCGTTATTTACAAAGAAAACTGTCATGGCTTCACCACGATTAGCAGCATGGAGTATTTCATTCCCGCCAATAGCGGCTAAATCGCCATCACCTTGATAGGAAATGACAATGGACTCAGGTAATGCACGCTTCACACCAGTAGCCACAGCAGGTGCGCGACCATGAGCGGACTGAATATTCCCTGCGTTAAAGTAATAATAGGCAAAAACACTACAGCCCACAGGGCTCACAAATATACAGTTCTCAGCAACCTCATAATCTGTGAGAGCTTCTGCTATCATTTTGTGGAGAATTCCATGGCCACAACCTGGACAATAGTGAGTCTGTTCTTTATTGTTTCCAGGACGACGCTCGTATGTGTCGTAGAAGCCTTTTGATTTTCCTAATATGTTGACGCTCATAGTACCCTCATCATGCGTTTGATCTCATGTACCAATTCTTTAATGGATGGGACATTGCCACCCATTCTGCCATAAAACTCCACGGGTTTCGCACCATTCACCGCCAATCGAACATCATCAACCATTTGACCATTACTGAGCTCTATGACACTAAATGCTTTTACATGATCCATGGCGGCTAGTTCGGCGATTCGTTTTGATGGATAAGGCATGAGGGTGATGGGACGTAGCATACCCACTTTTACACCTTCGATTCTCAACTGATCAACGGCAGTATGTACCATCCGAGAAACAATACCATAGCCCACCACGATGAAATCTGCATCATCAAGGCGATACTCTTCAAACCGCGTTTCATTACTTGTGATGATTTCATATTTACGCTGTAATTTTTGATTGTGGCGTTCCAGATCATCTGGGTCAAGCTCAATGGAACTTATAAGATTCATCCTATCGCCATCCACACCACGTATGGCCCATTTCTTTTCAGCAAATTCTTCCACTGGTTCAGGGAAATCCACTGGCTCCATCATCTGTCCAATAAATCCATCGGCCAAAACGACAGCTGGATTCCTGTATCTATCAGCCAGATCAAAGGCCAACATGGTGAGATCACACATCTCTTGAGCGGAATTCGGGGCCAATACGATATTCTTGTAGTTCCCATGGCCACCACCTTTGACTACCTGATGGTAATCACTCTGCTCTGGGGCTATGTTTCCCAGACCAGGACCACCGCGCATAATATCTACAACAACGCAGGGTAATTCAGCACCAGCCAGATATGACATGCCCTCTTGTTTAAGACTAAATCCAGGGCTGGAGCTAGCTGTCATAGCACGAATACCAGTTCCAGCGGCACCATAAACCATATTGATTGCTGCAATTTCACTTTCAGCCTGGAGGAAGGTTCCCCCAACCAGGGGCATGTATAGTGCAGCAGCGTGGGCAATTTCGCTTGCCGGCGTAATTGGATACCCATAATAAGCACGGCAACCAGCTAGAATGGCCCCTTTTACAATCGCTTCATTACCTTTTACAAATTGTTTGGCCATTCTCTACTCCGCGAAACTTAAGTTTCTAAAATTACTAAGGATAACTTGCTGACCACAGGCTTCACATTCTGCCAGCCCCTTCACCGAATCAGTGACCTTCAATCGACTCTGTACATTCTTGATCTGGCAGATATAGGACGCTTCAGCCTCTGCCCAATTTTTATAAACCGTTATTGCTCCAGGTTCAGGACAGGCATAAAAGCAGATACCACAACCAGTGCATCCTTCGCCATCATATTCAGCTGGACTATAACCATGGGTGTTAAAACTATTTGCTAAGTGCAGCACATCAACAGGACATGCTACGACACAAAGATTGCATCCTTTGCACTCCTCAATGTTGACTGCAACGAGTCCACGGGATTTGGCCATATTTAGAACCTCCTCAGATTCATATTATCTCAATTTTCAATATAAAAGTTTGCTGCTGTGCGACTGTCGCTCCAGTTCCTCCCGGAAGTCTGGATGCGCAATGGCAATAAGAGCCTTAGCTCTTTCTCTCAATGATTTTCCATGCAAGTGTGCAATACCGAATTCTGTGACAATATAATGCACATCTCCTCTACTGGTCGTGACGGCAGCGCCTGGTTTTAGGTCTAAAACTATGCGGGACTGAGTGCCTTTTTTAGCAGTAGAAGGCATAGCAATGATGGGTTTCCCCTCAATACTTCGGGAGGCTCCCCTCATAAAATCAACCTGGCCACCTATTCCAGAATAATTTGTGCGTCCCATGGAATCAGAACATACTTGACCGGTTAGATCAATCTCAATGGATGAATTGATCGCCACCATTTTGCTATTCTGAGCAATAATATACGGATCATTTACATAATCGGTGGGATGAAATTCCATAAAGGGATTTTCATGGATGAAATCGTAAACATATTGGGAACCCATAACAATACTGGAGACTACCTTACCTGGGTGAAGTGTTTTTTCTTCCCCATTTATAACACCAGATTCAACCAGTTCAACCACACCATCACTGAACATCTCAGTGTGAATACCCAGGTTCCGTTTGTCCTTGAGATAGAATAGTGTTGCATCTGGAATTGCACCAATGCCCATTTGCAGGGTTGATCCATCTTCAATAAGGCTGGCAATATGTTTACCAATAAGCATATGCCGTTTAGATAAGTCAGCTTTGGCAGATTGAAATAAGGGTTCATTTGCCTCCACGACAAAGTCAAGCTTCGAGGCATGAATGAAATTGTCTCCATGTACCCGAGGCATCTTCTGGTTAACCATGGCAACAATAATTTTGGCTGCTTTACACGCAGCAATTGTTGTATCTGTGCTCACACCAAAACTGCAAAAACCGTGTGAATCTGGTGGGCTGACGTGAATCAGAGCGACATCAACAGGGATGTGGCCATTTTTGAATAATCCAGGAATTTCTGATAAAAAGATGGGTGTCCAATCTGCCCGGCCTGCCTTTACAGCTTCCCTTACATTGGCTCCCGTAAACAGCGAATTAAGCCTCACATGACCTTCCATCTCAGGTGTGACATATTTTGCATCGCCCAATGTTAAAATGTGGCTCACTGTGACATCCTCGAGTTCCAATGCTCGCTTACTAAAAGCATCAACGAAGACCTGTGGTGTAGCGGCCCCGGCGTGCAGGTAAACTGAATCCCCTGATTTAATGAGTCGCATGGCCTCCTCAGGAGTTCCTATGCGTGAGCGATAGTTTTCAGTCCATCCCATTAAATTTTAATACCAAATGACCGATTAAGAATAGGTTGCATATTTCGTCCGCCAAGCGTGTATAACCCCTTATTGAGGACATGTGAATCCTTCATGGCCTTATCAATGCCCATCTCTCCTATCTGAATGAGGTATTTGGACAACACATTTGATAGAGCTATTGAAGTGGTTCTACTTATCCCAGAAGTAATATTAGGCACACAATAGTGGATCACACCTTCATCGATATAGACTGGGTCTGAAAGCAAGGTCGGTCTGGAGGTCTCACTGGCACCACCCTCATCAACTGAATAGTCTATTAATACGGAGAGATGCTTCATTTTTTTGACCATTTCCCTGGTGATTATATGAGGCGTTTGAGCGCCTCTGTCAAGAATAGACGTAACAACCACATCTGCGAAGGCAATGGTCCTGGCTACTGCTGGTTGATTGCCATAAATAGTAGTAACCCGGTCACCCAGATTGTTCTTAATCCTGCGTAATTGTTCAATATTTTTGTCAAGAATGTGGACTTGTGCTCCCAACCCCACAAATGCCTTGGCAGCGCTGGCTCCTACCATTCCGGCGCCAACAATGACAACAGAAGCTGGCGCAACCCCTGGGACACTTCCCAAAAGGACACCCCTTCCCATGGGATCACGTCCTAAATAATTTCCAGCAATGATTGGTGCCATCTGGCCGGCAAGTTCACTCATGATATGAAGAATGGGTCTGGAGCCGTCTTCCTCCTCCATGATTTCCATACCGACTAGCGTTATTTTTTTTTCGGTCAAGCCCTTGAACACGGCCGGGGAACTGACAGATAGATGTTGGAAAGTAATGACGGTCTGACCCTCAAGCATGAGATCAAGGCATTCTTCGTTTACAGGTAAGATTTTTAGGAGAACGTCTGAGCGGCCATAAATTTCATCGGAGCTAAACACAACCTGGGCGCCTTTGTTTGTATAATCCTGATCAGAGAAGCCACTTAATATACCGGCTCCCGATTCAACAAATACAGTGTGTCCCCTGGTTATGAGAGATGTTGCTCCACGGGGCGTGAGACAAACTCGCTTTTCGTTCAACCGACTTTCATGCAGAATCCCAAAATTCATTGCCATCTCCCATTCTCATCCCCCTTGTTTCAGATGCAGAACATTAAAGACAAACAGTGTGCCAAGTATACAAAGTTTGTAAAGTAGATATTACAAATCCCTCGCAACTCTGACTCTTTGTTGTAAACCTGGTGAAATTTATTAATGGGTCAGAATACGATATAGACATCGAAATTCCTAAATTAATTGACTCACCTCACAAAACCCAATTGAGCATTTTTAATAAGGATATCTCAACTATTTTAAAGCATGTCAAATCAGGTACTCACACTCAAACAATGTCCCGGTTTCAGAGACATGATGCAACATCGTGTTCATGAAATATTATTGATATCAAGTCTTTACGATGCCTTCAAATTGGAAGAGGATGGGCGTCTTGGCGAAATGATCTTCACTGAATACCAGGATATGAACCTTAGTAGCGCACCAAGAATCACCAGGGTCTCAACAGGAGATCATGCCTTAAGGAAATTGAGAGCCCGTCATTACGATCTTGTCATTACCATGACACGCATTTCAGATATGGATCCTTTTGAGCTCGGGCGTAAGATCAAAAAGAAACAAGCGTCCATCCCAGTAATAATGCTGGCCTCCAATCGTCGAGAGTATACATGGGCCATTCAGCGTGTTGATAATCTCAACGGTATTGACAAAACTTTCATCTGGCACGGTGATTCAAACATTTTTACCACCATTGTGAAATACATTGAAGATAGTATGAATGCTCCTAGAGATATTCTCAAGGGGGGTGCCAGAGCCATAATCGTTGTTGAGGACTCCCCCAAATATTATTCAATATTTCTACCCATGCTGTACAGCGTGATTATCAATACAACCCAGAAGTTGATGAAGCATGAGTATACGGACGAGCTGCGTTTATTCAGAATGAGGTCCAGACCCAAGATTTTGTTGGCCTCCACATTTGAAGAAGCGACCGAGCTATATAAAATGTATAAGAACAATCTGCTGGCAGTCATCTCTGATGTGCGGTATCCCCGCAACGGTGTGCTTGATCCCAAGGCTGGCGCAAAGTTCATAAAAATTATTCAGAAGAAAAATGCCACCATGCCCATCATTATGCAATCAATGGAGGGCAGTAACGAGAAGACGGCCAAGGAGCTTGGGGCATATTTTATTGCCAAATATTCTCCACAACTGATTAAACGATTGCAGGATTTTGTTATCAAGCACTGTGGCTTTGGAGACCTAGTTTTCAGTACACGAGATGGGAAAATCCTTGCAAAAATTCGTCATTTAAATGCGCTAAGCGCTGCACTTGAATCAGTGCCTATGCAAAGTATTGAATACCACTCACGTCGAGATCATTTCTCTAACTGGCTGGCCGTCCGTGGCTATTTTGATCTAGCTGATTTCTTAAAACCAATCAATTTTGAAGACTTTGAAGATCCAGAAGATTTTCGCAAAATATTGCTTGATGCAATCGAACGACAGCGCGTCCTTCAACATTTTGACAATATCGGCTACTTCGATATTGACAACTATGATCCCACTATTTCTGCAGTGAGAATTGGTGGTGGATCTATTGGAGGGAAAGCGAGAGGTCTGGCCTTCCTCACTGCCCATAAACGTCGATATGATTTCTCTCAGAAATACCCTGAAATAATAATTGATGTTCCCCAATTCGCCGTTATTGCCACAGATATTTACGATCGATTCCTGGACATTAATAAATTGCGCAGTAAATCGCTGCAAGCTGAAACCAACCAGGAAATAGATAATCTCTTCAGGAAAGCTGTTTTTCCAGGTAATTTTACGGATCAGCTCCACGCCTATTTGGGCCATCATGCCGGCCCCCTGGCTGTAAGATCATCCAGTCTTTTGGAGGATTCTCTATTTCAGCCATTCGCAGGGATTTACAGCACCTATATGCTTCCGAACTGTGCGCCTGCACTTGACACCAGAGTTTTCCAATTATTGGAGGCCATCAAACTTGTCTATGCCTCTGGGTT
The DNA here is from genome assembly GCA_013203185.1 of Fidelibacterota bacterium. Taxonomy (GTDB): domain Bacteria; phylum Fidelibacterota; class UBA8477; order UBA8477; family JABMPR01; genus JABMPR01. Next base: position 21,914 of record JABMOS010000114.1, on the reverse strand, counting down.
TCACCGGGAAGCAGTTGCGTATCTAAAATCAACAGGCAATCGACCTGAGGATGAAAAGATGGCCGTTGTTATCCAACACTTGAGCGGGCAGAAACATGGTGATTTTTATTACCCCAGCTTTTCTGGTGTTCTGCAGACCCTCAACTATTATCCCCAGGGAGCCATGCGTCGTGATGAAGGTATGGCAACCATGGCACTTGGCCTGGGCAGAACTGTTGTAAATGGCGAGAAGGCTTTGAAATTTAGTCCCAAGCGACCAAACATAATACCGCAGTTCTTTGATGGGCAGTCTATTCTAAAGAACAGCCAGAATTATTTTTATGCATTGGATACAGCACATTGTGAACGGCCTCTGGAGAGCGGTGAAAGTTCAAATTTGATGAAGTTAGATTTAAAAACTGCCGAAGAGCACGGGAGTCTGGACCAGATAGCCAGTGTGTATTCATTCCAGGACGGGCGTTTTCGCGACAGCTTATTTGAGAATGGTCCTCGCATTATAACTTTTGCCAACATACTGAAATGGAAATCCCTACCCCTGGCGGATCTGTTGTGTGATTTGATGGATTTTGGGAAATTGGGTATGGGCTGCGAAGTGGAAATGGAATTTGCAGTAAACCTACCTACCAAACAGGGAGAATCTGCAGAGCTATCCATTTTACAAATACGTCCCATGGTCACATTTGAACGTCCCCATGTCGTTGATATAAACCTGGTAAAGAAAGAGGATGAACTTTTTAATAGCGACATCTGTCTTGGAAATGGTGATAATGTTGAAATTCATGATTTGATTTACATCGATATTAAAACATTCGATATCTTGAAAAGCCGGCAAATCGCCGAAGAGATAAGAACCATGAATCGAGAATTCAGCCCTGAAAGGTCCTACATGCTCGTAGGTCCAGGTCGTTGGGGAACGGCAGATCCAAATCTAGGTATTCCTGTTAGCTGGAATTACATCTCTCATGCCAGATCCATTGTGGAGGTGGGCTTGCCAGACTTATATGTTGACCCCTCCTTTGGGAGTCATTTCTTTCAAAACATTACCTCACTTGGGATAAGCTATTTTACAATTCCGCCGCGGCAGTTGGCTGAAAAAATGAACCTTGAATGGTTCAAGAATCAAAAGCCTACCACCAAGACAAAGTATCTTAAACACTTTCATTTTGAGGAACCCTTCATTATTCAAGTTGATGGCGTGAAAGGTGAAGGTCATATCTGGCGTCCAGGTTGTGGTGAACCTGCGGGTATTGAGTAACCACAAATGCACCAGAGAATTGGTAAAGTCAATCTATAGTTCATAGCAAAGAAAAGAGGAGAGGTTTGAAATGAGAATTACCCTTAAGATCCAATTCATCATCGTTTTACTTACAGCCAGTGTATTTGGGCAAAACTCAGGAATCGGTGTCGGCCTGTCAACCGATGGGCTCACAGGAAAATATTGGATGAGTGGGACAAATGCAGTGGCCATACACTGGAATTTTGGAAGTGCTATAGCTGCTGACTATCTGTTCAATTTACCAGACTTACTTGAAATAGTTGACAATGAAACACCCGTGTATTATGGGATTGGCATTGCCTTGGGGACTCATAAGGGAGTCAATGATGACCTTGAAGAGACAACAGAAATTGATCTGGGGGTAAGAGGGGTAGTGGGAATCAGTTACTATCTTTCAGATTATCCAGTAGACATTTTTATCGAAAGCACTCCCACCATCAACATTCTTGGAGGAGGAGGGTTTGGCTTCGGTGGGAGCCTTGGTATTAGATACTTTTTCTAAAACCAAATCACAGATATTTCAAAAGTCCCGTTCGAGAACGGGACTTTTTTTAAAAAAATGATTGCCTCTAGCCTGATGGAAATCTTTAGATATTTGAAGTATTCTTTTATTGAAATCTTCTGCATAGGGGTTAGTATTAAGCACAACTATACGGATTGACATTATTGTCATAAGAGTATGGTACTGAAATAGTTAGATAAACTTATTTTGTGAGGTCCATTGGTGACAGATACAACACATAATTTTCATATACCCGTCATGGGCACCGGTCATTCCATTGATACCCCTATTCGTTTGGCACACTTAGGGATCACTTCAGTCATTTCCATCATCGATGACATCCTCATGGAACGATTAAGAAAGTACTACACGGCTGAGTACAAACTACCCTACCAACCCATTTCAAATCGTGAACCTGATGGCCGTGCAAAAAGGATTACTGCCTATCTTGATATGGTCCAGGATATTGTTGAATTGAAGATGGCCAGAATTCGTGCGTTGCCTTTCTTTGAGGAGAATGAAAAAACACGATATTTTGAATTATTACCAGATACCAGTTCTCTTAAAAAGACCTACAATGATTTGCTGGAAACCAAACCTGGAGATCTCAGGGAAAAGCTTTCTAAGGAACTCTCCAAACGAATGAAACCTGGTAATATTGATGTTAATATCATGGTTAAGGTTGACAATATCAACACCAGTAAGCATGGCTCCCCCCTGGGAGAAGAATTTTCTGATGCCAAGGCTGCCTTGCGTGGTTTTGCAAAAAGCAAAGTTGAATCTGCCATGATCTTTTCGGCGGGAATCAACCAGAGTCTTTATGGCTACATGACCAAATATAGAGATTTTTATCGGGATCATCAGGGTGAGATCAAGAAGAAGATAATCCTTAAAGTAAGCGATTTTAGATCAGCAATGATCCAGGGACGCTATATGGCTAAAAAGGGAATCGAGATCTCAGAATTTAGAATTGAATCCGGATTAAATTGTGGTGGTCATGCATTTGCATCACCAGGACATCTCCTGCCAATTTTATTAAAGGAATTCAGAGAGAAAAGACAGGAATTGGGATCTCAATTTCAGCCTATCATCAAGAAATTTTATGATAAAATGGATTGGGACTATCCAAATAATATAAATCATCACCCCGAGATCACTGTACAAGGTGGAATCGGTAACCATGGTGAAGTCCAACGCCTGGAAAAGAATTATGGCATTGATCGTACTGGCTGGGCAAGTCCATTTTTGCTGGTTCCCGAAGCCACACCCATTGACACCATGACTCGGATGCAGCTCATGAACTCAACCGACGACAGTCTTTATTTGAGTAGCGCTTCTCCTCTGGGTGTTCCCTTCAATAATATAAAGGGATCAGGATCAGCTAAATGGGGTGCCAAGCGCTATGCCCAAGGCAAGCCAGGCTCACCCTGTCCCAAGGGTTTTTTAAAATCCAATACAGAGTTCACTAAAGAAATGATTTGTACAGCATCTACTCAGTACATGACGCTTAAATTGGGTCAGATTGACGAGACCATTGCTCCTGGAGCTGAAAAGGATCTGGCCGTTGAAAAAGTGCTGGCCAAAGAGTGTCTGTGTGAGCATTTGGGAAATGGAGCTCTTATTAGTTTAGGCATCTCCCCTGCCTCTCGCTCTCCCCAAGCAATATGCCCTGGGCCTAATCTTTCCTGGTTTAATAGAAACTATTCTCTTGAAGAGATGGTTGACCAGATTTATGGCAGAGGTAAGGAATTACTCTCTGATGAACGTCCCCATATGTTTGCGAAGGAAATCCAATTGTATGTGGATCATTTTAGATCCTTGTTGGATGAGGCATTAGAGGGAATGCAGACACCAAAATTTCTTCAGACTTTCTACGACAACATGCAAGCGGGATTAGATTACTGTAAAGAGATTGCAGAAGAAGTTGCCTATAAAGGCGAAAACCTACCTTCAATTTCCGAAGCTGTGGAAACACAGGGTAATCGATTGGAAAAATTCTATCAACACTTTAAATCGAAACTGGGAGTGGAAACCCCCACTTAACGCAATAATCTTAGGTATATCAAATAAAAAAAGCTCAGGTCACCCTGAGCTTTTTTTATGCTCTTATGGTGGTGCTATTTATACAACACCCTGATCCAGCATTGAGTCAGCAACTTTCAAGAAACCAGCGATATTTGCGCCAGCTACGTAGTCTCCAGGAAAGCCATAACGTTCTGCAGTCTGGAGAGCATTACTGTGGATGCTCTTCATAATATTGTGCAATCTCTCATCAACTTCTTCTCTCGTCCATGAAAGACGTAAGCTGTTTTGAGACATTTCCAGGCCAGAAACTGCAACCCCACCAGCATTGGCAGCTTTTCCAGGACCATAGAGAATTTTTGCGTTTTGGTAGACGTCAATTGCTTCCGGTATAGAGGGCATATTCGCACCTTCTGCAACCACATAGCAACCGTTCTTAATCAAAGCTTCAGCTTCTTCCTTGTTTACTTCATTCTGAGTAGCACAGGGTAAAGCAACATCACATTTCACATGCCAGGGACGTTCACCTTCATAGTATTCACCACCGAATTCATCAGTGTACTCTTTGATCCGACCACGACGATTGTTTTTAAGATCCATCACCCAGGCCAACTTTTCTCTATCTATCCCTGCTGGATCATATATTGTACCAGCAGAATCAGAGAATGTGACTGGTTTTCCACCGAAATCTAGAACCTTCTCTGCGGCATACTGGGCTACATTTCCACTACCGGAGATGGTCACAGTTTTACCTTCAAGAGATTCGCCGCGTGTTCCTAGCATTTCCTGGGCAAAATAGACCGTTCCATATCCAGTTGCTTCTGGACGAATCAAGCTTCCGCCCCAATTTAAAGATTTACCTGTCAAAACACCTTCAAAGGCATTCCGCAATTTTTTGTACTGTCCGAACAAAAAGCCTATCTCACGACCACCCACACCAATATCACCAGCTGGCACATCAGTATTAGGACCAATATGACGAAAGAGTTCTGACATAAAGGATTGTGTGAAAGCCATAACTTCGTTGTCTGATTTGCCCTTGGGGTCAAAATCAGATCCACCCTTACCACCACCCATTGGGAGCGTTGTAAGTGAATTTTTGAATACTTGCTCAAAGCCCAAGAACTTGAGAATTCCAAGATTTACACTGGGGTGAAACCGGAGACCACCCTTATAAGGACCAATTGCGCTATTAAATTCAACTCGAAAACCACGATTCACCTGTACGGTACCTGAGTCATCAACCCAGGGTACTCGGAACATGATAACACGCTCTGGTTCTACAATACGATCCAGAACCTTTGCCTCACGATAATGAGGGTGACGATCCATAACTGGCATCAAGGATGTTACTACTTCCTCGACTGCCTGGATAAACTCTGGCTGTGCCGGGTTTTTTGCTTGGACACCGGCCATAAATTCTGCAACATGATTAGACATGCATACCTCCTAAAAGTTGGATTTCAGTTCTCCTACTGCTCTCCTGGTGCCGCATGTCAATAAATGCGAGCGAGACGCCAGTTACTGAATAATCCGATGTTTGTGCCATTTTTGTCATTGTCCCGTTAATAAGACAAATCTTGTGCCATTGTCGTTATATTTGGTGAAAATTGACAACGCGCCGATAATAATCTCATTTAGGTGTAATTCATCATAATTATTATGAGATTGATACATTTTGCAGTATGAATGCAATGTTTTACGATTGTTGCTTTCTTCAGCAAATGACCCCTAGCAATTAATTTGGAAGTCAAGAATATCGTTCCTATGTTGGGCGCTAAAGTAGAAGGAAAAACTGGTGAAATACTCACTTCATGACCTGTTAGATAATGTGGATCAAGATTCACTCGAGCAGGAGTCTGCCCTCCTCCAATATTTCAAGGATTTGGAAGCACACGCTCCAGAAAATCTGGGTATGTGGTCCCATGAGATTTTGAAATACGGGGGCAATATCCTCGATACAGGAAGTCGTGAGAGCCTGGCATTTCTGTTAGAGCTGGGCTGGGAACCATTTTTCACCTCTCTTATCAAGGCATCTCATATTCAGGATGAGTGGTTTAAACTGGAACTGGAGTTGGTAAGAAAACTCAATTATACACCGGGCCACTTATTTCATCGTAGAGCAGAGCAGCTTGGGAATAAAACCTTATTTAATTTCAGGCAGGGTCGACAGTGGCAGCAGCAATCCTGGTCAGCCGTTCAGCAGTCTGTCACTCATCTGGCTGCAGCACTTATTGACCTCATGGGAGGTACTGCTCCACGCATTGCCATACTATCTGAGAATCGTATTGAGGTTGCTATCACAGATATTGCATGCCTGACTTATGGATTCGTAAATGTTCCCATTCAACCAGCTTCTCCACCAGCTCAAATTGAGTACATTCTCGCACATGCAGAGATAGAGGGCATATTTATTTCTGATTCACAACATTTACGCAGTATTGAAAGTATCCTGCCAAATCTCCCCTCAATAAAACACATTATCACATATAACGCCGTCGCCACCACAAATCCCCTGGTAAAATCATTTAAAAGATTGATGGATGCAGGTGGCTCAGCCGAAGCCCTTGATTGGCTGGAAGGGATTCGACTTTCTGTATCTCTCTCTAATATTGCCAGCATTATGTACACTTCAGGTACCACAGGATACCCAAAAGGCATTGTATTTACTTACGAGAACATTATTTCTAAACGATTTGCCAGAAGCCTGGCTCTCAATCTGGGAAAAGATGATCGCTTCCTTTGTTTTCTTCCCCTTTTCCACACTTTTGGAAGATTTCTCGAGATGTGGGGCTCAATTTTCTGGGGAGCGGAATACACATTTTCAAGTGGCAAAGGGAAAGAGTCAATCCTCAGTGATCTCAAGTCGATTAAACCGACGGTCCTCATAAGCATTCCCCAGCGCTGGCAAGATATCTATGATAAAATTGGGTCCACCGTGGATCTGTTGAACGATTCTATTATTTCTATCGCTCCCAGAGTAAAAGAGGTCACTGGTGGCGCATTGAAGTGGGGACTATCAGCAGCTGGCTATTTATCTCCCGATGTGTTTCGATTTTTTCAAGCTCACAATATCCATCTTCATAGTGGTTATGGAATGACCGAAGCCACAGGTGGAATAACCATGACCCCCACAGATGGCTATATTGAGAATTCCGTCGGCATACCTTTGCCTGGCATGGAAATACAATTGGCTGATGACGGCGAATTATGGATTCGTAGTGTTTATGTGTCAGGCAGTTACTGGAATCCAATAGATCCTGATGAGCGCCCTGATGGGTGGTTTACAACGGGAGATATTTTTCAAGCGCTGGATAATGGCCAAATCGAAATCATCGATAGAAAAAAAGAAATTTATAAGAATGCCAAGGGCCAAACCGTAGCTCCTCAAAAAATTGAAAACATGTTCAGAGATTTTGAGAGTTTCCACCAATTGTTCATCATTGGTGATCATATGCCCTACAACACCGCCCTGGTGAGGTTGAATCGAAAGCACAAGGATCTCAATAGCATCTGGTCTGATAAGCAAAAGGTTCGTGATTATGTTGGCAATGTCATTCATTCAGTGAACTCGTTTTTAGCTCCCTTTGAGAGGATTGTCGATTTTCGCCAGGTAGACCGGGATTTTAGCAAGGACGCAGGTGAACTCACTGAAAAGGGAAGTTTTAAAAGAGCCGCCATACTGAAACATTTCAAAACGGAAATAGAATCGCTTTACCAAAAGCCCTATAAATCATTCTTTATGGATGATCTGGAGATTCAAATTCCCAATTGGGTTTTTCTTCAGCGCGGCTGGACCCAGAATGACCTCCTCATTGAGGATAGAATTCTCAAGCATAGGAATAGCCGATATTCCCTGAGAATTGAACCTGGCAAGGATGAGATTAGAATAGGAGCGTTCTTCTACCAATTCCATGGAAATATTCTTCAATTTGAAGACATCATCAGGCAACCGGCCTATTGCATTGGCAACCTGGAGCTGGAGGAATTCTTGGATTATTCGAATTTAAGGATTAAGCCACTAAACATAAGCCCTGACTTGCTTCCTGGTACGTGGACAGATCTAGAGTTTACTGAGAAAGAGAAAACCCAGGCTGAAGCTGAAATTGAAAAAGCCTTAAAACATTCTGATTATTCAATGGAAGCCTTAAAACCCGTCATCATGATGGTATATTCCCAAACACTTCAGCCTACTCAGCAGGCTTTTCGTTTATTAAATCGAATCTATTCTAATTCAAATGAAAGTGTCCGACATATCGTTCGATATGCCTTCCTGCGTCTTATTCGTTCTGATGATATGGTTCAAGCTCAATTTGCTTGTGAACAGGTTGTGGCCCTCTTTCCTGCAAATGACCTGGAAAGGATAGTCACTTACGCACTGGGGAGAAAAATCCTGTTCAACCTCGACAAAGGAAGTTCATCCTGGTCCAATATCAACATTCACAAGGTCAAGCTCGCTTCCAATTATTTGAAGTGGTTGTCAAATCAAGAATCTCTGGCGGACAAATCTTCAATCCTCTTTGAAAATGTATTAGGGATTCTTTATTCCTGGTCAAAACAATTCCCTAAATATTATGCCGCCATCAGAACTGCCATGATTAGCTCCATTGTTAATCTCCCTTCAAAAAGCGGTATTTCAGAGAAAATCCTCACAACCTACGAGGCAATGAACAAGAATTTCTCCAGTTCCATGCGGGATATGGATCCAGAAACTACCATTATCCAGCATGAGCAGACCCTGGATTGGGAAGACGTATTGCTCTTTGATAAGCCAGTCCCAGTCAAGCACCGCGAGCGGATCATGTCAGCTTTTGTCAATACAAACATCCTGAATGAATCAATGTATCTATTCTTTGATGGTAAACAGTTGTCACTTGATAAAATCCCACCCCAGGGTATCTGGATAAATTTATTGGGAAGTGCACATGGGAAAACAGTATATCGTGTGACCATTCAGAGTAGCGCTGGAAGTTTTAAATTTGCCATCAACTTGAACGATGATCTAACTTCAGAACAAGTCTATACAGAATTATTCTGGTTAATGGCATGTGCCAGGGAAAATAAATTTAACCAATTGGTCGAGACATTAGGATCTTATAAAGCTGAGCAAGATCTATGGACTGAAGAGTTTATTTCAGGTCTGACTGTAAGACAATATTTGAAGCAGGCAGAATGGGCAGGGTCTTCAGATGAGATGCCAGCACCAGAGTTCATTTGGCCACATATCGTATGGACCTCCGTCCTCACCTTCACAAGTTTTTGGAAGCGAACTCGGTTTAAAAAGATGATTTCAATTCCCAGCCCCGGGAAAATTGTGATACCCATTCATGATTACCATGTTGGTGGTAGACTGGTATCCATTTCTGGTATTAAGGAAGTATCATCTGAATTAGATTTTATTGAGAACCTTGAGAAGTTATTTGTCCGTGCTACTGAAAAAGAGTTCCCTAAATTCGAACTCAATGTTAGCACCGATATTGTATATCACGCCATGCGGGAAGCCCTTGGGCAAAAACACGCCACGCCATTTTTCGAGGCCATACTTAATGATAAGTCTATCACACCTTCCAGAAAAAAGGATGTTTTGGCATTTCTTTCAGTTGCCAAGAAAGAGGGCTTCCAGACAAAATCTGTTTATTTTGCCACACGTCGTTATCATCGATGGCTCTTGATCAATCAGGATGCGACTTTGAATGCCAAGGCACACTTCCTAAAGGATTTGTATAGAGATTACAATATCCAGGGCAGTGAGCCTGAATACCCGGACGCTCGTGTCCAACTTTTCATGGATACCGTATTTTCTGACTCTGATTCCATGCTTAAAGCGTATCTTGAGCTACTGGGAAGTAACTTGCGTCAGAGGTCTCTGGATGGTGGCAGCCTTCAAAGTGAAATCAGCCAGTTTATTGGATCCAATGAGCTAGACCAGTACACCTCATTTTTCCTTAAAAGGCTAGCCTTTCCTGAATTACCTCCAAGTGAAGATATTGAACTGATTGCTACGCGTTCTACGGCCATGGACGAGATCGAGATCATGATCTCCAGACATGATAGCAAGGGCACCTCTTTCAGAATTAGGAGGGCCATGCATCCGAAGGAAATAATCCAATTACAGCAACACTTTGTAAAGGCGCGCATGGATGTGAATTTCACCCACGAACATAAATTTCTGGTAGCCTTAAATAAAAAGGGCAGTGTTATTGGTGGCCTCTTCTATCTGGATCAAGGAGAAGATGTAGTATATATGGATAAGGTTGTCGTCTCTGACAATCACCGAGGAGGTGGTGTCAGCAGAGGACTGCTGAATGAATTTGTGAATCGGATGCGAAACTCAAAGAAAAAGATGATAATCACAGGATTTCTCCATCCTGGATATTTTTATAAATTTGGGTTTATAATTGAAAAAGACCAGGGCGGCCTGGTCAAATATTTATGAGAAGCTCAAAGGGGAAGTTGATTTAAATTTCTTCCTCTCTCTCCAAAAAACCTTCTTCATCCTTTTTCCTATCCTCAGCCTCAAGATGTTTAGACATTAGTTTTGAAATGGTTGCTTGTTGTATGGCAGCCATCAACTCATCGTCACTAAATGGTTTTGTAAATATCCCATGCGAGCTGGTCTTGCGAGCTGAATCAAGAGTAGGCGTATCAGTATGTGCAGTAATGAAGATCACAGGGATATCAGTGTCCTGGCTAATCTGACGTGTGGCCTCCAGACCATTCATCTTACCCTTGAGAGTGATATCCATAAGAATGACATCTGGATAATGCTCTTTAGCAGCAGCGATGGCATCTCTACCATTGTTCACAATTCCGATGACCTGAAAACCCATCGCCTCCAGTCTCAATTTTATCTCACTGGCCACAACGATCTCATCTTCAACAATGAGTACCTGTGTATCTATTAGCTGCATTTGTGAAATTTTCCCGCGTTAATCACAATTGTCCCTCTTGGGCAATATTTGACATCATTATTCGTCAAATTTATTCTTCATCGGAGGTCAACCTAATAATATTTGGGTCCACATTCCAAGGAATAATCCTACTAAAACATAAAAGCCCCGGTGTAACCCAGGGCTTTGTATCGGTCTGATCCCCGCTTTCTATAAAATGGATTTGATATATTCAGTAGTCAATGATTTCGGGCGTTCCAGTGGCAGACCAATTGCCCGATCCCAAACCGTTGATGCCAATACACCCATGGCACGAGAAACACCGAAGAGCACTGTATAAAAATCATACTCATGCATGCCATTGTGAACCAGTAATACGCCAGAGTGAGCATCCACATTAGGCCAGGGATTTTTTGCTTTACCCTGTTCCAATAAAATAGGTGGAACAACTTCATACAGCATACTTACGACCTGGAAGAGTTCATCGTCAGGCATGTGTTTCAGTGCAAATTCGCGCTGTGCTGAATAACGAGGATCTGTTTTGCGTAAAACAGCGTGACCATAGCCAGGAACGACGTTGCCTGAGGCCAGTGTGTCCCACACAAATTTCTTCAAATCTTCCATAGTGGGAACACCACCACCAAGTTGCTCCTTGACATCCATGATCCAGCGTAAAACTTCTTGATTTGCCAGACCGTGGAGCGGTCCGGCAAGACCGTTCATGCCAGCTGATAGTGCATAGTAAACATCAGAAAGCGTCGAACCCACAAGGTGAGTCGTATGAGCGGATACATTGCCACCTTCATGATCTGCATGAATGGTCAAATAGATGCGCATTAATTCTCTGAACATTTTTGTATCAAAGCCCATCATATGTGCAAAATTCCCTCCCCAATCCAGCGTTGGATCGGCAGGAATAATTTTACCATCTTTATAGGACCGACGATAGATATATGAAGCCAGGGCAGGAAGTCGTGCGAGAAGATTCATAGTATCTTCATATACAGGTTTCCAGTAGTCAATTTTATTGATTCCCTCGCGATATTCCGCTGCAAAGATTGATTCAGTTTGTTGGGCTACTATCCCTACTGAGAACTGGGTCATGGGATGCGTATCTTTTGGGAGTGCATCTATGGCTTTGTATACATGGGCAGGCAGTGACCCTCGATCTTGCCATTCCTTAGTGATCTCAGCGATATTTTCTTCTGTTGGAAGTTCGCCGGTCAATAAGAGGTAGAAAAGTCCTTCTGGCAGAGGTTCTTCACCTTCAGGAGCGTGAGGTAGTTTTTTCTGGAGTTCTGGAATTGTAAAACCTCTAAATCGGATACCTTCCTCAGGATCCAATGCCGAGGTCTCGGTGATCATAACTTTCACACCTCGCATACCGCCATAAGCTTGTGCAACGGTTACATCACATAGCTTTTTATCCCCATGATTCTTCCTTATCTCCCCAACTTCTTCACGAAATTTCGGAATAATCTCCTCTAACTTGTTTTTTAACAGTGACATGCTCAAAACTCCTTGTTATAATTCCACCTTGAAAATAAAGAATGCCTAAAATAATTGATTCTCAAGAATATTGATGCTGTTTCGCAATTACTACTCAAAGCTAATACTTCTGCAAATATAGTGCCTGCAATTAGATATGTCGGAAATTTTTTATAGCCAAGAGGAAGGTCAAGAATCGTACCCAGGATGCCCCCTTATTGATTTCATTTCACTATTCTCCTCTTAGTTTCCACAATGACAAACAGCTTAGTTAAACTTCCCCTTGCCCTAGAAACTCGGCTACGAAAACAGCTAGATGCGGAGTTTGACTCCTTTCACTCTGCCCTCAGTGAACCTGCACCAATCTCCATACGGTTGAATCCCGGGAAACCGACGAATCAATATTCCGATCTAGATCCAATCGCCTGGTCTGGGCTTGGGAAATATTTGGAATCACGCCCACGATTTACTGATGATCCTTTATTCCATGCCGGGGTTTATTATGTTCAGGAAGCTTCATCAATGTTTCTAGAATATGTATTAGAAAAAGTCATCGATCTTAAACAAGATCATCGCGTCCTTGATCTTAGTGCAGCTCCAGGGGGTAAAGCTACCCACCTCCAAGCCCTTCTCTCAAAAGACTCACTCCTGGTGGCCAATGAGATCATTACCTCGAGGAACAAGATACTTCGACAAAATCTGGCTCGCTGGGGGGGTGATAATTATATCGTTACCCAGAGCGACCCAAAATATTTCAAGAAATTATCCAATTATTTTGACCTCATCCTGGTGGATGCTCCCTGTTCAGGCGAAGGGTTGATGCGAAAAGATCCAGGAGCAATTGAAGCGTGGTCCGAAGAAAATGTTACCCTCTGTTCTAGACGTCAAAAACGGATACTTGCTGATGTTGTGCCTTCACTTTCCAGCGGTGGTATCCTTATTTACAGTACCTGCACCTATTCTGAAGTTGAGAATGAGGAGAATATGAAGTGGCTGCAACAGGAATCAGGCTTAACACCCCTTCCACTTGATATTCCTGAGTCATGGGGTGTTACCAGTTGTGGCCCAGATAATGCTGGATACCGGTTTTTTCCTCATCGCACCAGAGGCGAAGGATTCTTCATTGCAGCCTTCCAGAAGGCTGAATCACCATCCAGGCCTAGAAAAGAAAGCCACAAACCAATTCGGTATCCAGATTTGGCATCACCAGAGGACCGCAGATGGCTCCATGCTCCGGATAGATATACTTTCCTAAATCGGGAAGAACATCGAGTCGCCATTCCTAAGTCGCTGTATGAGGACTATCTCTCAATTAATCGGTCGCTTCGGGTAACGAGTTCGGGGCTCTATATGGGCAAGGTGTATCATGGTCTGCTAAAACCCTCTCCCGAGTTGGCACTAAATCAGGCCTTGTCCTCAAACATACCTACCATTGAGTTCTCAGTTGACCAAGCATTGGATTATCTGGCACATATTAATAAAAGTCACGGGCATGAGTATGCATCGGGGTACAATTTGGTTGTTTATAATGGTTTTGGGCTGGGGTGGTTACATGTCCTGAAAACGGGACAAATTCGAAACAAATATCCATCGGCCTGGCGCATTCTACAGCGATATAAAAAGAATTAAACGTAACAGTAACTATTACTATTAGCTTGAATATTACATTGTTATGCTTAATTTTAATCCATTATGGAACCTATTAAGCAAAGATATAGTCACCAACGAGAAACCATTCTTAATGTAGTAAAAAGCACTCTGGTCCACCCCACTGCTGATTGGGTATACAAGGAGACCAGAAAAGTCATCCCGAATATTAGTTTGGGTACAGTTTATCGTAATTTGAACCAACTTGTTGAGAGTGGACGCGTTCTCAAATTAAAAGATGAGGCAATGGTAAGGTATGACGGGAATATTGTTCGCCATGATCACTTCCGGTGCTCAGCATGTGGCAAATGGTACGATATTGAGCTGCTAGATCAATCTATCTTTAAAGCCTTTGCTGAGGAGCATAACTTTCGGATAGAATCTATTAATCTGGAGCTTGAGGGTACATGTAAGAATTGCCTCGACGCTTAACACATTTTAAATATTTCACAAAAAAAGGAGAGCATGCTCTCCTTTTTTTATACCATGAATACGGTTTATCTAAATTGAATATTATAGCCTTTGCTGGCCCAGCCCATAATGCCCATTCGCATATTCATTACATCTTTATAGCCCTGATCCAGGAGAATTTTTGATGCCGTTGTGCTACGATTCCCTGTGGCACAGTAGATCAAAATGGGTTGGTTCTGATACTGTTCTAATTCCCCCGCTCTGGCTTGAAGTTCCTGAAGTGGAATTAATACAGCTCCTTTGATATACCCTCTGCTATATTCATTTTTAGTGCGCACATCAAGAAGTAGAGGTGGATTCTTCAACAATAATTTCCAGGCCTCTTCAGCACTCAATTCACTGTAATTTGATTGGCGAAGCTCTACAACATCAATGGTACCCACTTTATTACCAACTGTAAATGCATAACTCCCAGGCGTTTTCATCTTAAAAAAAGGTTGGTCAGGGGTGTTGTCCTTCAACGCGGCACTCACGCCCAATTCTGGAATATTTAGCGGATATTCTACCTGGGCCTGCCCTTGATCATCAATATAAAATTTTACATAGTCGCCACGATAAACCACCAGTTTTGTGGTATCATTCTTCATACTAATAGGGAGACGACGATACCCATCTTGAACATCACCAGAAACCTCGACAGGTGAACTATCTACTATACCAGACTTGTCACACCCTGAGATTATGAATAATCCTGCCAACAATATAATGCTAATAATTTTGTGTTTCATTTTTCCTCCTGAAGCTTTTGACGCCTTATATATGCAAAGGTGACAATATAAATGCTAATTAAATCTGGACTCCTCTGACTCTTAAATTGTTTGCCATCATGCATCGTCTTCACAGCCTTGGAAGTGATGCTGGATTAACTCACTTTGCGGTTAAGCAGTTATTTTGGAACTAATTATGGCCTGGCAAGAACTTGTTCCAGCCATATTTTGATATGTTCTAACTCCATCTGGGAAATCTCATGACCCATGGGATATTCGTGATGTTCCAATTCTGATATGGGGTCCCAAAAGGATACAATCTGACGACCATACTCAATGGGAATGATATTATCATGTGTACCATGACCAGCAAAGACGTGTATTTTCTTAAATCTTGAAGTTTCTCCAGCAAGCTGGACCATGTCTTCTGGTAATCTGCCACTCATAATAAGCAATGCACGGAGTAGTTCAGACTTCTGCAAGCTGATTAGGTTTGAGATTGTAGCCCCCTGACTAAATCCAGCTAGAATAATCTGATCCCCTCCAATCAGTCCTGTTTCTTGGAGGTGAGTGATTATTTCGATCACCCCCTGTGTACTTACTTTTGCCTGATCGATATTAAATCTTAAGCTGCCATCAGAAAGCATGTCAATATCAAACCATGAAGCACCACCATAAGGTGTCTGGCCACTTCCTCTGATACTCAGCACCTGGATATCAGGATCAAAATACGAAGCAAGACCCATGAGATCATACTCGTCTGCACCATATCCATGCAATAGCACAAGTGTCCCACGAATCTTCGTCAGATCTTGTGCAGGTCGATGCAAAACAGACCTACCATTGATATCAAGTTGTTCAATATTATTCATAAAAGGATTGCTAAATCATTGACGTAGTTATTTACACCAGGCAGGTTTTTGACACCCGCCTGGATAGTAACGTTCTAAGCTTTATCCATAAATGGATATGGAAACTCAGTGGGTGGTAAAAAATTCTCTTTAATAGTACGTTGGGAGATCCACCGCACCAAATTAAAGATCGAACCAGCTTTATCATTGGTCCCAGATGCCCGACTACCGCCAAAAGGCTGCTGACCAACCACAGCCCCTGTGGGCTTGTCATTAATGTAAAAATTTCCAGCACTGTGCCGTAATTTCTCGAGAGCTAGCTGTACAGCATCTCTATCTTTTGCCAAAACAGCTCCCGTAAGAGCATAGGGACTCGTGCCATCAACAATATCGAGAATATCTTCCCAGGTCTCATCATAGACATAGATGGTCACCACTGGACCGAAGATTTCCTCCTCCATGGTCCTGAAATGGGGATCCGTTGTAACAATGGTCGTTGGCTCAATGAAAAAGCCCACCGTATCATCATAACCACCACCGGTAATAATTTCTGCATCCTTATGTGAGCTTGCATAATCGATATACTCAGTGATATCTGTGAATGCTCCCTTATCGATGACTGCATTCATAAAATTTCCGAAATCTTCTACGTCCCCAACTTTGATTTTTGCTACTTCGGCGACATAGCTTTCTTTGAACTCAGCCCACATAGATCGAGGCACATAAACCCTGGAAGCAGCAGAACATTTCTGTCCCTGAAATTCGAAAGCCCCTCGAATCACCGCAGTTCTCAGCACGTCTATTTCAGTGGATTCATGGGCAACAATGAAATCTTTGCCACCAGTCTCGCCTACAATTCGTGGATAGGTTTTATACGTCGCAATATTATTGCCAATGGTTTTCCACATATTTTGAAAAACTGCAGTGGAGCCAGTGAAGTGAATGCCAGCGAGGTGTTCACTCTCAATGACCTGGGGACCTACAACGGAACCCTTACCAGGGATAAAGTTTATGACACCATCAGGTAATCCGGCTTCCTCAAACATTTTCATGAGGAAATAGCCTGAGTACACGGCAGAAGACGCTGGTTTCCACAGGGCCACATTCCCCATCAATGCAGGAGCGGTGGGTAAATTCCCGGCGATGGATGTAAAATTGAATGGTGTTACTGCAAACACAAAGCCCTCAAGGGGGCGATGCTCAACCTGGTTCCACATTCCTTCAGGAGACACGCCAGGTTGCTGGGCATATATTTCCTGCAAATATTCTGCATTGAAATTAAAGAAGTCAATCAATTCACAGGCTGCATCGATCTCTGCCTGGAAGGCATTCTTCGATTGTCCAAGCATGGTGGCAGCATTGATTATGTGCCGATATGGTCCAGCCAATAAAACTGCCATCTTTTTAAAGATAGCCACCCGGGATTCCCAGGGCATAACAGACCATGTTTTCCAGGCTTTCTGGGAGGCTTCAATAGCTTGAGCAATCTCTTTACTCCCAGCCATGTGATAATTCGCCAATACGTGCTTGTGGTTGTGCGGCATCACATTGGTAGATGTTTCTCCTGTGAATATTTCCTTGCCACCAACGATGACAGGGATTTCCACAACTTCTGACTTCATTTTATTGAGTATGCTTAATAAATCAGTTTTTTCCTGAGAACCAGGTTTATAATCCAAAATGGGCTCGTTCACTGCCTTTGGTACGCGGACTATTTTATCAGCCATATTTTACTCCTCACTCCATCGTGCATTAAATATCTACCAAAATATGATCCCATATTTTGAATTGCTATCCCCAATGCAAAATCCAATCCAATCAGTACCGAAAGGATTTCAGTCTTCTTCCATCAAGTATATTTTGTAATAAAAATCTAAATCAGCTGGATCGGCGAATATGCCAATGACTTCGTCTGGATAACTCTGACCCAGTGGCACATTAGCTCGAATAAATAGATCACCTTTGTCATTACGAAAGAGACCTGACCTTGAGGTAGATAGCTCTTTTCGAAGTTCAGTATCGAAGGATTTAATCAGCTTGGCAATGTCACTCATCGATGCAGTCATGAGTTATTGTCCTTACTTATTCCAGTAATAATGTCTCTTAGTTCAGACAGATTGTCATCCAGCTTTTCGGAATGCTTTTGCCAGATTTGTCGATCTCCGGCATGACCAGTTTTTTGAGGATCACGAATTTCATCCTGAAGTATTTTGAGGAACCCACGGACTCGATCAAGATTGTGTACAATTCTATCCCCAATCTCTTTAGGGTTTGGGGGTAATGAATTCCTGGTCGACACTGAGGTATGTTAGAATTAGTCGTGAGTAATGCGTTTCCGCATCCGGGCGATAATATCTGAGTCTTCTTCCTCTTGTTCTTCGAAAGACTTCTCAGGAGATTCTTCATCACCTTCTGGATCATTTTCTTCAGCTGATTCTGTGGCTTCAACTTTCTCTTCTGGAGCATCTTCTTCAAATATTTTGCCCGCTTTGAGTTTACCAATAAGACCGCTGACTTCACCATTGAAATCTTCAACTGTCTTTTCCAGACGTTTGAGGAGTTCGTCCATAAGATCTTGTCCGTAGACATTATTGATGCCATCCAGCATGTCATTTAGCTGACCCTTCAAAAAGGTCATACGACTTTCTGAATTATCAAAATCAACAGGTTCTTCGACGCTCTTAGAGTCTTGAGGTTTTTCGTCTTTTCTCGGCATTCTGCACTCCTGTGATATTATTCTTTATCAAATGTCATGTCATAGCTAACATAATGACATAGGGTACTAAACTAGAATGAATCGTCGCTTCAGGCAAATATTACATCTTAGGATTTCATCAATTCCTGGGAGGCCTTCTTAAGTAAACGCCTTCTAATTCTATATGCCCTTCCACCGACTCCATCCCCTCTTTTGTCGAGAGAAGCGAATACCGGAGGTTGGTAATGGCATCCGCATTTTCCTGAAGGCAAAGGTACAACATTGAGCGTAGCAAATCCTCTATTGATGCTTGTTCATTTCCAATAATTTTTATGTAGCCGCTCTCGATAAATGCTTTGTTGGCTTTGGGTATATATATAACGGGGAAATTATTAGACCGTCTGGCAGGCTTCGGCTTCCAGGGAGTCACTGAATAATCCACGAGAACATCCTGAATGAGCGTGGGCTCAAACTTTCGGTTTTTTGTAATAAATTTCAGTAGTGGAACAGTCAAGGGATTGCTCTCGGGATTTTCTGCTGGAAATGCAGCAAGACCTGCAGGTCCAAATGAAGCCCCAATGTAATAGCTCAGGCTATCACCATTCATGTACGCAGCAGGGATATCGCAGTACCATGCACCGCTTTCATCGTAAAATGTCAGCTCCTGGTAAACATCCTGGCCCTGCTCCCTGATAAAAAGCTTAACAAAATCAGGTTCATTCAAATAGTATGGCAAAATAACTTCCAGTTGGCCAGGTACCCCCTGAAGAAAATGTTCTGGTGGATTGTGATAAATTTCGAATGCCTGTGCTAGCGGAAATGCGCCAAGCAAAAGGGTGATGGATATAATTAATTTAGTTATCACTGAACTGAATTCCGGCGGTGGATAAATATTGATAGAGTTGGAAATTATAGTCGTCCACCAAAGTCTGGACTCGCGCAGGACTTATCAGAGTTTGAAGATAATACTGTTCTCTCAGTGCTTGAATTTCAAACTGACGGCTTTCATAATAGCGTACACCTCCAATAACTATGGCGGCATAGCCGGGTATTTGATAGATCCAACCCTGACTCCAAATAAATGAGAGGTAGGCAGCGCCCCCAATTGAACTAACCAAGGCGAATACGCGTCTAGATCGAAAATCTTTCAAAAATTTAGATTCTTTTACCAGATGGGATTCATATTCATGAAGAACACTCTCCTGACCCAGCAATTTCAAGGATTGCGAAAAGTTTAAAACTTCATTACCTCGATAAAGTTGCCATGATGAATCAGAGAATACCTCAAGCTTCAGACTACTTCGCTGAAACGCATCAGGCACCTTCAGTTTTAATAACTGACTGTCAAATTCAGGATAAACAGATAGACTATCTACCTGCCCCAATCCAGATGTCACAACTATGAGAAGAAGGATTAAACTCTGTTGCCATATTTTACTGGTTATTAGGTTGTTCATTTAGGCTCGAATTTAGTCAATTTTCACGAGGCTAATAATCCTTTTATGGTCTATTGATATCTGACTTCCAAACCTTTGCACTCCAGAAAATATGTTCCCCAGTATCATAGTTTGTTTTACCTTGCTCCACGTTGCTCATCAAATTTCGCTTATCTAAAGGAACACCTTCATGGACCCTGTTACTCTAGGTTTTATACTTTATCTCATACTCATCCTCGGCGTTGGTTTTTATACAGCTCATCTTACAAAATCCATGAAAGATTTCGCACTGGGAGGGCAACGTCTTGGTCCCTGGGTAATTGCATTTTCTGAAAGGGCTTCCGGCGAATCTGCCTGGTTAATTCTGGGCCTGCCCGGGGCTGCGCTGGTGGCTGGATTATTGGAAATGTGGACCGTGGTAGGCTGTATCTCAGGAATCACTTTTTCCTGGTTTTTTATTGCGAAGCGCCTGAGAGAAGCAACTGAAGAATACAGTGCCCTGACTTTGCCTGAGCTTTTCGCAAAACGATTCAGGGATGAACGAGGTATTCTCAGAATTTTAGCCTCACTTATCATTACCTTCTTTTTCACATTTTATGTGGCAGCCCAATTTTCTGGTGCTGGAAAAGTATTGAACGTCACTTTTGGTGTGACGCACATGGAAGGCATGCTCATAGGAGCTGTTATTATTGTTTTTTACACATTGATGGGTGGATTCCTTGCCGTAGCCTGGACGGATATGGTGCAGGGTATAATCATGATTGGCACCCTGGTCATTTTACCTTTGGTTGCATTTATCGAAATCAATGCCATTCCCACTGTAGAATTCCAATTTGATGCGAGTAACCTTTTCGCAGGCCAGGCGGGCATGGCGGCTCTGGCAGCCGCCATAGGCGGGCTCAGCTGGGGATTGGGTTATATGGGTCAACCTCATCTCGTCACGCGCTTTATGGCCATTGATAAGGCCTCCAATATTAAGATCAGCCGCCGCATCGCCATTTCATGGGCGGTGCCTGCCTTTTTTGGCAGCCTGTTGATTGGTCTCACTGGATATTATTTACTCCAGGCAGGCAGCATGAGCTATGATGGTCAGGTGCTAACAGGTGTCGCATCCCTGAGTGATCCAGAAAAATTAATGCCCATCATGGCGCAGAATCTTTTGCATCCCTGGATAGCAGGAATATTTATATCTGGAGCCATAGCTGCCATGATGTCAACGGCAGATAGCCAACTCCTGGTCTCAACCACAGTCCTTACAGAGGATCTCATCGGGAATTTCTTTCAGCAGTTAAAGAATCGCTTCGATTTGCTGGCTATTGGACGTGTGCTCACTATCCTCATTGGAGTGTTAGCCTTTTATCTCGCCTGGCAATCAACAGCTCTGGTATTTGAAATGGTAAGTTATGCATGGGGTGGTTTAGGAGCCTCTTTTGGACCAGCCCTGCTGCTGACCTTATGGTGGAAGGGAATCAGTAAAACTGGGGTTATAGCAGGAATGATTTCAGGAACTCTATTTACAATAATAGATTTATTTGGTGGTTGGGTGACTGTACGATTCTCAGCATTTATCATTGCGTTTGTGGCCGTATATATCTTTTCAATCCTTAAGCCGGATAATTCCTCTGAATTGAATCCAAACTAAAGAGAAAATATAGCCAGTGCATATCTCCAAGGGATGGCTAAGGCATTGCAATACTTTGGTATACCTCCCCACCCCCCCAACAAGATTCACGCGTGTATTTTGGATTTCTAAGGATAAAAATAAGCTTCTTCAGATCCAATTGAAGTTATTGCAAATTTCCTGCAAATATTTCAATATAAATCATTGACATGTGCCCTATTGACTACTATTTTTATCATGATTTTACAGGGACATCGGTCTGGTCGTATTCCCCCGCTTCCGGATTTTAGTTGTCCCTGTTTCTTTTT